>NZ_VMHH01000009.1:0-92211 GCF_007559235.1 Corynebacterium gottingense | reverse complement strand
TGATCGCAGAGTGCTCGGCACCCACCGGACTCAACAAGATCCTCTTGGTCGGCCGCGTCAGTTGTGTATACGAGACTGAGCATGCCCAGGTGCGCAAGCGAGGGGACGCCGACCTCGATGCCGGCGGGGATCTCCTCGCCCGGGGTCCACAGCCAGGCCAGGACCGGCTTGTCGGTGAGCTGGGCGACCTGGCGGGCCTCGGCGAACGTGGCGACACCGAACGCATCCGCGCCGTTGCGGTCCATCACCGGCACGCAGCGCTGCACGCCGTGGTTGTAGGCGTCCGCCTTCACCACACACATCAGGCGCGCGGGCCCCGCCTGTGCTGCGAGGACGCGAGTGTTGTGCGCGATGGCATCAAGATCGATGCGGGTGACCAGCGGTTGCGGACGTGTTGGGTTCATGCACGCTATTGTGCACCACTCGCGACCGGTTTAAAGCAAGTGCAGGACGCCGAGCAGGATGAGCAAGTCGGACACCGCCCACGTCGCGGCCAGGGTCACAGTGTGGGGGTTCGCACGCGCCCACGCAAACCCGCGGCCCGCCGGACTCTCCGGGCGGGCGCGGACCCAGCCGACCAGCAGCGCGGACAAGGTTGGCAGCGACAGGGCCACGGTTGCGTAGAGGACCAGCGACGTGTAGCGGATCTCCGGCGGAATGCCCGCCGTGGAGAGCAGGGCCAGCCCGCCATAAAATGGCATCGAGGTGGCTGATTGCACCACACCGAGGATGAAGCCGGTGACCACCGTCAGGGCGTTTGGTTTGCGGAGCGTTTTCAAGATGGCGTCGATAAGCTTGCTGTTGTCTCCGCCCTTCAGCGCGAGCACCGCGGTAGCAAGGCCCGTGACCAGGAGGAGCACGCCGAAGATGGGGCCGTCGACGAAATCGTGGACGAGGGGTCCGAGGCCGTCGAAAATAGCGAGCATGAGCAGGGCGAGGCTGGCCACGCCCAGCCAATCGCCCGCGATGAGCAGCGCCGTGATGGCCGCGTACGTGCGGCTGTGGCGGGGCACCATGATGCCTACCGCCACGATGACGCCGATAAGCAGTAGGTTTACCGAATCGACGAATGCGAGCGAGAGTGCGCCGAGCATCCTGCCACCTCCTATTGTTCCCGGCTCACCCTAGCGGAAACGACGCGCGGGGCCGAAGCCGTGGACTGCGCACGTACGGCGCGCTGCTCGAGTACCATTGTCGGCGTGTCTGCGAAGTTGAAGAATCTTTCCGAACTGTCCAAGCGCGGCCCGCACCGCGTCCTCGAGGGCGACCTGGGCTACACCGGCCTGCCCGGCAAGGTGTACGCGCCGGTGGAAGGCAAGGACCTGCCCGCCGTCGCCTTCGGGCACGACTGGACCAAGAAGGTCGGCGATTACCACCGCTTCCTGCGCCACCTGGCCAGCTGGGGCATCGTCGTCGCCGCGCCGAACACGGAAACCGGGCTGACGCCCGACCACCGCGGCTTCGCCGCCGACCTCGAAACGGCGCTGCAGATCTGCGCGGGCGTGCGCCTGGGCAACGGCAACATTACGGTCTCCTCCGGCAAGCTCGGCATGGTCGGCCACGGCATGGGCGGCGGCGCCGCGGTGCTCGCCTCCGTGGACAACCCGCAGGTCCGCGCCGTTGCGTCGATCTACCCCGCAAACGTGGCTCCCTCCTCCACGGAGGCGGCGCGCTCCACGTTCGTGCCCGCGATGATCATCGGCCCAGGCCCCGAGGGCGACGCACTGTTTGATCCGGGCAACCCCGCGAAGCTGGCCTACAACTGGGCCGGTGACGCGTGCTACCGCACCATCAAGAAGGGCGACCAGCAGGAGTTTTCCGAGGACGGCCTGCTCAAGCGCGTCCTCGGGCTGGGCAAGTCCAACCGCAGCATCCAAGAGGCCGCGCGCGGTCTGGTCACCGGATTCCTCTTGCACCAGCTCGGCGGGGAGAACAAGTACTCCGCCTACTCCGACCCGGAGGCCGCGGGCGGCAGCGTGAAGTCGCTGGTGGGCGACGACCTGGCAGAGGCCGCCGGGCTGAGCCGCGACGACAGCGGGTTCTCGCTGTTCTAGGCACGTACTAGGCCCGTTTTAGGCACGTTTTAGGCGCAGCCTCGCGATCATCCCTACCGTGGGCGCCTCCCGTTCGGTGGCTCGCGGCGCAGCACCGCCCGGATCGGCTTCTGCCCGTCCTCCGGCGGTTGTAGCAGCTTGGATGTCTTGAGCGGGTAGCTGTACTCTCCGCGCGGCACGACCAGCGGTGGCTTGTTCGGGTTCGCCTGCGCCATCGCGTGGTACTTCGCGGTCTGCGCCATTTTGCGCTGGTTGTCTCTGAGCATGGCCTCGAAATCCAGCATGCGCTTCTGGGTACGTCGCCGGTACTGCTCGGCAAACTCTGCGAAATCCATCACCATTCCCCTGTCTTCTTGATTGCCCACGGTTCATGCGCGTCCTGCGCTGGTTGCTCGGTGTGTTCAGGCTCTGCTGTGTGTTCGGTTTGTCCTTCGTGCTGCTCCGGTTGCGGTTCGACGCCCGGGTCAGCGGCAGCCGGTGGCTCGGGAGCCTGGGCCGCTTCGGTCGGCGCGCCCTCCAGGTGCGCGACCTTCTCCGGCGGCGGGGCCGGCTCCTCCACCTGCGCAAGCTCAGGTGGCGGCGGGATCACGCCGTCCTCGGGCACAGGTTCGGGCTCGGGCACCGGTTCGGGCTCGAGCTCCGGCGTCGGTTCAGGCTCTGGCTCTGGCTCCGTGACTTCGTGCGTACAGCACTCCGCCCCGGGGCACTCCGCCACCGCGTCGAGCGAGGCCGCAAAACAGTCGAGCCCCTCGAGCACCGCCGCGGCGCCGACCTGCACCCACGTGCCGACCCACGCAGAGGAATCCGAGGAAACCTGCTGCACCGGGGGCTGGAACTGCGACACCGTCTCGCAGTCCACCGACTCAAGCCCCGCGTTGACGGCGCCGTCGAGCGCGTAGTTGAAGTTCACCTCAATGTTCATCGGCGGCATCTGCGGCGCTGGCGGCTGGACCACCTGCGGGAACACCCCGGCGCCAGCGCCCAACGCGGCGGACGCCGCCGACGTCGCGGCCTGTGACGCGGAGAGGCTCGCTGCGCCCACGCCCACCGGAGCGGGGCGCTCAACGCACCGCGACTCGAAGCGGGGGCACTCGCGCTGGGCCGGGGGCTCCGGTACCGGTGCCGGCGCGGGGTCCGGTGCGACAGCCGGCGGCGCCACAGGCTGCGGTGCCGGCTTCGGGGAGGGAGCCTGAACCGGTTCCGCGCACTGCGCAGCAACCGTCCCGGCCGCGCCCGCGCCCACGCCTCCCGCCGCGCCCGCGTCACAGGCACCGCCGACGTACTCCACCTCGGGTGCCGGCTGCCGCTCAGCGACCTGCTCCACGCACTTCGCAATCGTGTCCAGGCAGTCCTCGATCACGCAGTTGCGGTCCGACGCGGTCGCATTCGCCTGCGTGAGCGCACCAATCGCCACGTCAATGACCTGGTCGGTGAGCTGCGGGAACCCGAACTTCACAATCATCTCCAGCATGGTGCACACCGGGGAGAGCATCTCCTGCATCGCAATGTCGCCCGTCGCGCACACGTCCTCGATGGCCTTGCAGCACTCCTCGATCTGCCCGCCGACCTCATCGACCTGCGTGAAGTGCTCGGCTTCCCGCTCGGCGTCCGAGGACTCACGCGCGGTGATGCCCACTTCGTCGAACCAGGGCCCGCAGATCGGCTCGCCCTTGGGACCGCGGCCGCCGCCGGGAGGTCCGAAGATGTCAGTCCCCAGGCTCCCGCCCGCGCTCACACTGCCCGTGCCACCGCACCGGCCGCGCAGCTGCGCACCCGTCTGCGCGAACTGGCTAAGGTTCTGGCCCCGCAACCTGTCGATGCTGCAGAGGAGCTCGTTCGCCATCCCCTGCGCGGTCGCACGTTTGCTTGACGACGCCACCGGCGCCGCCGAAATCAGCGACATCATCCGCTGCACTTCTGCCTCCACCGCCGTCACGAGAGCACCTCCCCGGCGCCAATCCCCGGCCCAAAGCCGGACGCGTTGCCCTCGTCCGTGCTCGCCACGTCGGAGGCGAGCTGCATGATGCGTTCCCAGTTGTGTGTACGGGTGCGTAAGTAGGCGGACGTGGTGGCGTCGATAAGCTCGAGCGCCGCCGCTATTCGCACCCCCTGACTCGCAAACCCCTGGCCAAAGCTCGCGGGCTCAACCCGCGCGGGATGCGCCGCGATGGCCTCCCCCGCCGCCTGGTACGCGCCGATGGCTTGCGTGTAATGCTCGCGAACCGCCTGAACATCGACGTCGACGCCGTGCTGCGATGCGCTCATTGTTCCACCCCCATGATGTCCCCCGACCCGCGTGCGCGGGCCGCTGTTTTTGTTGTCCCCTTATTAGACGCAGCCACACCCCCTCAGGTTCCCTCTCCCCGGAAACTTTTTCAAACCCCTTGTTTCCGGGGAGAGGGAACCGACTGCGCGGGACGCCTGCTCGCAGACTACACGGCCGCGACCACAGCGGCGAGGCGACCGGCCACCTCGCGTGCGTGCTTCTCGTCCGAAGCCTCCACCATCACGCGGAAGATCTCCTCGGTGCCGGAGGCGCGCAGCAGGACGCGGCCCTGGTCTCCCAGCTCCGCCTCTGCGGCTTCCTTCGCGGCGATGACCTCCGGGTCCTTGAGAATGGCGGACTTATCCGACACCGGCACGTTGATCAGCTGCTGCGGCAGCACCTGCATCACCTGCGCCAGCTCGGCGAGCGTCTTGCCGGTCTCCGCCATGCGCGCCATGAGCAGCAGGCCGGACAGCGTGCCGTCGCCAGTCGTGGCGTGCGCGGGCACGACGATGTGCCCGGACTGCTCGCCGCCGAGGGAGAAATCGTCGGCATTAAGCGCCTCAAGCACGTAGCGGTCGCCCACCGCAGTCTCCTTCACGGTGATGCCCTCACGCTGCATGGCAAGCTTCAGGCCCAGGTTGCTCATCACGGTAGCCACCAGCGTGTTGTCCGCCAGGGAGTTACGTTCCTTCATGCCGGTAGCCAGGATGGCCATGATCTGGTCGCCGTCGACGATGTTGCCCTCCGCATCCACGGCCAGGCAGCGGTCCGCGTCGCCGTCGTGTGCCAGCCCGATGTCTGCGCCGTGCTCGACCACGGCGGCCTGGATCTGATCCATGTGGGTGGAGCCAGCGCCCTCGTTGATGTTGAAGGCGTTCGGCGTGTTGAAGATCGCGGTCACTTCGGCGCCCGCGGCCTCGTACGCCTTCGGGGCGACTTCCGACGCCGCGCCATTGGCACAGTCCACCACGACCTTAATACCGCTGAGGTCGGTGGTCATCGCCTCGGCGAGGTGCGCGAGGTAGCGCTCCTGCGCGTCCGGCGCCTCCTCGATCACGCGGCCGATGCCGGTGCCGGTGGGGCCGGTCTCCTCCAGCGTGGCCATGGTCCGCTCGATCTCGTCCTCAACGTCGTCCGGGAGCTTCTTGCCGCCCGCGGAGAAGAACTTGATGCCGTTGTCCGGCATCGGGTTGTGGGAGGCGGAAATCATTACGCCGATGTCCGCGCCGTAATCATCAGTCAGGAACGCCAGGCCCGGCGTAGGAATCACGCCGACGCGGAGCACGTCCACGCCTTTCGACGCCATCCCCGCCGCCATGGCCGCCGCGAGCATCTCACCGGAGACGCGCGGGTCACGCCCAATGAGGGCGGTCGGGCGGCGCTTGGTGGAGCGCCGGTCGCGCGTCAGCACGGTCGCGGCCGCCGCGCCAAGTTTCATTGCCAGGGATGCCGTGAGCTTCTCGTTTGCGAGTCCACGGACGCCGTCAGTTCCAAACATTCGAGTCATACGGACAATTATGCAGCACACCCCGGCGGCGTACAGGTGCGGGGGCGGAAGCCGGGGCGGCGTTTTGCGGAGATCCCTTCCAACGGCGCGAGCCCCCCCGGTATGCTGCATGTCACAACGCAGCTCTTAATACGCAGCAACACCCACAAGGAGCACCCATGCGCTTTGCCATTATTCACGGCTACACAGCCTCCCCGAGCGCCCACTGGTTCCCCTGGCTTCGCGAGGAACTTACCCGCGAAGGGCACAGCGTCGACGTCGTCGCCCTGCCCTCACCCGACGCGCCCAACCACGATGAGTGGGTTGCGGCGATCAGCCAAGGCATCGAGCACCTTGACAGCAAGACCTGCGTAATCACCCACAGTCTTGGCGGCGTCGCGACGCTGTCCTATCTCTCGTCTCTTGCCGGCCCGCAGGCCGAGTGGAACCTCTCAGGCCTGTTCATGGTTTCCCCGTTTACCAAGCATCTGCAGGCTATCCCGGAGCTAGACGCTTTCATCGACGCGGCACACGTTGACCTGGGCCGCATCACTCCGCGCATCGGTCACATCGAGGTGTTCTATTCCACCAACGACGCCCGGGTAGCACCGGAGCTAACGCTCCGTCTCGCAGAGCAGCTGGGGACTACACCCATCCCCATCGACAATGCGGGGCACTTCTGCCTTGAAGACGGCTTCTCCGAGTTTCCCGCCCTGTACGAGCACATCTCACGGTGGTGCCGAGAGCAGCAATAACCCACCCCCACCAACGACAAAACGCCGCCACCCCAGTTGAACGGGGCGACGGCGTAAAGCCTTGCAGTAATGGAAGCGATTAACGCTTGGAGTACTGCGGTGCGCGACGGGCCTTGTGCAGACCTGCCTTCTTGCGCTCGACGGCACGTGCGTCACGGGTGAGCAGGCCGGCCTTCTTCAGGGTCGGGCGCTCAGCCGGGTTGTACACGTTGAGTGCGCGGGCGATGGCCAGACGCAGTGCGCCTGCCTGGCCGGTCGGGCCGCCACCGTTGAGGTTGGCCTTGATGTT
Source organism: Corynebacterium gottingense (assembly GCF_007559235.1). NCBI lineage: Bacteria > Bacillati > Actinomycetota > Actinomycetes > Mycobacteriales > Corynebacteriaceae > Corynebacterium > Corynebacterium gottingense. The sequence continues at coordinate 85,358 of NZ_VMHH01000009.1, read as the reverse complement.
GAACTGGCCTTCGCGCTCGAGCAGCGTCAGCGGCAGGAGGATGTCCTGCTGGTGCAGCTTGTTCGGGAAGTACTCCTCGAACTCGCGGCCGTTGACGATGATCTTGCCCTCGCCCTCGGTCACGGTGATGCGAGCGATTGCGCGCTTACGGCGACCAACGGTCTGTATCGGGCCCTCGTGCAGGTTCACCGGCTCGGCGACGGTCTCCTCGGACTCGTCAACCTCGGGCGCAACTGCGTCACCGATGGTGTAGTTGAATTCCTCGGTTGCGGCGGTGGCGGCGTCGATGTCGCCAGCCTCTGCAACGTTGTTCTCTGCGTTGGTGTTCGGCTCGGTCATTACTGTGCCACCTGCTTAAACTCGTAGGTTTCCGGCTTCTGCGCAGCGTACGGGTGCTCGTCGCCGACGAAGACGTGAAGCTTCTTGATGGACTGACGGGAAAGCTTGTTGTGCGGCATCATGCCCTTCACAGCTTCCTCGATCACGCGGTCCGGACGCTCGTCCAGGGCGCGGCCCAGGGTCATGGACTTCAGACCACCCGGGTAACCGGAGTGGCGGTAGCGCATCTCACGATCGCGCTTGTTCGAGGAGATGTGGATCTTGTCGGCGTTGATCACGATGACGTGATCGCCGGTGTCAACGTTCGGTGCGAACTGCGGCTTGTGCTTGCCACGCAGGATGTCCGCTGCGGTGGAAGCGAGCTTGCCCAGCACCACGTCGGTTGCGTCGATGACGTACCACTTACGGGTAATGTCACCGCTCTTCGGGTGGTAAGTAGACATGCATGACTCCTTAAAGTCTGTCTAGATGGCTGCCGGCCATACTTCGGTGCCCGCGCCCCCAACGGCGGCCGGTGGAGACCCGATGGGCGCGTCGCCGGCGCATACCGGCAGGACACACAGGGGTATAACCATACGCGATGTCCACCCCAGCTCCAAAACAGCGAAGCGCCGCCGCAGGATCCCCCAAATCCCGCGGCGGCGCTCACGTTTCCCCCTGTATTGATTCCCCCGAATCTTCCCCCGAGGCTCCCCGTTAGCCCCAGCTGTTTGCTGCGGCGTTGTTGACGGCGCTCATGGTGTTGTTGCCATCCTCGACGGTGTTGGCGATCTGATTGAGGATCTCGTTGAGGTCCGCCGCCGCCTGATCCCACTTGGCCTGGTGCGCCATGTAGCTGGTCGCAGCCTCACCTTCCCAGGTCGCCGTCATCGGACGGATGACCTCCTTGAGCTCGTTGAGCTGGCCGTTGATGGTGGCGGCGGAGGTGCGGATGTCCTGGGCGGTGCTGCCGATCTGGCCAAAGTCGTATTTGATGTGCATGTCAGTGGTGTCCTTTCGGTGATGTGTGAGTTGTGGTTACAGCGCCAGTCCCGCGGAGCCGGACAGCTGGTCCAGGCTCTCAGTGGTGGTCACGTCGGTGTTCTCGTAGTGCTTGGCGTTGTCGCGGATGTTGTGCGAGATGTCCGTCAGCGCCTCGGTGAGTCGGCGCTGGGCGTCGTCGTAACGCATCATCAAGCCGTCGAAGCTGCGCTGCGCGCTGCCCTGCCAGAACGTGCGGACGGACTCGGCGACCCCCTGGATCCGGTCGATCTCGCGGTTGACGTCCGCGTTGACGGAGTCAGCGTGGTCTGCCGTGGAGCGCATCACATCGGCTTCAGTCTGAAAGTTGCTCATGGTTCCCCCTCGTATCAAGAGTGTCTGGTTGGCAAACAGTCACTGTGTTGTGCTGTTCATATATTGGACGTAAAAACATGCCCGTCGGTTCCCTCGGTTGAGAAAAAAGTTTTCTACCCTTCCAAGGCAACCACCCCTTTATCCGCATCTACCTGCACGTTTCCCCCGTCAAAGCGCGCAGAATTCATTGCCATCGCGCACGTCGCTTCCTGGATCTGCGTCGGTGCTTCGCGCGTGTGGCACCCCACCGAGAGCTGCACGTTGCCCTCGGGCCAGGTCTTCCACAGCGCCTGCGAGCCGTCCGCCGCCCGCTCCAGGTAAGTCACTGCGTGCCCGTCGGTGGTGACCAGCTCGACGTCGTCGTCGAGCGCAATATCCTTGCGCAGCTGCTCCGCAAGCGTCTCCGGGGGCAGGTTGAACCGGTCGTCCACGCTCAGCTGTAACCGGAAGTTCGGGTCGGGCCCGACCGCACGCCACATGTCGCCGTCCTGCTCCAGTGTGAAACCGGCGGGCAGCTCGACGCTCAGCCCGTCCTGCTCAATCACTTCGGGCGCAGGGGCTTCATGCTTATCGACGCCCCCTCCCCCGGCTCCATCCACCCCGGTCTCCCCAAACAAGCCCCGGACGGTGAGCCATACCGCCACGGCGCACGCGAGCACGACCACCCCGACGACGCCGGCGAGCACCCACGCCCCGCGGCGATCCGTGTCCGGTGCCAGCTCGCCCGCAAGCCCCTGCTCCGGCTGTGGTCGCCGCACCGGCGAAGGCCGCGCCGGGTACGCCTCGGCGGGCCCGATGCCGTCGGGCTCCTCCCGGAGCCGGTGCCGCGGCTCCGACGCTGCGCTCGCCTGCTCAGGCTCGTGAGCGTCGCTGCGCTCCCATTCGTCCGTGGCGAGTTCGCCGGTGAGGTGGACGTCATAATCTGCGAGCGCTTGGTCCACCGCGTGGATCACAGACTCCTGGGCCACGAGGTGCACGTGCGCCCCGCCCGGGTCGGGCCCGAAGATGCTGCGCACGTTGCGCGCCACCTCAGCCGGTGTCGGCGCGTCCAGGCGGTGCAGGTTCGCCGCGCCGGAAAAGGTGGTGGCCTGCTTCGTGATGACCACGCGCAGCGTCGGCGTGTCTTGAGAAGTAAAGGTACTGGTCATAGGTGTTCTCCTTCCTCATACGGGGCACACAGCTGCACCGTTCCCACCGTGGTTCCGGCCTGCACCAGCGTCGCCCGCCCCGGGGCCTGCGGCGTCGGCTTCACGCCGAACAAGGCGCCCTCGTCGCGGGTGCCGTCCATCACCAGCACATCCGGGTGCACGTCCTTCATCGCGCCGAGGAAGCCGCCGAACAGGGCTCGCGAGACGCCGCCGAACTTGCGGGCGGCCACCACGTGCAGGCCGATGTCCCGGGCGTGCGGAAGCAGCGCCACGACGTCGCGCAAGTGCTCGTCACCGACGAGCTCCAGGTCGTCGATGACCAGGTAGATGTCCGGCCCGGACCACCAGGAGCGCTGCGCCAGCTGCGCCGGGGTGACGTCCGCGCCGGGCAAGCGGGACCGCATCGTGGTCACCAGCGCCTTGGTCGCGTCCGCGATCGCCGTCGACGAAGCCGCGTACGCCGCAGTCATCTCGTCCGACGCGCGGCCCAGGTGGGCCCGGCGCGGGTCGCAGATGACCATGCGCGCCTGCTCGCGGTCCATCGCCTCGATCGCGGTGATCGCGCTGGCAATCACGGTGGACTTGCCCGACCCGCCCGCGCCGATGGCCAGGACGTGGCCCGACTCGCAGCGCACCGGCGCCAGGTGCGGGCCGCCGATGCCGAGGGGGATCGTGGGTGGGGTGGGCGTGGCGTCGGTAAGCAATGCGCCTGTGGTGACGTGGGCGGGCAGGACCTTGAGTTTGGGGACCGGCGTTTGGTCAGCGGCCTGGGCGGCGATGTGCGCGAGGTCCTGCGTGTTCGCGCGGGCGAGCAGCATGTGCTTGCCGCCGGGCGTGAGTCCGTGGCCGGGCTTGGCGGGCAGTTTTTGCTGGTGTTTGCGGTCAATGAGCGAGTCCATCGGCTCGGTCAAGTGCAGCTCGTAGCGGGTGCCAATGAGGTCGCGCACGTTTGGGCGGATCGCGTTCCAGCGCTGCGTCGTGACCATAAGGTGCACGCCCGCGGCCGGCCCCTCCGAGGCGATGCGCGCGAGCGGCTCCTTGAGGTCCTCAAACTTGGAGTCCGGCGCGGTCAGCGTGTGCCAGCCGTCGATGAGCAGGATGGTCTCGCGCGCGGGGCGCATGCTTGCCGACGCCACCTCGATCACCCCCGTCACCTCATCCACCACGCGGCGCACGCGCTCCTCGTCGCTGCGCAGCGCCACCCCCGCGACGTGCGGCAGGCGCTCCAGGTCGTCGAGGCCGCCGCTGCCCGCGTCGATTCCGTAGACCGCCAGCTCCTCGGTGGTGTGGTGCAGGCAGAGGGCGGCCACGATGGTGCGCAGCGCCGACGACTTCCCGGTCTGCGGCCCGCCGGCGATCGCGATGTGCCCGCCGGAGACGGAGAGGTCCACCATGAGCGGGTCTTGGCGTTGGCGGTAGGGATCATCGATAAGCCCTGCGGGTGCCCGGAGCCGCTCCGCGCCGGCCCCGCTGACGGTGTGGAGCTCCAGCGCGTCCGGCAGCGGCGGCAGCCACACCTGGTGCGCGCGCATCCCCGCCGCATCCGCGAGTTCGCGGGCCCGCTGCACCACCGCGTCCAGCGTGGTCGTCGTGGCGTCCGTGTCCACCTTCGTCTGCGCCTCCAGCGCGGGCGGCTCCCAGCCCTCGAACAGGCGCACCGCCGGTGTCTCCGCCGACGTCCCCTCCACGACTCGCCTGGTCAGCGGGCCAGACACGTAGGAGGCGCGGAACCGGACCAGATCGGGCGAGCCCGCCTTGAGGAATCCGGACCCGGGCTCGCCCGGCAGCTCGTAGGCATCCGGCACGCCCAGGACCTGGCGGGACTCGCCCGCGCTAAACGTCTTCAGGCCGATGCGGTACGACAGGTGCGAATCCAACCCGCGCAGCTTGCCCTCGTCCAGCCGCTGGGAGGCCAGCAGCAGGTGCACGCCGAGCGAGCGGCCCAGCCTGCCCACCGCCACGAACAGGTCAGCAAAGTGGGGGTGCTGCGTGAGCAGCTCGGAGAATTCGTCCACGATGATCACCAGCGCCGGTAGCGGGTCCAGCGCCTCCCCGCGCAGGCGGGCCGCGGTGTAGTCGGTGATGTTGGCAAAGTTCCCGGCGGTACGCAGCAGCTCCTGGCGGCGGTTCATCTCCCCTGAGATCGCGTCGTACATGCGCTCCACCAGCACGGCTTCATCTTCCAGGTTGGTGATCACCGCGGACGTGTGCGGCAAGGCGTCGCAGCCCAGGAAGGTCGCGCCACCCTTGAAGTCCACGAGCACCAGGTTCAGCTCATCAGGCGAATGGGTGGCGGCGAGGGCGGCGACCAAGCTCCGCAGCATCTCCGACTTACCGCTGCCCGTCGCGCCGATGCACAGCCCGTGCGGGCCCATGCCGCCGTGCGCCGCCTCCTTGAGGTCCAGGTACACCGCCTGCCCGTCCGGCGTGGCCCCAATCGGCACCGTCAGCCGCTGCCTGGTCCCCTCCCGGCCCGGCCACATGGTGTGCATATCCAGCGTTTGCACGTCGTCATAGCCCAGCATGGCCAGCAGGTCCCCGCCCGTCTTGCGCGCCCCGGTGCCGTCGTCGGGCCGGCGGTAAAACGCCAGGTGGCGGGCGATGATCTGCGCCTCCTCGTCCGCGAACCGGTCGGGCGCGCCGAGATGTTCGGAGCCAGATTCCGTCATCGCCGTCAACGTGTCCTCGCACACAACGTGAAAGGCGTGCTCGTCCACAAACGCGTCCGCGTCTGGGTGCACCGTGATCACACAGTCCGCGGCCTGGGCAGTCTGGGCTATCGACGCCGCGTGCCCCCGCTGCCCCGCCCCCTCCGGCTCCGCCTGCGCGTCGAGGACCGCGACGCGAAACTCCGCCTGCTCCGGCTCCCTCGTGTGCGGCAGCCACTTCGCCCACCGCATCCCGGAATGTTCCAGGTCCAGCCCAACCAGCTCCGGGCCGTGGAAGAACGCCAGCTGGGACACGATCGCGCGAGCCACCTCGCGGGCGCGCGGGCCCGCCAGCGTCACCGAAGGAAACGCGGCGAGCTGCACCACGATCGGCATGCCCGCCACTGTGTTCACCGCCGCGACGGCACGTCGCAGGCTCACCGCGCACACCGGATCCAAGTCCTCGGGCGAGCCCGGGTCTTCCACCTCAACCGGCGTGCACAGCGCCATGTTGCCGGTGCCCAGCCGCACCTGCAGCGCCTCCGGGCTCGCGGCGGTGCGCTCCCACACCCGGTAGGTGGGCACGCCCGTGAGCAGCAGCGTGGGCTCCGGGTGCACGTAGGTGAAGTGCTCGCGCTGCTGGACCGCATTGGTGCGCGCCCGACGCGTCAGCGCGTCAAGGTGGCGCAGGTAAACGCGCCGCGTTTCGTCCATATCGCCCTGCTGCTCCTGCGGTTGGAACATGGCGAGCAACCCGAACGCCATCATGAGCGGGAAGATGAGCATCATCGGCCCCACAGCGCGCCCCGAAAGCATCATCAGCGCCATCACCGCGCCGACCGCCACCATCATGATCACGGGCAGGAGGATGCGCAGCATCGGCATCGGCTGTTGCTTCTGCGCTTGCGGCACGGCTTCGGCGTGCAGCGCGCCAGCCGGCAGCGCAGGCGCCTCCCCCAGCTGCGTCGGCGCTGGCGCGAGCACCGGGTTGTGGTCGACTCCGAGCACGGGACGAATCCCCCCTATCGTTGCTGGCCACAGCCGCTGGTTCCCCCGAACCAGCCCCCGAGCTGTGGACGTGCCCGGCAGTTTACGCCATACTTGGCACCACCGCGCGGCAAATGGGGGTCCGCGCCAGATTCACGGGGGTTTATACCTTGGTAGCCACGTCCGCGCACCACATCGTGCGCATGACCGTCCGCGTCAGCGCCTCCAGGCGGTGCAGACCGTCGCAACAAAGTTGCCTGCAACACGGAGAAGTACAACTCGAGTTAAGCCAAGCGCATCAAATCGGACGAATTACGGCACTACACCAGCATCCACCTCGTTGAAAGGTAGCTCAACCATGCCTGAGAGGCCCCGACAATATGTCAGGGATGAAGCGCGGAGTCGAGCTTGATCCTCTACCCCGCGCATACTGGGGGCATACTTTCGGTGCCGCGATGGCCAGTCGAACACGCAAGAACTGACGCCTAATGGCATGTACCTTGGGCTGCGTAGGAATCCCGCGTCCCGGCTTTCTGTTCATAACTCATTCAAATTGAAAGGGAACCTTTTAAATGCAAAGTCTTTCGGAAATGCGTACAGAGCGTCGCCAAGGCACGCTTGAAATCGATGGCATCACAATTGAAGGCGATATCGAGGTGAGCTTGGAGCCTCACACCGAATATATTGTCAACCTCGAGTTTGAAGTTCGCCAAGAGACGGCTCCCACTGCAATGAGGCTTAGGACCTATAGCGCTGAGTTCGTACTGTTTGATAATGAGACAGAAAACAGCATTCGTCTTACCGATGGCGTTAGCAATAGCGCAAGCTTTCGTCTGCGAACCGGACAAAAGTCAGACTGGCTCAGTGTTTTTAACGAATACCTCCATAGTTACAAGGAAGGTGTCGAACCTGGCTATGAATGCATGACTGGCGATTCAGGGATTGTTATCACCAAGAGGGAAGGCGACACCATTCACTTTGCCTGCAATAACCGCAGTCCACGCGAGCAGCTAGCGTTTGAAGACGTCACGGGGACGCTTACGGTTACTAAAGTTGGTTCAGCGAAAGATCATTCCATCGCCCCTGCAGAGGATGGATCGCCGATTCAGCAATATTGCTTCATTGACAGCGGTGATGAAGCACCCAAGGAAAACAAGCTCATTGAAATTGCTACTGCGCTTTCGGACAAGACCTCCCCGACAAGTGAAGCGGTCACTACGTTAATTGACAGGCTTGAAGGACTTGACTACACCATCGTTGCTTCGACTGACAATGCCGTCACCATCGAAGTCGACATCTCGAATGAGGACACCACCGAATTCGCAATGGTCGACGAGGCCCGACTGTGGAATCTCAACCTAGTGAAGGTACGCACCCACACCCTGCTCAACCAAAGCAAGAACCAGCCAGAAAATTAGGCCACAACTGCTCAAGAAGACACTCAAGCGCCCTGAGTGGATCCACTTCTCTAGTGAACCCGTGTTGATGGGCTGAGACGAACACTATTCGGTTTTCGCTTACTGTGAGGTGGTGTAGTCCAATTCTTCGAGTAGGCATTTGTGTCCCACCGGCGCACCCACCGCAGGATAGGCGAACTCGACATCTCTCACCGACGTCCAAGAAGCTTAATCATGGATGAGCTCAGTCTTGTAGAGACCGTTGACTGTCTCGGCCAGCCCGAATACGCACTTCAAGCCACCTACGGGCCTCCCCAATCACTGCCTTGTAACAGCTTTTCGCCGTAGATTCGCCCAGTAGGGGCTAATGCACTTTTCAAGGCCTCCATCGTCAGCGCAAGGGTACGCATCGTCTGCGGCGCGGTAACACCGACATTTTTCTGATGGAGACGCCGACGAAAAATACGGTATCGACAAGAACTGAAAGAGCGCGAACATAAGTAATGTCGGTCGCACAAATTCACCCAAGTGATGCGGCCCGGACGTTTCAAGTGCACAGTATTTGGACGTTGATCCGCAAGCGACGGGCTGATCGTGCTGGCCGAGTTTGTACGCATCAGCGACCGGGCACACCTGCGAATTTCAGCAGGCGTGCGGTCTTGCTGCGGCAGACCTGAAGGCTTTCACGGTGCATGCCCTGCCACATCTTGCGGATGACCTAGGCCGAGAGGATTTCTGCAGGGACGCGTTGAAACCTCGGGATAATCAAAACTACCGCTTCAGGGCCCCATTGATTGCGGCATGGGTGGTGGCTTTCGGTAGCTGCGGGAGGCGATGAATCCGCACTCTGACTATCTGAAAAGTCGGCGGATGGTCTCGAACCCAAATTGATTCTTGAATGCGTCGATGACGCAAATAGTTTTGTCGTGGGACGGTCGAGTTCCGTCGCGGAACGGTGCAAAGCCGAAGTGACCTTGAGAATCCCGTTTGCATGTTTTGACTCGCGGTATTCACGTCACAATGTGCTTGAGTACTGCGTGTACGGTTTCGATGTCTGAACCGTAAGAGATCTCAGACGCTAAGCGCTGGCGCGGTGCTCAACGTGCAGCGTGCGGTGCGACTCATAAGGAGCTCTCCGACGTCCTCATAAGCGCGTCGCAGTGAGCAGGACTCCAGGCGGATCAATCGGAAAAATTTTGAAGGATAGCTTTCTGGACGTGGCAAAGCGTCCAACCCTTCCTAAGTGTTCAGACCACCGATTTAGTAACGCCATGGTGAGGATCGAGTAACGCCCGGGCGTTTGGGGGTTGGGCGGGGTTAGTGGATCCGTGTCTACAACCCCCGATAGACAGGACACTTCCCGGCTAAATCTTGCTTTGGTTGAGCAGGGTGTGGGTGCGTACCTTCACTAGGTTGAGATTCCACAGTCGGGCCTCGTCGACCATTGCGAATTCGGTGGTGTCCTCATTCGAGATGTCGACTTCGATGGTGACGGCATTGTCAGTCGAAGCAACGATGGTGTAGTCAAGTCCTTCAAGCCTGTCAATTAACGTAGTGACCGCTTCACTTGTCGGGGAGGTCTTGTCCGAAAGCGCAGTAGCAATTTCAATGAGCTTGTTTTCCTTGGGTGCTTCATCACCGCTGTCAATGAAGCAATATTGTTGAATCGGCGATCCATCCTCTGCAGGGGCGATGGAATGCTCTTGCGCTGAACCAACTTTTCTAAGTGTCAGCGTCCCCGTGACGTCTTCAAACGCTAGCTGCTCGCGTGGACTGCGGTTGTTGCAGGCAAAGTGAATGGTGTCGCCGTCCCTTTTGGTGATGATCATCCCTGAATCGCCGGTCATGTACTCGTAGGCGGGTTCGACACCTTCCTTGTAGCTATGCAGGTACTCGTTAAAAACACTCAGCAATCCTGACTTTTGTCCCGTTCGCAGACGAAAGCTTGTGCTATTGCTCACACCGTCGGTAAGGCGAATGCTGTTTTCTGTCTCATCATCAGAAAGAACGAACTCAGCGTGAAAAGTCTTAAGCCTCATTGCAGTGGGCACTGTTCCTTGGCGAACCGCAAATTCGAGGCTCAAACTATATTCGCTGTGAGGCTCGAGGTCCACACCGATACGGCTTTCGATGGTGATACCGTCGATTTCAAGCGTGCCTTGTCGAAGCTCTGTACGCATTCCTGTCAGACTCTGCATATGATAGATTCCCTTTCAATTTGAATGAGTTATGAACAGAAAGCCGGGACGCGGGATTCCTACGCAGCCCAAGGTACATGCCATTAGGCGTCAGTTCTTGCGTGTTCGACTGGCCATCACGGAACGAACTGAAGACCGCCTTCGGCGCGAGACAAAGGTTCAATGCTGAGCTCCATGCTTTCAAAGCCGTCCTGTGTTTTCCGGCCACGTTTGATCCGATAATCGAGCAGTTCTGGGGTAAATCCGCGCGTCGCTTTGCCGACTTTCATGCGCTTCCATAGATTCGAACGTAGTTCTCTGAGTGGAAGCATCTTCGTTCTTCCAAAATCCATTACGCTCGGCGCCTCGGCCTGGACGTCTTCCGTACTTCATTAGGTATATGTGCTGGTCGCCCAAGCGCTATCGTCGTCCAGCATCTTTTTCGAGACGTACTGATGCATAACCACACCTAAAGCTACAGAGGCCCAGTCCCCCATTAGCGAATCGCCCGGATCAAGAGGAAGCGTCGACGACGCGCATGCACCAAAAATACAAGGTCACCACAACCCAACGTGGGCCAATCCACCTGACTGCCAATCTCGGTTGAGTCGAATTTGTATCCGGCTGCGGTGGTTGACTGTTGCTCTCGGATGTTGGTTCGCTTTGCCATTGCCGGCCACTCGGATCATGAAAGTCCGTGTGCTGCAGCGCAGTTTCATCGTCCCCTGGTCGATGGCGGCGGTCGGCACCAGTGCCGACAATTCGCTGGCGGAGTCGTTTAACGCTTCCGGAAACGAGAGCTTCTTAACTGTTGCCAACCAGCTCGTTTGCCGGCAAGATGTGTTCGCACGATTATGAGCTGCGTAAGTCCGGTTATTTCACCAGCCCGTAGTGTCCACTTTTCGGGCACCGCCCCGAACTCTGGACGTGACCGGCTTTTTACGCCATACTTGGCACCACCGCGCGGCAAATGGGGGTCCGCGCCAGATTCACGGGGGTTTATACCTTGGTAGCCACGTCCGCGCACCACATCGTGCGCATGACCGTCCGCGTCAGCGCCGTCTCGTTCCACCGCGACATCGACTTGACGCTGCCCACCTCGTCCACCTTCGCGGAGATCCTCCCGGAACTCGCCACGTATGTGGAGCTGCCGCGCATCCATCGCCCGTGGGAGGCCACCACCGTCGGCGGCGAGCCCCTGGACATGGTGACGCCGCTGCACAAGCTGAAGCTTCGCGACGGCAGCGTCGCCGTCCTCCGACCCCAAGAGGTCACCGAACCGCCCATGGTGCGCGACGCCGCGGAGTCCCTCGACGCGGCCGCCGCCGGTGCCCGGGATACGCGCGGGCTGAGCGTGTTCGCCTCCTTCGCCGGCTGCGCCGGGCTCGCCGTGGTGGCTGGCATGTTCGTATCCACCCCAGTCGCGCTCGGACTAGGCGTGCTCGCCCTGTTCGCCCTCGCCATGGGCGCCGGTTCGCGGGCTCTGTTCGCACCGCTGCCCGCGCTCGCCGGTGCCGCCGTCGCCCTCTGGGTGGCGGGCGAGCCCGCACAGTGGGACGGTGGCGCCGACCCGGCGCTGGGGGTGCTTGCCGGCGCCGCCACCGCGTGCGTGCTGCTCGCCGGCGGCGCCGTCGCCGGGCTGGCCGCCACCTTCCCGGCGACGCTCACCGCCGCGCTGGCCGTGCTGCTCAGCGCGGGGGCGTGCGGCGCGTGGTTGCCCGCGCGCCACGCGCCCGCGGCGCTCGCCGTCCTCGCCTGCCTCATCGCAGTGCTTTCCACGCCCGCCATCGCCACCCGCGCCGCCGGGCTGAAGGTGCCGCGCGTGCCCACCGCCGGCGAAGCGTTCACCACCGCGGACGGGTATCAGGTGGACGTCGATAAGCGAAGTGCCCGTGCTGTGACCATCGTTGCCGCGATCTCCTGCGCGGTGGCGGCCTGCCTGGTGCCGTCGATACTCGCGACCGTGTGGGGCGGCGGGGTCTGGCCGTTCGCCTTCGCGGTGTGCACCGCGGGCGCGCTGGCCATCTACGCGGGGCGCAACCACTACCCGGTGCCGCGGGCCGCGCTCACCGCCGCGGCGCTCGGGGCGGTGCTGGCCTGCGCAGTCGCCGTCGCACGCAGTGCCCACCCGCATCCGGTGTGCATCGCGCTCGCCGTGTTGTTGGCACTGGTGGCAGCGACGGCGAGCCTGTGGATCCCGCGCGTGCCCGAGCTCGAGCCGACCACCGTCGTGTGGTTCGAGCGCGCCGAAACCGCGGCCATCATTGCGGCGATCCCACTGGCCGTGCACCTGACCGGCGCGTTTGCCATGATTCGGGGGCTGTGACCGATGCGCCGCATCAGTTGGGCCGCGGGGGTCGCGCTCTGCGTCACCGCCCCGGTGACGTTTCTCCCGCCGGCACACGCGCAGGACTATGACTGCGCGGTTCCCGTCCACGCACCCCCGCCTCCCGCGCGCACCGCGGACGAACGCGCGCGGCTCGATGCCACCGATCCGCTGGCCAAAGCACACGAATTTGCCACCGGGCGCGGGGTGCGCGTGGCCGTCATCGACACCGGCGTGCACCCGCACCCGCAGCTGGATCAGCTGCGGCCGGGCCGCGACTTTGTGGACCAAGACGCCCCCGACCCGCTTCGCGACTGCGACTCGCACGGCACCGTCGTCGCCGGCATCATCGCCGGAACGGAGCTGGGTGTGGCGCCCGACGCCGAGCTCATCTCCATCCGGCAGACCTCCGCGCACTACCGCGACCGCGCGCAGGAAGGCGAGGACCCCACCGCGGGATCTCTCGCCACGCTCGCCAGCGCCATCCACAACGCCATCGACGAAGGCGCCCACATCATCAACGCCTCCGTCGTTTCCTGCCAACCGCCGGAGCTCGCGGCGCGCATCGACACCGGCCCGCTCGACGCCGCACTCGCCCGCGCCGAAGCCGAACGCGTGCTCGTTGTCGCCGCCGCCGGCAACGAATCCGGCGAGTGCAAGCAGGGCTTCGCCGTCTACCCCGCGCACTCGCCCACCGTGCTCGCCGTCAGCGCGCGCGACACTGCCCACGACCTGGCGGGCTACTCCATCCGCGTCCCGGGCCCCGCGCTCTCCGCGGCGGGCACGGTCCCGCTGGCGCTGGCCTCCGATGGCACCGGCTTGGCCACCGGCACCGTGGGCAGCAACGGCCCCGCCCCCTACGCGGGCACCAGCTTCGCCGCCCCCGCCGTCACCGGTGCCGCGGCACTGCTCAAGCAGCGCCACCCGCACCTGGGCCCCGCCGAGCTGCGCGCGCACCTCTACGCCGCATCCCAGCCCAGCGGCGGCTCACTCGACCCGTACGCCGCCGTGACCCAGCTCGAACCACAATCGCTTCTCGACGCCCCACCGCTCACCCTCACCCCCGCCGCCGAACACGCCTCACCGTCCGTCGGCCGGCTGGGCCAAGTCCTTCTCGCCGCTTCCCTACTGCTCATCGCACTGATTGGGGTGGCGCGGCTGCGTGGGCTGAGGCGGCAGCGTGACTAGCTGGGCGGGCTGAGGCGGGCCGGGGGTGGTGCTGGTTGAGGCCGGATCCACTCTGCCACCGCAGAGTAAGAAGCTGCCTGCTAGTAGGTCGCCGTCAGCGCGGCCTCGCGAGTAAGCCGCTCGCCCACCGGCAGCAGCTGCACGATCGACCACGGCACCTGCTCGGTCCGCGCAGCGCCCACGGTCTCCAGCGTTCCCGCGTCGGGCGCCTCGTAGCGCAGCCCGGTTTGGTCCACGACGTGGTAGCCGTGCCCGGTGTCCACGGCCACCGCACCACTCGGGAGGCCCGCGAAGCGGGTGGCAGGGCCCTCACCGGACAGCAACACACTCCCCTCGAGCGCTTCGCTCGCAGGAAGGTGAGCGGCCCCGCCACCTTCGGTCGCGCAGGTCGCAAGCGCTCCATCAGCGGCATCAGCGGCATCGCCCGCCGGGTCGAGGAATCGCACCAGGCGCCCGGGCAGGCGGATGTCCACCGGGGGCGCGGCGTCGGGCCGGTCCGCCACGGCTTGGGGTGTGAGTTCGGAGGGGATGGCGCCGGCGTCGATAAGCATTTGCGCCTGGGCGCTGGTGATTTCCTGCACGCCCCGGGAGGTGTCCGCCCAGTCGCTGGTGCCGGTGCGGATCACGCGCGGCAGTGGGTTGGGTAGGGCGAACGGCGGGTGCTCGCGGAGCGCGCCGAGGACCGGGGCGGGCGGGCGCCAGCGCGGGGTGGTGGCGTCGATGCCGAGCCCGCGGCGGATCACGCGGCCTTCCGGCGTGGCCGGCGGCGGCAACTGCGTGCGGCCGTCGCGGGTGACCAGCCATTCGCGGCCATCGGCTTCGGCGAGGAGCGCGGTGTCCTCGGCAAGCAGGGGTGCCTGCGCGGGCACGGCGCGCACCACGACGGCGTCGCCGGGCGCGGTGCACGCCGCCCAGTGTGTGTCCTCGGCGTCCTCGGGGGCGAACACGGACGGCGCGACCCCGATCCCCACCGGCACGCCCCGGGCGAGCGCGGCCAGGTGCTCGTCGCCCGCGCGTACCGGCTCCTCCGGCGCGCCCACGATCAGGCGGGCCGAGGTCAGATTGGTCACCGGGTGCACGGTGTCGTCCACGCGCGCGAACAGGCTGCCGTCCGCAGCGCGGATCACCGCCGCCTCACCCGGGTCCGGGTTCGGGCGCATCCACGCAAACAGCCCCATCACGCCCGAGATCATCAGCACCGCCACCAGACCGAAAATCATCGCGCGGCGGCGCGAGGACAGCGGGTCGTGGATCATGCGGATGTCGCCAAGAATCAGGCCGTGCTCCACCCTGCGCCGCAGGAACCGGTGCCCGGACACCTGCGTCTTTGTCGTTGGCAGCAAACGCGCCATGTGTGCATCCCCCTCCAGCGGTCTGAACCCGGCTCCCCCGAACCGGACCGCTTCAGGCTACTGCAAAGGCGCTGCCCCCGCAGCGTAACCCGCCCCGCCGTTCGCGGGCTCGAGCTGGTAGAGCGTGTCGGAGCCGTGCTCGTGGGCGTCGTTAATCATGCCCTCGAGCTCAGCGCGGGTGAACTGCTCGTTGACGGCAAAGATCACCACATCGCCCTTGCGGTAGACGGGCGTGAGGCCGCGCGAGGTCCAGAAGCCGCGCTGCATTTGCAGGCGCTCCAGCTGGATCGGCCAGAACGCGCCCGGGCTGAGCATGTAGAACTTGATGTTCAGCGCCTCCGCGCCCTCGTCCACGATGTTCTTCGCGGTCGGGTCGCCGCGCAGGCCCTCGCCGATCTCGCGGGCGGCCCAGTAGGTGATGTCCATGTTGGAGCCCAGCCCGCCGGTCGGCCACAGGTAGTGGCGCGACAGCGTGGGCAGCCCGTTGTACGCGTAGGCCCACGAGTGGCCATCGGCCGGATCGCCCATGATCGTGCCATCCCACGCCGCGGGCTGGGTGGCCAGCCAATCCCAGGCGGCGAGGTCATCGTCATCAACCATGCGGTCATCATTGCGCCCGCCGTCAAACGCGCGCCGCTCGCCGTCCACGGCACCGTCCTGCACCATCGGCGTGCCAATCAGGGCGAGCACCAGGGCAATGCTTATCGACGCCACCCCGCTCCCCTTCTCCCACCCCCGGGAGCCCAGCCGCGCGGCCACCGGCGCGAGCGTAAACAGGCGGATCATCACTGCGACCCCGATCGCCGCGCCGACCGCCACCGACAGCGCCACCGGGAAGATCAAGCGGTGCGCCGTGTTGTAGTGCAGGTTGCCCACCAGCGTGAGCAGCCCGGAAAGCGGGCCGCCCACCGGTGCGAGCGCGTTCGCCGCGATGGCGAGCCAGATGGCGTAGAACAGCGGGGCCCATACCTGGCGGCGCCACACCACCAGCGCCACCGCGCCCAGCCCCGCCAGCCACAGCAGCACGGTCGGGTCGAAGCCCGGGAACAGCTGGTGCACGTGGCGGGTGCCCATCGTGAACGCGGCCGCCCACCCGCTGTCCAGGTCCTCGCTCTCCACGGGCTTCCAGCCCGACACCTCCTCGGCCTGCGCCGAGCCGGCGAACACCTGCGGCAGGTACAACACCGCGCCGATGATGCCCGGGGCCGCCAGCCACAACGTATCGCTGATTCGGCCGCGCTCGGGCGCGACCAGCGTGGACGTCAGCCAGTACAGGCCCACGCCGATGACCACCACGGTCACCGCCGCCGGGTGGGCGGTGAGCACGCCGAGCAGCCCCACCAGCGCGGGCAGCGCCGTGATGCGCTCGGCTGGGACCCGCACGAACTGCCAGATGACCATGCCGGTCAGCGACATGGCGAACAGGTACGGCCACATGCCCACGTAGTCGCCGACCCAGATGAGCTGCGGGGCGACGGTCACGAGGATCGCCGCGAGCCCGCCCGCAATCTGCGCGGTCAGCCCGCGCGAGCGCAGGAATGCGAAGGCCATGCACGCCGCCGTCGCCGGCAGCGCCAGCCCTGTGAGCACAATCATGCCGATATTCAGCGTGGGGATCGGGTCGAGCCCGGCCACCTTGCCAAACATCGCGATGCCGGTGTGGAACGCGGACGGGTAGAGCAGCTGCGCGTGCGTCTCCACGTTCTGCAGCTCGCCCAGCCTGGTTGGCGAGGCAATCCCCTCATCCATGATGAAGCGCACGAGGTTGGCGTGCCACTGCACGTCCCACCCCTGGACGATGTTGTACACGCCGTGCGGCGAGCGCACGAGCCAGCCGATGCGCTCGCTGATAAGCAGCCACGCGCCGACCACCACGCCCGCGGTGGGCAGCAGCCAGTACAGGTCCAGCACACTCCCCTTCCGCCAGTCCCCGGGGAAGAGTGCGCGCCGCCACGTCACAGCCCCGCCGCGCCGCGCCTTGCGAGCAAACGCGTACCGCCACACCGCCGCCGCCGCGAACGCGACAACGAGGCTCACGCCGAGCGTCCACAGGTCCAGCGGCGCCGACGTCAGCCCCCACACCCAGGCGCTCATGCCGAAGATGCCAAAGCTCACCGGCAGCGCCGCGGCCAGCGCCCGCGGCCCCTTCGCGCCCGCGATGAGGTTGAACAGGAACCCGGGCAGCAAGAAGAACGGGACGGCAAACCACGCGGCTGCAACTGGTGTCATCGTTCCTCCTTGCTCTGATACTTCGCTAGCATTCTAGGCCTTTGGGTTCGCTACAGTGTGCGCCGGTCGCGCGTCGTCGCGATTCTTTCTGCAAACGCACTCTCGTGCGGATAGTCCACCCGCGTCAGCGTCAGCCCGCGCGCCGGCGCCAGCGGCACCTCCGGGTTCCGCGCGCGCTCCCCGAGCAGCCCCGTCACCCACTCCGCTTCACGACGCCCTTCCCCCACCGTCAAGCACGCCGCCACCAGTGCGCGCACCATGTTCCAGCAAAAGGCGTCCGCGGTGATGCGCGCCTCGAGCGCGCTTGCCGACGCCTCCGCCCACCCAAACTCCTGCACCTGCCGAATCGTCGTCGCGTGCTCCTTCGGCTTGCAAAACGCCGCGTAGTCGTGCAGCCCCACCAGCTGCGACGCCGCCTCCTGCACGCGCGCGAGGTCCACCGGCTTCGGCCACACGGCGGTGTCGGCGCGCCGGGTCGGCACCGCACCCGCCGGGTTGGTGGTCACCTTGTAGGTGTAGGAGCGTGAAAGGGCGGCGAAGCGGGCGTCGAAAAGCGGGTTGACCTCGCGGACCCCGAAAACGCGCACGTCCTCCGGAAGGAGCTTGGCCAGGCGTCGTACCAGGCGCGTCGGGTCGCCGCCGAGCGAGCGCTGCTCAAGCGAGGCACGCGGGATGTCGGCGTGCGCGACCTGGCCGGTGGCGTGGACGCCGGCGTCGGTGCGGCCAGCGACGGTGAGCGTGATCGGCGTGCGCAGGACCAGCGACAACGCGTCCTCAATGGTGGCCTGCACGGTGCGCACGCCCGACGTTTGCCGAGCCCAACCGTGAAACTCTGTGCCGTCGTACGCGATGTCCAGCCGCACCCGCATCAGGTCCGGGTCGTGCTGCGCTGCGTCTTTCATTCGCATAAGGCTAGCAAACAGCGCTGGCGTGGCCGTGCTGGCGCTGGCATGGGCCGTGCTGGCGCTGTTTCGGGCCCGCGCCGGCCCATCACCGGCCCAATCACTGCAGATACCGATACTAAGACCCCGAAGAGACGCCCCAAAACGGCCTTATCGGGTTCTTACTATCGGTATCTACCCAAACACACCGGCCCGAACCCCCCCGGAACGCGCAAAACGGCCCCTCCCGAACGAATCGGGAGGGGCCGCCGCGAGCCCGGAGACGCGGGAGCTAGCCGTGGCTAGTCCTACTTCTCCTCGGACTCAGCCTCCTCGGCTGCCGGAGCCTCAGCGGACTCGGCTGCCTCGGCGTCTGCCTGCTTGGAAGCGGCAGCGCGTGCGGTGCGCTCGGCCTCCGTGGACGCGGTCTGCTCGAGGACGAGCGAGATCTGCGTCATCGGGGCGTTGTCGCCCGCGCGGTTCTCCAGCTTGATGGAGCGGGTGTAGCCGCCCTCGCGGCCCTCAAACAGGGGCGCGAGCTGGTTGAACAGGTAAGCAACGATCTCCTTGTTCGGCAGTTCAGCGGCGACAGCGCGGCGGTCGGCCACGGTGCCCTTCTTTGCCTTGGTGATCAGCTTCTCGGCGTAGGGACGCAGCATGCGTGCCTTCGCGTCGGTGGTCTTGATTGCGCCGTGCTGGAAGAGGGAGATAGCCAGGTTGGACAGAATGTGCTTCTGGTGGCTGGCGGACCCTCCGAGACGGGCACCCTTCTTAGGGGTAGGCATTTTCGTACTCCTCGTGTGCGTTAGTTGAGCGCGTGCTCTTACGTGTTACTCGGCTTTACGCGAGTGTTACTCGGTCTCATCCCCGCTGGGATCGACGAAGTCGCCGGTCTCGGCATCGTAGCCCTCGATCTGCGTCGGGTCGAAATCTTCCGGAGCATCCTTCAAGGTCAGGCCCTGCGAAGCGAGCTTGATCTTGACCTCGTTGATGGACTTCTGGCCGAAGTTCCGGATGTCCAGCAGCTCGGACTCGGTGCACTCTGCGAGCTGACCGACGGTGTGGATCTCCTGGCGCTTCAGGCAGTTGTAGGAACGCACGGTGAAGTTCAGGTCCTCGATCGGCGTGTTGTACGCGGCGATGAACTCGGTCTCCTGCGGGGAGGGGCCGATCTCAATGCCCTCGGACGCCGTGTTCAGCTCGCGGGCCAGGCCGAACAGTTCCACCAGGGTGGAGCCTGCGGAAGCCAGGGCGTCGCGCGCTGCCATGGAGTTCTTGGTCTCCACGTCGATGATCAGCTTGTCAAAGTCGGTGCGCTGCTCAACACGGGTCGCCTCAACCTTGTAGGCGACGCGGGTGACCGGGGAGTAGATCTGGTCGACCGGAATACGGCCGGGCTCCCCGCCCGCGTTGGGCATGGCCGGGACGTAGCCGCGGCCGCGCTCGACAACAAGCTCCATCTCCAGACGAGCCTGCTCGCTCAGCGATGCGATGTGCAGATCCGGGTTGTGGATCTCCACGCCAGCCGGCGGCTCGATGTCGCCCGCGGTGACGTTGCCCGGGCCCTCGACGGACAGGTACATAACAACCGGCTCGTCGGAGTCGGAGGACAGCACCAGGTCCTTGATGTTGAGGATGATCTCGGAAACGTTCTCCTTCACACCAGCGATGGTGGTGAACTCGTGGAGCACACCATCGATCTTGATGGAGGTCACGGCCGCGCCCGGAATGGACGACAGCAGCGTGCGGCGCAGGGAGTTACCGAGGGTGTAGCCGAAACCAGGCTCGAGCGGCTCGATGACGAACTTCGAGCGGTTGGTGTCGATGTACTCCTCGGTCAACTGCGGACGGTGAGAGATGAGCATGAACTTCTCCTTTATCGGCTCCCGCTATTTGAAGCCGGTAGGAACGGATGTGTTTGGAAGATTCCGCGCACGGAAGCGTCGATAAGCAACGAGCGCGGGGCGAAGCAACCTGGGTTACTTCGAGTAAAGCTCGACGATGAGCTGCTCCTGCAGGGGCACCTCAATCTGAGCGCGCTCGGGCAGCTGGTGCACGAGGATGCGCAGGGTGTCCGGAACGACCTGCAGCCAAGCCGGAACGACGGAGTCGAGCAGGTTATCCTGCGCGTCCTCGAACCAGAGCATGTTGCGGGACTTGTCGCGGACATCGATGATGTCGTACTGGGTGACCTTGTAGGACGGGACGTCGACGCGCTTGCCGTTCACGGTGAAGTGACCGTGGGAAACCAGCTGACGGGCCTGGCGGCGGGTGCGAGCCAGACCTGCGCGGTAGACGACGTTGTCCAGACGGGACTCCAGGAGGATCAGCAGGTTATCGCCGGTCTTACCCGGGAGGCGGTTGGCCTCCTCGTAGTAGCGACGGAACTGCTTCTCCATCACGCCGTAGGTGAAGCGAGCCTTCTGCTTCTCCTGCAGCTGGAGCAGGTACTCAGATTCCTTGATGCGAGCGCGGCCAGCCTGCCCCGGGGGGTACGGGCGACGCTCGAAGGACATGTCACCGCCGACGAGGTCGACGCGGAGGCGACGGGACTTACGGGTAGCAGGGCCGGTATAACGAGCCATGGTGTTTTACCTCTTTTCCTTTCTGCCTTAAACGCGACGACGCTTCGGCGGACGGCAGCCGTTGAACGGCTGCGGCGTCACGTCCGAGATCGAGGACACCTCCAGGCCGGCGGCCTGGAGCGAACGGATAGCGGTCTCGCGGCCGGAGCCGGGACCCTTGACAAAGACGTCAACCTTCTTCATGCCGTGATCCATCGCCTTGCGGGCGGCGTTCTCAGCAGCCATCTGCGCGGCGAACGGGGTGGACTTACGGGAGCCCTTGAACCCGACGTGGCCGGAGGAGGCCCAGGAGATGACAGCACCGTTCGGGTCCGTGATGGACACGATGGTGTTGTTGAAGGTGGACTTGATGTACGCGTGGCCAGCGGCCACATTCTTCTTTACGACGCGACGACCGCGGCGCGCGCCGGAACGAGTCTTCGGAGGCATATGTTACTTCTTCTTTCCTGCGATAGTCTTCTTCGGGCCCTTGCGGGTACGCGCGTTGGTCTTGGTGCGCTGGCCGCGGACGGGCAGGCCACGACGGTGGCGCAGACCCTGGTAGGAGCCGATTTCAATCTTGCGGCGGATGTCAGCCTGCACCTCACGACGCAGGTCGCCCTCGACGGTGTAGGAGGACTCGATTGCGTCGCGCAGGGCTGCGAGCTGATCGTCGCTCAGGTTGTCCGTGCGCAGGTCAGGAGAAATGCCGGTCTTCTCGAGCAGTTCCTTGGCACGGGTAGCCCCGATGCCGTAAATGTAGGTGAGCGCGATCTCCATGCGCTTGTTGCGCGGGAGATCAACACCAGCGAGACGTGCCATGTGGCTACGTTCCTTTCGGGTTGTTACGGTGGTTTTCTCCCTACCCGCCCACGCCAAACAACGCTTTGTCCGGACCGAGCCGGAGGATGGGTTGAGACTCGCGCGGCTCCAGCCACCGTGGCCGGAGGTAGTCGACGCCGCGGGCAAACCCGCGCGTCTGGGCAAGGAGGCTTACGTAGTTACTTGTAGCGGTAGGTGATACGACCCTTGTCCAGGTCGTACGGGGAAAGCTCCACGACGACGCGGTCCTCAGGAAGGATGCGGATGTAGTGCTGGCGCATCTTGCCACTGATGTGGGCAAGGACTTGGTGCCCGTTGTCGAGCTCGACACGGAACGTTGCGTTCTTCAAGGGCTCGACTACGCGGCCCTCGACCTCAATTGCGCCTTCTTTTGCCATTCAATCCACTTCCTACAGCCCCGCGTTTCCGCAGGTACTAGTCGTATTTCACGTGTGCTACAGAGCGCGCAGACGGAACGCCTGCACACCAAACGACTATGTTAGCCAACTACCTGCACAAACACAAACCCCGCTTCCACTGTGTGGAGAGCGGGGCTTGACGCTTATCGACGCTACGTTGTTCTAGTAGACGTAAACCTTGTCGCCGATCTGCAGATCGTTGAAGTAGCGCTGCGCGTCAGCGCGGTACATGCGGACGCAGCCAGCGGAAAGGATCGACGGATCACCCTGGTGGAAGGCGATGCCGTTGTTGGTGAAGTAGGTGGCGTACGGCATCGGCGCGTTGTTGAACTCGTACGAGATCTCGTCCTTCACCTTGCGGTTGACGTAGAACGTACCGCGCGGGGTCTCCTGACCCGGGCGGCCGGGCCCGACCAGGTCGGCCGTGTAGTACATCTCGCCGTTGTTCTGCAGCCAGGAGCGGCGGCCATCAACGTCCACGCACGCCTTCGCGTCCTTCGGGCAGGAGCCGTAGTCAAAGGCCGGGGCCGGTGCCGGTGCGGGCTGCTCAGCCGCGGCGGGTGCCGGTGCCGGTGCCGGTGCGGGCGCGGGGGCCGGCTTCGGTTTCGGGGTGCGCTCCTCGATCAGGCCCGGGAACAGCGCCTCAACCATCTGGTCGATGGACTCCTTTGCCTGCGCGGGCAGGTCCGGGTTCAGCGCGGCCAGGCTGTCTGCCTGGGTGCGCAGGGTGGTGCGAAGGTTCCAAGCTGCGTCCCGCACGGCCTGGTCGGCGCTTGTGCCCAGGTTCTGCAGCTGGATGTTCGCGCTCTTCAGGAAGCCGTCCAGGCCGGCCTCGGAAGACAGCGAGGCGACGGAGGAACCCGCATTCGGCGCGGGCTGCGGAGCCGGTGCGGCCGGGGCCGCGTTGGCTGCGATCGGGTTGGCGGCCAGGGAAGCAATGACGCCTGCAGCGGCTGCAACTGCAGCCGCACGGCGCTTGGTTGCCGACGGCTTTGCGTGGCGGGGTTGGTAAGACATAGACAGCAGTTTAACTACTTCCGCCAAGTTTTGATAGTCAGGCACGCATAAGCGGTGTGTTATTTGCGCGGGGTAAGCACCCGCGGCCCGTTGGAGGTCGCGGCGACGGTGTGCTCCCAGTGCGCCGCAGGTGACCCGTCGGCGCTGACGACCGTCCAGCCATCGCCAAGCACATAGGAGTCATATTCACCGCCGAGAATGAGCATCGGCTCGATCGCCAGGACGGATCCCTCCTGGATGACCGGCCCGTGGTGGGGGCGCCCCTCATTGGCCAGGAAAGGTTCCTCGTGCATGGTGCGGCCGATGCCGTGACCTCCGTATCCGTCGAGGATGCCCACCACCACTCCGAAGCGATCCTCGGCCGTGCAGGTCGCCTGCTCGAGCGCGGACGATACGTCGGTGAGGCGATTGCCCGGACGCATCGCCTTCATGCCCTGCTCCAGGACCCACTCGGTGGCCTTGTTTAGCGCGTCCACCTCTGGCGCCAGCTCACCGATGCCAAAGCTCAGCGCGGAGTCCCCTACCCACCCGTTGAGCGTCGCGCCGCAGTCGATGGATACCAGGTCGCCCTCTGCAAGCACGACGTTCTCGCTCGGGATGCCGTGCACCACCACGGCGTTCACCGAGGCGCAGATGGAGCCCGGGAACCCCTGGTAGCCCAGGAACGTGGGTGTCGCGCCGTGGTCGCGGATCACGGACTCTGCGATCCGGTCCAGGTCGAGGGTGCTCATTCCCGGGCGGGCGGCGGCGCGGACCTCCGTCAGCGCTTCGCCGACGATCCGGCCGGCGGCCTCCATGGCGTCGAGTTCCGCTGGTGCCTTGGCGGGAATCTTGCGTCTTCTAAAACCCATCGGTCGGGCCTTTCTTCGAGTTCTTGGGGCAGTAGGTGCTGTGCACAGAAAGAGGGCCGGTGCGCCACGCACACCGGCCCTCTTCGTTGTCCCCCCTACTTCAGGTTTTGCAGCTGCTCCATCGCGCGGGCGTTGATCTCATCAACGTCGCCGACGGCGTCGATAGAAATGATCTGGTCGCCGTAGTGGTCGATCAGCGGCGCAGTCTCGTCACGGTAGACGGAGAGACGGGTGCGGATCGTCTCCTCGTTATCGTCGGCGCGGCCGCGGGCGAGCATGCGCTCGACGACAACATCCTCGTCGACGACGAAGTTGAGCACGCCGTCCAGCTTCGTGTCGGCCTTCTCCAGCAGCTCGGTGAGGATCTCCGCCTGCTCGACGGTGCGCGGGAAGCCGTCCAAGAGGAAGCCATTCTTGGCGTCGTCCTCTTGGAGGCGGGACTCGACCATGCGCGCGGTGACGTCGGTAGGCACGAGCTTGCCGGCGTCGATGTAGCTCTTCGCCTCAACGCCGAGCGGGGTGCCCTCGCCGATGTTGGCGCGGAACAGGTCACCGGTGGAAATGTGCGGGATCCCCAGCTTTTCGGAGAGGATCGCCGCCTGGGTGCCCTTGCCGGCACCGGGAGGGCCAAGAAGTACGAGACGCATTATCGCAGAAGTCCTTCGTAGTTGGATTGCAGGAGTTGGGATTCAATTTGCTTGACCGTGGTCAGGGCCACGGACACCATAATCAGGATAGCCGTGCCGCCGAACGCGCTCATACCCATGCGGCCGGAGCCAGCCAGGCCGGCGTCGAGCGCCAGGTTCGGCAGGATCGCAATCACAGCGAGGTACAGCGAGCCGACCACCAGCAGACGGTTCATCACATAACCGAGGTACTCCGCGGTCGGGCGGCCCGGACGAATATCCGGAATGAATCCACCGTACTTCTTCATGTTCTCAGCCTGGTCGACCGGGTCATACTGCACCGAGACGTAGAAGTACGCGAAAAAGATGATCATGATGAAGTAAGCCACGATGTACTGCCAGGAGCCCGGGTTCTGCAGCCACGCCATGACGTGGTTCATCCACCAGTTGTCCGGCGGGGTCGGCTTGTTCATGTTCACGATCTGGGTAATCAGCACCGGCACGTACATCAGCGAGGAGGCGAAGATGACCGGGATCACGCCGGCCTGGTTTACCTTCAGCGGCAGGTAGGTCGCGGTGCGGCCGTACTGACGGCGGCCCACCACGCGCTTGGCGTACTGCACCGGGATACGGCGCTGGCCCTGCTCGATGAAGATGATGCCCACGACGAGGACGATGATGGCCGCGATAACCACCGCGAGCGCGACACCACCGGAGTTCTGGAAGATGATCGCGCCCTCGGACGGGAGCTTGGTGGCAATGCCGGCGAAGATGAGCAGGGACATGCCGTTGCCCACACCCTTCTCCGTGATGATCTCGCCGAGCCACATGATGATGATGGCGCCAGACGTCATGACAATGATCATCATGATGAGGGTCCACACATTGCGGTCCTCAACCAGCACGGGCATGCCCTGGCCGAGCAGCTGCTCGCGGTCGGCCAGCGCGACGATGCCGGCGGACTGGAGGAGCGCCAGCGCCACGGTGAGGTAGCGCGTGTACTGCGTCATCTTTGCCTGACCGGACTGCCCCTCCTTCTTCAGCTCCTCAAACTTGGGGATCACCACGGTGAGCAGCTGCACGATGATGGACGCCGTAATGTACGGCATGATGCCGATGGCAAAGATGGACAGCTGCAGGAGCGCGCCGCCGGAGAAGAGCCCGATGATGGAGAACATCGTCGCCTGGTCGCCCTGGGAGATCTCCTCCAGGCGAGAGTGAATCAGGCCGTAATCCACGCCTGGCGTGGGGATCTGGGCACCGACGCGGTACAGGATCATAAGGGCGAGCGTGATCAGGATCTTGCGGCGTAGATCCTGATCCTTAAACGCCTGAAGAATAGCGGACACAAAGCCTCCTGGCTCCCACTGCAAAAATAAGCAGGAGATTGCGAACAGTATGAACTACGAGCCGCCCTACCTGCCAAAAGGCATGCTAAAGCTCACCCGTACATATTTGACCCCACTACCCTAGCAGCCCATCTTGCGAACACTCGACTCGCATGAGGCTTAGCGGGTTGCTCCAATGTCGCCACAAGGTGATTCGCACCTTTCTGGCACCTTTCCAGCCCAGGCACAGCTCGCCCCATTCGGCTGCGGGGCCGAGGCGTGGCGTCGATAGGCATCGAGCCGCGCCGATAGACAACTCTGTCTTGAATTTCTGGACCGATAGGTTTAAGGTACTGATTTGTCGAGATTAATCCTGATCGAAAGGACTGTCATGCTGAAGAAGTTTGCAGCACTGACCACAGCCGCCGCACTCACGCTGGGGCTGACCGCTTGCTCGGGCGAGTCGAGCGACAACGCCACCGCCGAGGGCGACCTGGAGACCATCCGCGTGGCCACCTCGCCCGGCCCGTACTCGGAGCTGTTCGAGGACGCCGTTGGCCCGATCCTGGAGAAGGAGGGCTACAACGTGGACTACCAGTCGTTCACCGACCTCACCCAGGCCGACACGGCGCTGGCTGAGGGCTCCGCGGACCTCAACGTGGACCAGCACACCGGCTGGATGAACGTGTTTAACAACGAGAAGGGCGCGGACCTCACCTCCATCACCGAGGTCCCGACCGTCCCCGCCGGCGTGTACTCGGAGCGGCACCAGAGCATCGACGAGGTCGCCGATGGCCAGTCCGTGGGCGTCCCGATGGACGGCTCGAACAAGTCGCGCGCCCTGCACGTGCTTGTCGACGCCGGCTGGATCACCCTCCGCGACGACGCCGACGAGACGCTCGTCTCCGAGGCCGACATCGCTGAGAACCCGCACAACCTGGACATCCAGCCGATGGACTCCGCAAACCTGTCGCGCTCCCTGCCCGACCTGGACTGGGCCGTGATCCCGGGCTCCATGTCCTACTCCGCGGGCCTGGACCCAAACCTGCAGCTCTTCCAGGAGAACCTGCGTCCGGAACTGATCCTCGTGGCCGTGACCACCGAGGACAAGGCCGACAAGCCGTGGGCGAAGGCCGTGGCTGACGCCTACCGTTCCGACGAGTTCAAGGACTACTTGAACGAGCACAACGAGAACAACTACTGGTTCCTCCCGGAGTCGCTGCAGTGACCGGCCCCGCCGTCGCCTTCGACCACGTCTCCAAGGTCTTCGATACCTCCGGAGGCACGTTCGCCGCGCTCGACGACATCACGTTCGCTGTCCCCACGGGCGGCATCTACGGTGTCGTCGGCACGTCTGGTGCGGGCAAGTCCACGCTGATCCGCACGGTCAACGGCCTTGAGTCACCCAGCTCCGGCACCGTCACGGTGCTGGGCCGCCAGCCGTCCAAGCTGAGCCCGAAGGAGCTGCGCGAGCTGCGCCGCGAGGTCTCGATGGTCTTCCAGAACTACAACCTGCTGGAAACCAAGACCGTCGCGCAGAACGTGGCCACTCCCCTGCTGCTGTCCAAGACGCCGAAGGCGGAGATCACCCGCCGCGTCAACGAGGTCCTCGAGCTCGTCGGCTTGACCGATCGCGCCGACCACAAGCCGCGGCAGCTGTCGGGCGGGCAGCGCCAGCGCGTCGGCATCGCCCGTGCGCTGGTGACTAACCCGAGCATTTTGCTTTGCGACGAACCCACGTCCGCCCTCGACCCCCTGACCACCACCCAGATCCTCGACCTCCTGCGCGCCATCAACGCCGAGCTCGGCGTGACCATCCTGCTCATCACGCACCAGATGGATGTGGTTGCGCGGCTCGCGGACTCCGTCGCGGTCCTGTATTCCGGCAAGCTGGTCGAGTCCGGCCCCGTCGCGGAGGTCTTCGCCGACCCGCAGGCGGCATTGACGCAGCGCTTTGTCGAGACCGTGATCCCCCGGGAGATCCCCGAGAGCGTTCGGGCCACTATCGACGCCGGCGCCTTCGACCAAGTGGTCCAGCTCATTCACTCCGGGCGCGCCGCCTCCGGCGTGTTCACCGAGCTGATCAACTGCTTCGGCATGGACGCGCAGCTGCTGTCCTCCTCGGACGCCGACCTCGCCGGCACGACCGTCGGCGCGACCGTGCTCGGTCTTCGCGGCGCCTCGCAGGACGCAGCCGACGCCGTGGCGTGGCTGGAGAGGCTCGAGGGAGTTTCCGTCAATCGCATTCGTAGCGGAAAGGACGCATAACCATGGATCAGCTGAACTCCTGGTGGCGCGACACGACAGGGTCGCGCGTGACCCCATCCATGTACATCGACTCGTTTGGCGAGACCGTCTACATGGTCGGCATCGCGCTCTTCGTCGGCGCCCTCATCGGCATCCCACTGGCGCTCGCCCTGGTGATCACGCGCCCGGGCGGGCTGAAACCGAACCCGATTGCCTACGGCGTCCTCAACGTCCTGGTCAACGTGGTTCGCTCGCTGCCGTTCATCATCCTGCTGGTGGCGATCTCACCTTTCACCCGCGTGATTGCCGGCACCGCGATCGGCACCACGGCGGCGCTCGTGCCGTTGACCCTGTACATCGCGCCATTCATCGCGCGACTCATCGAGCAGTCGCTCCTGGAGGTCAACCCCGGCATCACCGAGGCCGCCGACTCCATGGGCGCGACGATGGGCCAAACCATCCGGCACTTCCTGCTGCCGGAGGCAAAGTCCTCGATCATCCTCGCGGTGACGACGGCGACCGTCGGTCTCATCTCCGCGACCGCCATGGCCGGCACCATCGGCGGCGGTGGCGTTGGCGACCTCGCCATCTCGTACGGCTACCAGCAGTTCGACTCCGTCGCCATGCTCACCACCGTGATCATCCTGATCATCGTGGTCCAGGCGATCCAGTCCATTGGTAACCGTCTCGCGCACCGCGCGAGGGCATAACTTCCAGGACCGGGTTTCACGTACCTGGTTTGAGCTCCAGCCGCCGAGCCTGCACACGGGCCCGGCGGCTTTTTCCTGCCGTGCCGCGGCGGCGGGAGTGCAATATTTCCCGCTCGCATCCGCGTCAGCTCCGCACCACCTGGGGATATGCCGACGGCGCCGGGAAATTTTACGCATTCTCGTCACCCACTGACCTGCCCCGCAACCCCGATCCCCCAGCTTGCACTCCCAGCCACAACGGCACGCAAAAAGCGGCCCGCCACCCCTGCAGTGAGGGGTGGCGGGCCGCTTGCAAGCAGTCCTCCGGACTACCGCCGCAAAGGCTTTACGCCTCGGTGGTGGTGCCGCCTGCAGCCTGGATCTTCTCCGCTGCGGACTTGGAGAACTTGTTGGCGGTGACGTCGAGCTTGACGTCGATGTCGCCGTTGCCCAGAACCTTCACGGGCTGGTTCTTGCGAACCAGGCCGGCTGCGACGATGTCCTCGATGGACACGGCACCGCCGTTCGGGAAGGCCTTGGCCAGATCGTTGACGTTCACAACCTGGAACTCAACGCGGTTCGGATTCTTAAAGCCCTTGAGCTTCGGCAGACGCATGTGCAGCGGCATCTGGCCACCCTCAAACGCTGCGGAAACCTGGTAGCGAGCCTTGGTGCCCTTGGTACCGCGGCCGGCGGTCTTGCCGCCCTTGCCAGCTTCACCGCGGCCAACGCGGCGCTTCGCCTTGTTTGCACCCTTTGCCGGGCGCAGATCATGAAGCTTGATGATGTCAGCCATGTGCTATCTACTCCCCTGCAACTTCTTCAACGGTGACAAGGTGACGGACCTTGAGCACCTGGCCGCGGGTAGCGGCGTTGTCCTTCTTGATCACGGACTGGCCGATCTTGCGCAGACCCAGAGCCTCAAGGTTCTGGATGGTCTGCGGCTTCTCGCCGACCTTACCGTGGTGCAGTGTAATCTTCAGTGCCATTGTGCTTACGCCTCCTGTCCTGCGCGTGCGCGCAGCATACGGGCCGGGGCAACGTCCTCGACGTCCTTGCCACGCTTCGCGGCGACCTCTTCGGGGCGCACCAGTTCCTTCAGGCCGGCAACGGTTGCCTGAACGACGTTCAGGGCGTTGTCGGAACCGAGGGACTTGGCCAGGATGTCCTGGACGCCTGCGCACTCGAGCACCGGACGGACAGCGCCGCCGGCGATGACACCGGTACCGGGAGCAGCCGGGCGAAGCATCACGACGCCCGCGGCTTCCTCACCCTGGACCGGGTGCGGGATGGTGCCGCCGATCATCGGGACGCGGAAGAAGTTCTTGCGAGCTTCCTCGGCGCCCTTCTGGATTGCGGCGGGAACTTCCTTCGCCTTGCCGTAGCCGACGCCGACCATGCCCTGGCCGTCGCCGACCACAACGAGTGCGGTGAAGGACATGTTGCGGCCACCCTTAACGGTCTTTGCGACGCGGTTAATGGTGATCACGCGCTCGATG
Source organism: Corynebacterium gottingense (assembly GCF_007559235.1). Lineage (NCBI taxonomy): Bacteria > Bacillati > Actinomycetota > Actinomycetes > Mycobacteriales > Corynebacteriaceae > Corynebacterium > Corynebacterium gottingense. Next base: position 55,289 of record NZ_VMHH01000009.1, on the reverse strand, counting down.
TACTTGTCGCGCTCGTCGTTCTGGTTGCGGCGGTCGTCGCGGCGGCCGCGGCCACCGCGCTCGTTCTTGTTGCCTTTGTTGTTCTGGTTGTCGGCGGAGCGTCCGCCGTCACGCCGTTCACGTTCGGCCATTACGCGATCCTTCCGTTGATGGTGATGGTTGCGGTGATCATTAGAACTTCAGACCACCTTCACGAGCTGCTTCAGCAAGAGCTGCGACGCGGCCGTGGTACTTGTAGCCGCCGCGGTCGAAGACGATCGCTTCGATGCCAGCTGCCTTGGCGCGCTCTGCAACGAGTGCGCCGACCTTGGCTGCCTTGTCCTTCTTGTCCCCGTCCAGGTTGCGGACGTCCGGCTCCATGGAGGAAGCGGCCACGAGGGTGTGGCCAGCCAGATCGTCGATGACCTGCACGTGGATGTGGCGGGACGAGCGGTGCACGACGAGACGCGGGGTCTCCGGGGTGCCACGCAGGGTCTTGCGGATGCGGTTGTGGCGACGTGCGCGAGCCTCGCGACGGCGGGACGAGATGTCCTTGCCAATCGGGGTGCGCTTGGTGTTCTCTGCAGTATTGCTCATGATTACTTACCCGTCTTTCCGACCTTGCGACGTACCTGCTCGCCCGCGTAGCGGATGCCCTTACCCTTGTACGGGTCATCCTTACGCAGACGGCGGATGTTCGCCGCAATCTGGCCAACCTGCTGCTTGTCGGTACCTTCGATCGAGAGCTTGGTGTTGCCGTCGACAGCAAAGGTGATGCCTTCGGGCGCCTCAATCAGGATCGGGTGCGAGTAGCCGAGGGAGAACTCGAGGTCCTTACCCTTCTGCTGCACGCGGTAGCCGACGCCGAAGATCTCCATGTTGATCTTGTAGCCCTCGGTCACGCCGATCACAAGGTTGTTGATCAGCGAACGCGACAGGCCGTGCAGCGAGCGGTTCTTGCGGTGGTCGTCCGGGCGGGACACCACAATCTGGTTCTCCTCAACCGCAACGGTGATCGGGGCCGGAACCTCGACGGTCATGGTGCCCTTCGGGCCCTTGACCTCGACGGTCTGGCCGTCGATCTTGGTTTCAACGTTGTTCGGGATTGCGATGGGTGCGTTACCTACACGCGACATAGTCTTTTCAACCTCCCTTTACCAGACGTAAGCGAGGACTTCCCCGCCTACACCCTTCTCTTGGGCCTGACGGTCGGTCAGGAGACCGTAGGACGTGGAGATGATAGCCACGCCCAGGCCTCCGAGGACCTGCGGCAGGTCGGTGGACTTTGCGTACACGCGCAGACCCGGCTTGGAAACGCGGCGCAGACCAGCGATGGAAGCCTCGCGGGTCGGGCCGTACTTGAGGTCAAGGGTGAGTTCCTTGCCCACCTTGGTGTCCTCAACCTTGTAGTCAGCGATGTAGCCTTCCTGCTTCAGAATCTCGGCGATGTTCGCCTTGAGCTTCGAGGACGGCATGGACACGCTGTCGTGCTGCGCATTGTTTGCGTTGCGCACGCGGGACAGCATGTCCGCAATCGGATCAGTCATGGTCATAGTGAGTGACCGGTTCCTTTCTCGTTGCGGTTCCCTAGCCCACCTGACCCTGAAAGGTCGCGTTTGCCGTGTGGTCTGTCGGGGGCTACTTCACGCTCCCCACGCTCAGTAACGTGGGGCGCTCGCCGCCTCCCTTGCACGCGGTCCGCATTCTGGCGGGGGGCCTGCAACAAAGTTGGATGTACAGTTGGTCTTTCGGCTTGCGCTCCTCGCACAAGTCCGACCGATAACCCTATACCTTGCGTCCCTTCCAGGGCAAATCGCTTTTCGACGCCCACTCGCCCGCCACCCAGCCTTCACCTCAAAACGGCAACGCGGGCCGCGCAGCGACGCGCGTCTGCCCAATGTCGGAGGCATCGCCCGCTTGCTGCCCCTGGATGTACGCAGCGGGGTCAAAGGACCGGTTCGATGAGTCGGCGTGGATGTACAGGCCGTGTGCGGCGGCGAATTCCGCCTGGGCGTTGCGGGCCTGCTCGGCATCGTCGATAAGCACCAGTGCGTACTCGCTCGATGACTCGGTGACGCGATGCTCTGCCTCGGCGAGGCGTTGGCCGATACGGATGGCGTATCCCGTCATGTACGAGCGGCGTTTGACCACGATGGATTCCGCAAGACTTGTGGCCCTGAGCTGGCCAGCGCCGTCCAGCATGACTACGCGGAGTATGGAGTACAGCAGACGCACGCGCTCGAGGTGGCTCTCCAACCCGAACACCGTGACCTGGTTGACGCGCGTGGAGTTGTACACGCGCTGATAGAAGCCGACGCAGTGCAGCGCCTGCGCGATACAGAGCAGGAGTTTTGCCTGCATATCGGTGTATGTTCCGGCGATCTTAAAGATTCGATAGGTCGCCGCCTTCCCCACTTCCGGTCGCGACAGGTCGCGCTCGGAGAATCCGTACGCGGCCATCAGGTCAAAGGCCTTCGCGTAAAACGAGTCGCCTTCGGGCGTCCCCTCGCGATCTTTAGCCTGGTTGAGTAGCTTTTGCACACGCTCTTTCACCTTGGTGCTGTCTTGCATTGCCATTGCCTTTCGTTTATTTTGTGAGGTACGGTTATGTTTACTACACTGCGATTAATTCTGCTACCCCGATGGGAAACTGCGGATGGCCGGACCGCGCTCCACATTTGACGCAACGCGTTATCCTGGCTCAACACCGAAAGGAGAACTCATGGCGAAGGACGATGCACTGCACACCACCCACGAATGGCTCGCCGCCGTGGCGAAAAAACTCGGCGTCGCGCCCGAGGCGGCGCGCTCGCTGGTGGGCGACGTACTGGACCTCACCGCCGCTGTGGCCCACAACGGGCCGTCGCGCCCGGCGGCGCCCACCACGGCATTTCTTGTCGGGCTCGCGGCGGGGCAACAGCTGGGCCCTGACGCCACGCCGGACGCGACGGAGTCGGCGACCCGCAAACTCATTGAGGCGACCACGCAGCTGCTCGAGCGCTACGACAACAGCGACAAGCACGAAAACGACGGGAGTGGCGCGAGCGATGAGCAGGATTAACCAGCGCTTCGCCGTCACCAAGGTCACCCTCGGCGACGGCGAGCAGGCGGGGCGGGTGTTCACGAACACCCGCGCGGATACCGTCACCACCGAGGAGCCGTTGGAGATCCGCGCCGGCGGGGAGACGCTCACCACCACGATGCGCACCCCGGGCCACGACGTGGAGCTCGCGCACGGCTGGTGCTACGCGGAAGGCCTGATTACCGCGCCGCAGGATGTGCGCACGGCCCGCTACTGTGCAGGCGCCGTCGGATCCGGCGGTGAGAACACCTATAACCTGCTCGACTTGGAGCTCGCCGAGACGGCAAAGCCGGTCACGCCGGAGTTCATCCGTCTCACCCCCACTACCAGCGCGTGCGGTGTCTGCGGCACGCAGTCCATTAGCGAGCTGCTGCACAAAGTCCGCATGCCCATCACCCCGATCGAGCTGGACCCGGAGCTCGTGGTGAAGCTGCCTGACGCGTTGCGCGCGGAGCAGAAGCAGTTTAGAAAGACGGGCGGGATCCACGCCGCGGGCGCGTTCGACCTTGATGGCAACCCGATCGTCGTGCGCGAGGACATCGGCCGCCACAACGCCGCGGACAAGGTCATCGGGCACCTGCTGCTGGAGGGCCGCCTCCCCGCGGACGACATGGTGCTGGTGATGAGCTCGCGTGCCTCGTTCGAGCTCGTCCAAAAGGCGGCCATGGCGGGATTCCCCGCGCTGGTGGCGGTTTCCGCCGCGTCGTCGCTGGCAGTGGAGCTGGCGCGCGAGACCAACATGGCGCTCGCAGGCTTTGTCAGGGACCGCCACTTTAACCTGTACGCCGGCACCCTCGCTTCGGTATGATCCCCAGCATGACCGCGCGCGAAATCCCCCAAGAGATCATCGACATGTTCTACCCGCCCATGCAGTATATGCGGGAGAAACTCGACCCCGATTACGGGCACCTCGCCGCCGTCCGCGCCACCGCCATCAACGGCTGCACGGTCTGCACGGCCATCCACCGTCGCAATGCCCGCGAGCACGGTTGGAGCGAGGACTACATCCTCAAGGTCGAGCAGTGGACCCGCCACGCCAGCGAGTTCAGCGAAACCGAGGCGCTCATCCTCGAGCTCGCCGATACGATCACCGAGCTCGATGACGCCCCCGATTCCCTCCCGAATGACCTGTGGAACCGCGCGCTGGACACCCTTGGAGAGGAAGTCACCCGCGCGCTCATCGTGGGAATTGTGGGCGTGAACAGCTACAACCGCCTCGGCATCGCCTTCAAGCAGGACCCCCGCGACGTCGCGCGCGTCACCGACTTCGACCTTCAGTAGCCCAACAGCACCAGCAGCGCACCCGGGCAAGCACCCGGCGTTTTACCAAGGTTGTGCCAAGATAGTGGGCGTGAATACACCCCACTCCCCCGCTCCCACCGACGGGACGGATGCCGCCGCCCTGCTCGGCGCCGTCCGTGACCTCCGCGATGCGGTCGCCGACACCGACGTCCCCACCGACAGCGCTGCGGCCGCCGACGCCCGCGCCGTGGTCAACCAGTTCGACGATTACATCCTGCCCCGCCTGAGCAATCTCGACGCGCCGCTGCTGGCCGTCATCGGCGGCTCTACCGGATCCGGCAAGTCCACGCTGGTCAACGGGGTCCTGCAGGAGCACGTCTCCAACCCGGGCGTGATCCGCCCGACCACCCGCCAGCCGATCCTGGTGGCCAACCCCGCCAACGCGGACTGGTTCAACTCCCCGGAGGTCCTGCCCGGCCTCGCCCGCTCCCACGGCGCCGGCGACGAGCAGTCCACCACGCTGCGCATCGTCCGCACCGAGCGGATCCCCGAGGGCCTCGCGCTTGTCGACGCCCCCGATTTCGACTCCATCGACGACCACAACAGGGCCCTGGCCTCCCAGCTCTTGGCGGCCGCGGACCTGTGGATCTTCGTCACCACACCCGCACGCTACGCGGACCAGCTGGTGTGGAACTTCCTCAACGACGCCGCCGGCCGCGGCATCGAGGTCGTCGTGGTGCTCAACCGCCTCGACGAGTCCTCCGCCGAGACCGTCCCCGCGGACCTACGCCGCATGATGGACCAGGCCGGGTTGTCGGGCGCGACGGTGTTCACCGTCCCCTTCATCACCGGCACGGACGAGTTCCTGCCCAACGAGGTGGTCGCCCCGCTGCGCGACTACCTGTCCACCCTGGCCAACGACACCGCGGCGCGCCGCGAGGTGGCCGGCAAGACGGTCGCGGGTGCGCTGGCGGGGGCGCTCGGGCGCGTCGACAAGCTCACTGCTGCCCGCGAGCAACAGGAGGCGTTTGCGAACCAGCTGGACGCGGCGATTTCAGAGCAGTACCGCGCCGCCAGCCAGCACGTCATCGAGGCGACCAGCGACGGCAAGCTCCTGCGCACCGAGGTCATGGACCGCTGGCAGGACGTCGTGGGCACCTCGGACGTCTTCCGCGGCGTCGAGCGCTGGTTCTCCCAGGCAGTAGACAAGGTGGGCAGCTTCTTCACGGGCCAACCCGCCCCGCTGCGCGAGGTGGAAACGGAGATTGAAACCGGGCTGCACGCAGTGCTTATCGACGCCGCCGAGACCGCCGCCGCACGCTCCTGGTCCCACGTCGGCACGGTCGCCCCGGAGCTGCGCGCCCAGGCGGACCCCTCGCTGGCCCGCGCCAGCGCCACCGTCTCCGACGACGCGGCCCGCCTCGTCCGCGACTGGCAGCAGGCCATGCTGGAGCGAATCCAGGACACCGCCGGCCAGAAACGCCAGCGGGCCCGCGCGATGTCGCTGGGCCTCAACGTCCTCACCGTCGCGCTGATGCTCGTCGTGTTCGCCTCTACCGCGGGACTCACCGGCGGCGAGGTCGCCATCGCCGGCGGCTCCGCAGTGGTGGGCCAGAAGATGCTGGAAACCATCTTCGGCGAGGACACGGTGCGCCGCATGGCCGCCGAGGCGAAGGCCGACCTCAACGAGCGCCTCGAGGCACTCATGGAGGCCGAGCGCAACCGCTACCGCGACGTCACCGCCCCGCTGCACCGTGGCGCCACCGCGGACCAGCTGCGCGAGGCGGCAGGCCAGGCCCGTGCACAGGCCAGCGTCCGCTTCCCGGAGGCCCTGCCCGCCCCGGCGAACCTTCCGGCGGTTGCGGGCGGTGAGGGTGGCGTCGATAAGCAACAAAGCTCCGGCGAAGCCGACTCGAAGCTGCGCGGCCTCCTGGACCAGCTGCGCGGCTCGTTCACCCGCCCGGACGCGCAGGACGGGGGCACCGATGGCGCTGTTTAGCTCGAAGGCACCGCTCGGCGAGCGGCTCGACGCGCTCGGGCAGGCCGCGGAGATCGGCCACCCCTACCTCTCCCCCGCGCAGCGCGAGCGCCTCGAAAAGGTCGCCCGCGCCGGCGCTGAACGACGCGCCCTGTCCGCCGAACACACCGTCGTCGGCTTCTTCGGCGCGACCGGCTCGGGCAAGACCTCGCTGTTCAACGCCATTGTCGGCGAGGACCTGGGCAAGGCCGCCGCGCGCCGCCCCACCACCTCCTCGCCGCTCGCCGCGGTGTGGGAGCCCGCCGGTTCCGAGGAGCTGCTCGACTGGCTCGGCGTGGAAGACCGCCGCGCCCGCAGCGGCGAGTTCGCCCCCGGCGCGGGCCCGCTGATCCTGCTCGACCTGCCCGATTTCGACTCCGTTGAGGCCTCCAACCGGGAAATCGCAGAGCGGCTCGCCGGCCAGGTCGACGTCCTCGTCTGGGTCTCCGACCCCGAAAAGTACGCCGACAGCGTCATCCACGAGCAATTCATCCGCCCGCACGCGGACCACGCCGCGGTGACCCTCGCGGTGCTGAACAAGTCGGACCTGCTGGCCGAGGGCGACATCCCCACCGTCAGCGCCTCCTTCAAGGGCCTCTTGCTTGACGACGGCCTCTCCAACGCCCACGTCATCCCCACCTCCACCCGGACCGGCGCTGGCCTCGCCGACTTACGCGACGCCATCACCCGCGTCGCCCGCGCCCACACGGCGCAGTCAGCCCGCATCGAGGCCGACATCCACTCCGTCACCGCGGACCTGATCCCGGCCGCCTCCGGCAAGCAGCTGGCCAAGCAGGAGAAGAAGACGCGGCCGGACAAGCACGCGAAGCGCGACATGGAAGCGACACTCGCCGAGGCGGCGGGCGCCGACCGCATCGCCGACAAGGCCGCCGCCGCGTACCGCAAGCGGCTGCGCGAGCGCACCGGGTGGCTCCTGACCTCCTGGATCACCCGCTTCCGGCCCGACCCGCTCAAGCGCATGGGCGTGCGTGACCAGTCCGACGAACTCGGGGTACACCGGTCTTCTATGCCGGAGCTGGACGCCGCGTCCAAGGCGGTGGCCAACCGGGGCGTGCGCGACTACGCCGAGGCGATCGCGGCGGGGCTGCCCAACCAGTGGGCAGCGGCAGTGACCGACCGCGCGGGGCAGGCGGCCGAGCAAGTCCCCGACGCGCTCGACCGGGCCATCGCACGCACCCGCGTGCCGGCCCAGCCGTCCAATGCCTGGTCGTTGCTGACCGTCGTGCAGTGGCTCGCCCTGGTTGCCGCGCTCATCGGTGTGCTGTGGTACCTGGTAGTCGCGTTCGTCCCCGGGATTCTCACCCCGCTGCTTGGCAGCGACCTGGTCCCGGATGTCGAGGGCTGGCCCGTCCCCACCCTGCTCATCATGGCGGGGCTGCTCACCGGGCTGGTGATCGGCCTGATCAGCGCGGTCTTCGGCGGGGTGCTCGGTTCCGGGGTGCGCAGGCGCACGAAGGCGGCGCTGCGGCGAGAGATCGCGGTCGTGTCCGAGGAAACCGTGGTTGCCCCGCTCGGCGAAATCCGCGAGGACTACGCGCGCTTTGCGCAGCGCCTCGCTTTCGCGCGCGGGTAGGCGTTTCGAGAGGCGTGAATTTTCCCGCAGCGCGATTTCGCCGGGGCGCGGCGAACCGGGCAAATGCAATATAGTTAGCCTATCTATGCGCAATTTTTCACGGCCCGCACCGATGTCCTCATGCTATACGCACGGTGGGCGCAAAACGTCTCCCGTGTGCCATACACCCAGTGGTAGGGTGGGCCGCACTTGGCAAGAAACCGAGGAGGCCAACGGCAGGAATGTTTTACGACGAAGCGCTTCAACAGGCCGGTTCCGCCACCACTAGAGCCCTCGGCGCCCTCCAGACCGCGAAAGTGTTGCTCCACGGTTTCGCCCGCCCTTGCACGGCAAGGTGGCCGGAAGTCACCGCCATTATTAACAGCATCGAGTTCGATGAGGCGACAAAGGATTTCTCGCTTCCCGAAGCAGCCCAGGAGCGCATGGACGATTGCTATGAACAGCTCGACAAGGCGGCAGATGATGCATGGCCCGAAGACCCAAATCCGTCTGATCTCACCGCCACAAATGCGTTGGATGCCGTCGCAAATCTCGCTTCGAACACGGTGAAGTATTGGGAGCAGTTAGGGGTGGCATTGTCGCCCGATAAAGACGACCACCTCCACTTCATTCGCCTGCTCGCCGCCGCACGCAGCCGGGTCACCGGGGAAACGCTCCACTTCGCTGAGATCGACGACATGGGCAACGTGTTTGTCTTCGAAGAGTTCCTTCCCCCGGCATTGGCGGAGACGGTAGGGGGCAGGAGCGCGACGTCGACAAGCACGCGCTTGGCCGACGTGATGATCAAGCGCGCAGGCATAGATGCAACCACCATCACTGTCGCCGCTGAGCCGGGAGTGGTCTCCATCGTCGGAGACGTCAACACGGCGCGGGCCATCTACGACGCAAACTTGGAAGCAGAGGCAGCAACACGCTCCAAACCCCCTGTTCAACCTGCCGAAGAGCGCGCGAACTACGAACCACTCGTCGACTTCACTACCGACCCCCCGTTGAGTTTCACGGACGTATTACACGCGATGGGCAATCCTGCGCCGAAGCCCATCATCGACAGCATGAATTGGAACACATTCCTCGGAAACGGATACCGGGCGAGCGTAACCGTCTGCGGACACAAGTTTGCCGCCAGTGCAACCGAAAAGGAAGGTGTGGTCACTGAGATAGAGATCAGCCCGCAAAACAACGCAAGTTTCCTCGGAATCCCGTTCCATATCCCCACGTCGAGGTTTACCGAAAAACTCGACGCCCTCGGCATACCGTGGGCCGACGATGGGCGATCAGGAATTGTCCTTTACGAGCACTGGGTAACGCTCTACAACGACGAGGGCCGGATCGAATCCATATTGTGGTATAACCCGGCAACATTCACCGATATTGAAATGCTCGATATCGCGTTTCCGCCCGACTCGCAGAAAAGCTAGGTAGGCCGCAGACGCGAAAATGCCCCCGGCTTGGAGCCGGGGGCATCGTCGTCAAGCGATCAAGCAAGCGCTTAAGCCCGCTTCATCTTACCGTCCTTGTCGGCGAACGGGAAGCCGAGGTGCGTCAGCAGGGCGCGACCCTCTTCGTCGTTCGTCGCGGTGGTGACGACGGTGATGTCCATGCCGCGGACGCGATCGATCTTGTCAATGTCGATCTCGTAGAACATGGTCTGCTCGGTCAGGCCGAAGGTGTAGTTACCTGCACCGTCGAACTGCTTGTCGTTCAGGCCGCGGAAGTCGCGGATACGCGGAAGCGCGACCGTCAGGAGACGGTCCAGGAACTCCCACATGCGGTCGCCGCGGAGGGTGACCTTCGCGCCGATCGGCATGCCTTCACGGAGCTTGAAGTTAGCGATGGACTTCTTCGCGCGACGGATCTGCGGCTTCTGGCCGGTGATCGCGGTGAGGTCCTCGAGTGCGCCGTTGATGACCTTGGAGTCTCGTGCGGCGTCGCCAACACCCATGTTGACAACAATCTTGGTCAGGCCCGGGATCTGCATGACATTGTCGTAGCTGAACTTCTCGTTCAACTGGTTGCGGATCTCGTCCTGGTAGCGGGTCTTCAGACGCGGGGTGTAGTTCTCGCTCATGCTAGATGTCCTTCCCGTTCGACTTGGCTACGCGGACCTTGTTGCCGTCCTCGTCAAAACGGTAGCCGACGCGAGTCGGGTTGCCGTCGGAATCCAGGACCATCACGTTGGACACGTGGATCGGTGCTTCCTGGGTGACGATGCCGCCGGACTCGGCGCCGCGCTCGTTGTACGAGTTTGCAACGTGCTTCTTCACACGGTTCACGCCCTCGACGAGGACCTTGTCACGCTTCGGGTAGGCCTCGATGACCTTGCCCTGCGCGCCCTTGTCCTTGCCAGAGATGACCTGGACCATATCGCCCTTCTTGATCTTCATAAGTTAGATCACCTCCGGTGCGAGAGAAACAATCTTCATGAACTTCTTGTCGCGCAGCTCGCGAGCAACGGGGCCGAAGATACGGGTACCGCGCGGCTCGGTGTCGTTCTTGATCAGAACGGCAGCGTTCTCGTCGAAGGAGATGTAGGAGCCGTCCGGACGACGGGTCTCCTTGGTGGCGCGGACGATGACGGCCTTGACAACCTCACCCTCCTTGACGTTGCCACCCGGGGTAGCTTCCTTCACAGAGGCGACGATCGTGTCGCCGATACCGGCGAAGCGTCGAACAGAACCGCCGAGAACGCGGATGCACAGCAGTTCGCGTGCACCAGTGTTGTCGGCGACCTTCAGACGCGATTCTTGCTGAATCACAGTTGGTCTCCTGACCTGGATCGATGTGCGTCAGATTTCCGTCCTGTACGCACGTGGTCATGTGCTTACTTGCATGCCTTCGCTTATCGACGAACACCGCCCCGGCCCTTGAGCCGCAAGCTGGTGCCGAAGGGTCTCGGATTTTCAGCTCGGAAACGCGCTTACAACCCGACCAGCGAGAGACAACTGCAGTATTAAAGCACGATATGCGCCCGAAATCCAAATCCGGTACCATTGTCGCGGCGCCGATCCTCCCGGTTCTCGGCCATGCCCGCAACGGGGGGGCAATAGCGGGGGCACGGTGGCGAGGATCACCTGCGCAGAATTAGCATTGCGCAGCTTAAACCACGTATGGTGTTACCTATGAACTTCGACAGCACATTGGCCGAATCAATCGGCTTTAAGGCGTACCTTTTCACCCACGAACTCCCCAAGTTCGCCGTACGTTCCATGCTCGCCGGCATGTTCCTCACTATCATCACCGCGTTCGCCGCTGTCGCAGCGACCTCGGTCGAGGCCCAGCTCCCCGGCTTCGGTAAGTATGTCTTCGCCCCGATCTTCGCAACCGCCCTCTACATCATCATCGTCCTCGGTGCCGAGCTGGCCACCGGCAATATGATGTACGCCACCTACGGCACCATCACCGGTCGCGTCCCCGGGTTCAAAGCGTTCTTCGCCGTCGTCGTGTGCACGCTGTTCAACCTGCTCGGCGTCCTGATCACCGCGTACTTCATCACCAAGACGACCGCGTTCGACACCGTCACCGCAGAGAACTTCCTCTACGGCGCCACCGCGGGCAAGCTGGCCAAGGACCCGGCGCACCTCTTCCTGGAGGGCATCTTCGCGAACGCCGTGGTGAACATCGGCATCCTCATGGCAGTCCAGGCCGGAAAGGACTTTAGCGCGAAGCTCATCGCCATCGTGCTGGTCATCCCGTCCTTCGCAGCGATGGGCTACGAGCACTCCATCGCGTCCTTCGTCATCTTCTCCCTCTCCGGCTACGGCATCGGCCCGGAGCACTTCGAGGGCTTCACCCTGGCCAACGGCCTGTCCAACTGGCTGTTCGTCTGGCTGGGCAACTACGTCGGCGGCGGCCTCATCATGGGCGGCGTCTACGCCTGGCTGAACCGCGGCGTCTCCCCGCTGCGCAGCTTCCCAATCGGCCACAAGACGGTCTAATTACTCTCCCCCGGGGCGCGGATGCGCCCTTTTCCCAAGCGCCTACACAAACTGCCGCACAAGCGCCACCAACGCCACCACGACGATGATGCCGCGCAGTACGGAGTTTGGAAGGCGCTTTGCTATTTGCGATCCACCCACGCCGCCGATCAGGCCGCCCGCGGCGACGATGAGCACCCCGAGCCACACAATCTCCGCCCCGAAGAACGCCCACGCAACGAGGTAGACCAGCGCCGCGGTGATGTTGACAAACAGGGACAAGAAGTTCTTCACCGGGTTGACGTCCTTGAGCGAACGCCCCGTCGCCACGGACATAATGGCCATGTACAAGATCCCCTGCGCGGCGGTGAAGTAGCCCCCATAGACCGCGGCGGCCCCCATCGGCGCGATCAGCTGGGGGCGCTTCCACGCCTGGCCAACAGCACCGCCCGGCTCTCCCGGCACCCCCGCCGCAGCTCTCTGCCCGAGCCACGCGGTGAGCTTCGGCTGGAAAATCACCATGAGCAGCGCCACCACGATGAGCACCGGCACGACAAAGTCCAGCGTGCTCGACGGCGACGACAACAACAGCAACGAGCCCGTACCGGACGCCAAAATGGTCACCACGATCATCGGCCCCAGGTACGGGAGTTCCCGTTTGATCTCCTTCCGGTACCCCAGCACCGAGCCGAACGACGCGAGCACCATGCCCGTCGTATTCGTGCGCACCGCCACCCCGGGCGGCAACCCCAGCGCCATGAGCACCGGAAGCGTGAGCAGCGAGCCGGAGCCCACCGCGGAATTGATCGCCCCCGCCATCATCGCCATCACAAACAACAGCAGCGCGCTCAGCGGCTCCATTTCGTCCTCCTCTGTTGATCTACATCGCTGATTCTCCGGCCCGGAAGCCGGCCCACTCGTTCGCGTCAGGTGCGAACACAGCCGAGGAGAACGCTACCTCCCCGCCACCGCCGGTGACTTCAAGCGCCGCCCCGTCCGCGGTGCACACCAGCTCACCTGCGGCGCAGTCCGCCCAGCGCATGAAACCGTCGACGGTGACGGACAGCGTGCCGCGGACCGCACCAGTGGGCCCGGCCGGATGGGGCGCCCAGGCGACGGTCGCGCCGACGTAGCCGTCCACGTCGACGAGCTCCACCGAGCGCGGCTCGGCACCGAGTTCGCTGCGCCACACGACCATCTCGCCTTCGTTGTGGGGGAGGCGGAGGGTGGTGTGGACGGTGGCGTCGATAAGCGAAAGCTCCCGGGGAAGCGTGAGCTGGTGCACCCACCCCTCCGCGGCGAGCGTGGGCGTGTCATCGCGAGCGGGCAGGCCCATCCAGCCGAGCATGAGTGCGCCGGGACCGAAGCTGATGAGCTGCGGGGCGTAAAACTGGTGGCCGTAGTCCAGCGGGGTAAAGTCCGTGATGACCTCGAAGCGCAGGCCGTCGAGGCGGCCCACGATGTAGCCGCACTCGTCAGAGTCCGCGAACTGAGGGCAGAAGACGAGCACGTCGAGCTCCTCGCCGGTGGACTGATCCGTCATGCTCACCAGGTTCGGGCACTCCCACATGTGGGCGGACGCGGTGTTATAGTCCAGGCCGACAAACTCGATGGGACCGGCGTACTCCCACGACTCCAAATCGTCGGAAGTGTACACCACGACCGCGCCCGTGTTGGACTCGCTGCGCGCGCCGATGAGCATCCGCCACGAGCCGTCCGCGGCCTGCGTCACGTGGGGGTCGCGGAAGTCCGAGGTGAAGCCCTCCGGGAAGCCGTTGATGATCGGATTGTCGGCGCGCCGCAGGTAGGTCCCCCCGAGCGGCCCCTGGATGTCCTCCACCTCCACGACGTTCTGGCTCGTGCGGTGCTCGTGCTCGGCGTCGGCGTCCAGGTTTCCGGTATAGAACAGGCGCATGCGCCCGTCGTGCACCACCGAAGACCCCGAAAAGCAGCCGTCCGCGTCGTACGGAAAATCCGGGTAGAGCGCGTCGGGCAGGTGGTAGTACTCGCCGCTGCCAAGCCTGGTCACCGCGTGGCCCCAACCAGTGCGGCGCCGACCGTGCGGGAAGGCCGGGTCGTGCTGGTAAAACACGTGGAGCTCGTCGCCGATCAGCGTGAGCCCGTTCGGGTCGTTGAGGCGGCCCTGGGGCGGGCTGAGGTGAAACTTGGGGCGGTACGTCATGGTGCATAGTTTAGGGTGAGGGGCATGATTACCGTGTGTGGCGAAGCCCGCGTTGACCTCGTGCCCACCACCACCGACGCGCTCGGGCCGCTCCAGCCTGCGCTTGGTGGCGGCCCGTTCAACGTCGCCCGCGCGCTCGGCCGCGAGGGCCTCCTCGCGCTTCGGGAGGACGAGTGGGCGGACATCTTGTCCTTCGCCGCCCACGCGGGTGCGCTCACCGTCTCGCGCACGGGAGCAGAAACGCCCGCCCTGGAAGACGTTCTTGCCTTCCAGGGCGGGCGTGCGCTGCGCTAGCTTCGGCTGCTACTCCACAGTCACAGACTTGGCCAGGTTGCGCGGCTGATCCACGTTCAGGCCGCGGGCCTCCGCAACGGCGCAGGCGAAGATCTGCAGCGGCACCGTGGACAGGATCGGCTGCATGAGGCCGGCGGACGCCGGAATGCGGATGACCTCGTTGGCGTACTGGTTGACGTCCTCGTCGCCCTCCTCCGCGATCACGATGGTCACGGCGCCGCGGGCGCGGACCTCCTGGATGTTGGAGACGACCTTGGCGTGGAGGTTATTGCGCGAGTGCTTGGAGGGCACGATGATGAACACCGGCTGCCCCTCCTCCACGAGCGCGATCGGGCCGTGCTTGAGCTCGCCGGCGGCGAAGCCCTCCGAGTGCAGGTACGCGACCTCCTTGAGCTTCAGCGCGCCCTCGAGCGCGACCGGGAAGCCCACGTGGCGACCCAGGAACAGCACCGACTTGGCGTTTGCCAGGTCCTTGCCCAGCTGCTTGACCTGGTCCTCGTTGTCCAGGACCTTCTGCAGCTTGTCCGGCATGGCCTGCAGCTCATCCACCACGCCGCGGATCTCGTCCGCGTACTTGTCGCCGCGCACCTGGGACAGGTACAGGGCGAGCAGGTAGGACGCCACAATCTGGGAGATAAACGCCTTGGTGGACGCCACGGCGATCTCCGGGCCGGCGTAGGTGTACAGGACCGCGTCGGACTCGCGCGGAATGGAGGAACCGACGGTGTTGCAGATCGCGATGACCTTCGCGCCCTGCTCACGGGCGTGGCGCACGGCCATCAGGGTGTCCATGGTCTCGCCGGACTGGGACACGGCGACCACAAGGGTCTGCTCGTTGACGATCGGGTCGCGGTAGCGGAACTCGTGCGCGAGCTCCACCTCCGTGGGGATGCGGCACCAGTGCTCGATAGCGTAGCGCGCGACCTGGCCCGCGTAGGAGGCGGTGCCGCAGGCGACGATGATGATCTTGTTGATGGAGCGGAGCAGCGATTCGTCGATACGCAGCTCGTCCAGCGTCAGGGCACCCTCCTCGTTGAAGCGACCGTAGAGCGTGTCGCGGACTGCCGACGGCTGGTCGTGGATCTCCTTCTCCATGAAGGAGTTGTAGCCGCCCTTTTCCGCTGCGGTGACGTCCCACTCAACGCGGAACGGCTTGCCCTCGGCCTGCTCGCCGTCGAAGGAGGTGATCTCGTAATCGTGCGCCGTCAGGGTGACAATCTGGCCGTTGTCCATCTCCACCGCGTCGCGGGTGAACTCGATGAAGCCGGAAACATCGGAACCGAGGAAGTTGCGGTCCTCGCCCAGGCCGATGACCAGCGGGGAATTCAGGCGCGCAGCGACGATGCGGTCCGGGTGATCCGCGTGGATGGCCAGCAGGGTGAAGGCACCCTCGAGGCGGTTCGCGGTGATCTGCATCGCCTTGGTCAGGTCGCCGTCAGCCTCGTTGTCGTAGACATCGAGCAGGACGGTCGCGGCGACCTCAGTATCGGTCTCAGAAATAAAGGTGTGGCCCTTCTCCTCCAGCTCGTGGCGCAGGGAGGCGAAGTTCTCAATGATGCCGTTGTGCACCACCGCGAGGCGGCCGTTGCCCACTACGTGCGGGTGCGCGTTCACGTCCGTCGGGCCGCCGTGCGTGGCCCAGCGGGTGTGGCCAATGCCCAAGTTGGAGCTCGGGAGCGGGGCCTTTTCAATCTCCGCCTCCAGGTCTGCGACCTTGCCCGCCTTCTTGCGGTGCTCGATCGCGTTGCCGCTCATCACGGCGACGCCAGCTGAGTCGTACCCTCGGTACTCCAGCCTGCGCAAACCTTCAATAATCACGCCCAGAGCGTCGTGCTCGCCCGACGCGGGGTCACCAATATATCCAACGATTCCACACATAGCGACCAGAATACACGGGGTACACCATTGCTCCGAGTTCGCGCGCGCTTAATTGGATACGACAACCTTTGCGTTGTCGCCCTCGCCGTCCACCCGGACCGCGTACGTGGTGATGGTGTGGTTGTCTCCCTGCAACGATGCACCGTCGTCAAGAAAAAACTTCTGCTTCAGCAGCGGTGACGCGATCGTGGGACGCCCCTCAACCTCGCCAACGATGCCACGCGAAAGCACGCCGGCGCCGGTGTACGGATCGATATTGTCCACCGCGTACAGCTGCTCGCCATCGGCGGTGTGGAGGCGGAAGACCGCCACCTGCACCTCACCGGGCAGCAGCGCCGCAGCGCCCACGCCCACCGAAAGGTCCTTCAGTGCACAAATCACTGTGTCTGCCATTGGTTTTCTCCCTCTCTCAGGTGATACGCGCGGGCTAGTTCGCCGCGCCGATGGTCGGGGTCATCAGCGGGACCTTGCGGCCACCCTGCGGGTGCTCCTCGAACTGCACCGTCGGGTCCGGCATATCCGGCGCGTTAATAAAGGACACGAAGCGCTTGAGCTTCTCCGGATCGTTGAGCACGTCCTGCCACTCGTCGGAGTAGTTGGCCACGTGGTGGTCCATGAACGCCTCCAGGTCATCGGCGATACCCAACGAGTCATCCACCACCACATCGCGGATGTGGTCCAATCCGCCCTCAACCTCGGCCTGCCAGGCGGCGGTGCGCTGCAGACGATCGGCGTTGCGGATGTAGAAGGCCAGGTAGCGGTCGATGTAGCGGATCAGGGTTTCTTCGGTGAGGTCCTTGGCCAGCAGCTCGGCCTGGCGCGGCGTCGCGCCACCATTACCACCCACGTACAGGTTCCAACCCTGCTCGGTAGCAATCACGCCAATATCCTTGCCACGTGCCTCCGCGCACTCGCGGGCGCAGCCCGAAACGCCCATCTTCAGCTTGTGTGGCGAACGCAGACCGCGGTAGCGCAGCTCCAGGTTAATCGCCATGGCCACCGAATCCTGCTGGCCGTAGCGGCACCAGTCCGTACCCACGCAGGACTTCACCGCGCGCAGGGACTTGCCGTACGCCTGACCGGACTCCATCCCCACGTCGATCAGGCGGCGCCAGATCTCAGGCAGATCTTCGGTGCGCGCGCCGAACATGGCGATACGCTGGGCACCAGTGATTTTGAGGTAGAGACCGAAGTCCTCGGCGATGCGCCCCATCTCCTGCAGCTGCGCCGGGGTCACGTTGCCTGCCGGCTGGCGCGGGATCACGGAATAGGTCCCGTTCTTCTGCATGTTGCCCAACATGCGGTCGTTCGTATCCTGCAGGCCGGCGGTCGCCCCATCGAGCACGTGATTTTCGGTGTGCATGGACGCCACAATGTTTGCGAACGTTGGCTTGCACACCTCGCAACCACCGCCGGTGCCGAAGCGCTCAATGAAGGTCGGGAAGTCCGTAATACCGGTGGAGCGGGTGATTTCGAACAGCTCGGCGCGAGATTGCTGGAAGTGGGGGCACACAGCCTTCGATTGCTCAATGCCTTCGGCTTCCAAAATGCCCTTGAGCAGCGGGATACAGGACCCGCACGAAGTACCGGCGCGGGTTGCACTCATGAGCGTTTCTACAGAATGGCACCCCTGGCCAATGGCCGCACGGATTTCACCCTTGGACACGTTGTTGCAGGAACAGATCTGAGTGTCATCCGGCAGATCACCCGCGCCAATCGCGGTGGTGCCCGCCCCGGATTCCGGCGCGATGAGGCTCACCGGGTCGCCCGGCAGCTCGGAGCCAACCATCGGGCGCAGCATGGAGTAGTTTGAGGCCTCGCCAACCAGGATGCCGCCGATGAGGCGCTTGCCCTCCGCATCCAGGATGAGCTTCTTGTACACGCCCGAGACCGGGTCCTGAATGTGCAGTTCCTTATGCCCCTCAGCCGTGGAAAACGCATCGCCGAACGAAGCAACGTCCACCCCCAACAGCTTGAGCTTGGTGGACATATCCGGGTCCTCGAAATCAGGACCTTCCTCCCCCGCCAGGCGTGCGGCCACAATCTCCGCCATGGTGTTGCCGGGCGCGACCAGTCCGTACGTCTTGCCATCCACCGCTGCGCACTCGCCGATGGCGGAGATGTGCTCGATGGAGGTTCGGCACTGGCGGTCGGTGAGGAAGCCGCCGCGCGGCCCCAGTTCCAGGCCAGCGTCCGGGCCCATCGTGTCGCGCGGGCGGATGCCGGCGGAGAAGATCACCAGGTCGGTCTCGATCTGCCCGTCGTCACCCAGGTCCAACACGACGGCCCCGTCGCGCTGCGTCGACGGTTCGATCGAGCGGCTGGTCACGCCTACGTGGACGTCCACGCCCATCTGGCGGATCGCCTGCGAGAGCATCTCGCCGCCTGCGTCATCCACCTGCAACGGCATGAGCCGCGGGGCCATTTCTACAACGTGTGTTTTCGCGCCCATGTGCTGAGCAGCGCCTGCCGCCTCAAGCCCAAGGAGGCCACCGCCAATCACCACGGCGGTCGCTTCGCCGTGCGTGCCCACCACGCCCTCGATCGCCGCGCGGATACCGTCCATGTCGTCGAGCGTGCGGTAGACGTGCACCTGTGGCAGCTCATTGCCCGGGAGGCGTGGCACGAAAGCGCGCGAGCCTGTGGCAAGGACGAGTTCTTCGTAGGCGAACACGCGACCGTCGTCAAGCACGAGCTCCTTGGCTTCTGGCTTAATCGACACCGCGCGCCCCGGCACCACCGTGACATTTTCCGGGAGACGGTCGAGGTAGAGCGCCTCGCGATCCCAGTTGCCCACGTAGCTGGACAGCTGCACGCGGTCGTAGGCGTAATCCTCGGTCTCACGGTTGATCACCATGATCTGCGCGTCCGGACGCCGCGCCGAAAGCTCTTGGGCAAAACGGTGCCCAACCATGCCGAAGCCCACGACCAGAATCTCGGCATGGGTGGTCTGCGTACTCATAAAACCGTCCTTTGCAGTAGGGGCGGCGCGGCTGCGCCAATTACCCCCGATCGTACCGGCTAAAAAGCGGTGCGCGGTGGCTTTCCCCCAACAGCCAGTTCGCCGGCACCTCCGCGTCCCCTACCCCATCACGCCGGTCAATTTCCCGTGGAACGCGCTCGAACGCTCGCCCATCCCCTCGAAGGTCACCGTCTTCCCGTACTGGGCGTAGCGCTGCTCGATGGAATCCAGCGCAGCGATCGTGGACGCATCCCACAGGGTGGCCTCGCTGAGGTCCACCACCACCCGTTCCGGGTCCGCGGAGTACCGAAACAGCGTGGTCAAGTCGTTCGAAGACGCGAACAGGAGCTGGCCGCGCACCGCGTAGCGCGCCTCACCGTCGACCTCCTCGCGGGTGACCTCCACCAGGTGCGCCACGTTACGCACGAACACCACGGACGCCGCGAGCACGCCGACCACCACGCCGATGGCCAGGTTGCCCGTCAGGATCACCACAACCACGGTAAGCGCCATGATGACCGTCTCAGACAGCGGGAGCTTGCGCAGAGTGGACGGGCGCACCGAGTGCCAGTCAAAACTGCCGATGGCCACCATGATCATCACGGCCACGAGCGCTGCCATGGGGATCTGGCCGACCAGCTCATTGAGCAGCAGCATCAGCCCAAGCAGGAACGTGCCGGCGAGGAAGGTGGACACGCGGGTGCGCGCGCCCGACGCCTTGACGTTGATCATGGACTGCCCAATCACCGCGCAGCCGCCCATGCCGCCGAAGAGGCTGGAGACCATGTTCGCGGCCCCCTGCCCGATCCCCTCGCGGGTCTTGTTGGAGTGGGTATCCGTGATCTCATCGATGAGCTTCGCCGTCAGCAGCGACTCCATGAGCCCCACCAGCGCCACCGCCAGCGCATACGGGGCCACCACCTTGAGCGTGTCCAGCTCCCACGGGATCTGCGGCACCACCATGTGCGGCAGGGAGCGCGGCAGCTCGCCGCGGTCCCCCACGGTTGGCACGTCGATGCCAAACCCGATCACCACCGCGCTGACCACCACGATGGCCACAAGCGGCGGCGGCACCGCTTCCGTGATGCGCGGCATGGCAATTACGATGAGCAGGCCGAGTGCGACGAGCGGGTAGACGGCGGCGGGGACGCCGAACAGCTCGGGCAGCTGCGCCGAAAAGACCATGATGGCCAGTGAGTTCACAAAGCCCACCATGACGCTGCGCGGGATGAACCGCATCAGTTTGGCCACCCCGAGCAGCGCCAGCACAATCTGGAACACGCCGGCGAGCATGATCGTGGCCAGCAAGTAGTCGTAGCCGTGCGCGCGCACGAGCGGCGCGACGACGAGGGCGACCGCGCCTGTCGACGCCGAGATCATGGCCGGCCTCCCACCCATTATCGCCGTGACCGTCGCCATGATGAACGACGAGTACAGCCCCACCATGGGGTCCACGCCCGCGATCACGGAGAAGCTGATCGCCTCCGGAATCAGCGCCAGGCCCACGACGAGCCCGGCCAGCACCTCCTTGCTCAGGATCCGCGGCGTTCGCAGCGCCTCCCACACTGTTGGCCGGGGCGCGTAGCGCTCGCCGGTCTGGGCGGTCAGCGTTTCCACAGGCATCAGGTCCTCCGGATCTCGGGGTCAGCGACGTTCACACTGTAGTACCGCGCCCGGGCAGATGCTTATCGACGCCTGCGCGCCCGACACGGTGGCGTCGATAAGCATGCAAAAACCGCACCCCCTTGGAGAGGGTGCGGTTGGTGCGGGATCCGCTAGGGACTAGCGAGCCTTCTCGACGATCTCGACGAGACGGAAGTGCTTGTCCTTGGACAGCGGGCGGGTCTCCTCGATGAGGACCAGGTCGCCGACGCCGGCGGTGTTGTCCTCGTCGTGAGCCTTGACGCGGTTGGTCGTGCGGACGATCTTGCCGTAGAGGGCGTGGGACTTGCGGTCCTCGACCTCAACGACGATGGTCTTGTCCATCTTGTCGGACACGACGTAGCCGCGGCGGCGCTTCTGCACTGCCTTCTGGGTGTTCTGTTCAGTCACGTTTGCCTCACTCATGATTAAGCCTCAGCTCCCGGGACGACGGACAGGCCGAGCTCTCGCTCGCGCAGCACGGTGTAGATGCGTGCGATGTCGCGCTTCACGGTGGAGATGCGGCGGTTGTTGGTCAGCTGGCCGGTCGCGAGCTGGAAGCGCAGGTTGAACAGCTCTTCCTTCGCGTCGGACAGACGGCTCTTCAGCTCTTCATCGGTGAGTTCGCGGAACTCAGATGCGGGGGTACCGTTCGCCATTAGTACTGGTCCTCCTTCTTGATGATGCGAGTCTTGCACGGAAGCTTCGCAGCTGCACGACGCAGAGCCTCGATGGCAACCTCGTCGCTCGGGTAGGACATCTCGAAGAGGATGCGACCCGGCTTCACGTTAGCAACCCACTTCTCCACCGGGCCCTTACCGGAACCCATACGCACGCCGAGCGGCTTCTGGGTCAGCGGGCGGTCCGGGAAGATGTTGATCCAGACCTTGCCGCCACGCTTGACGTGGCGGTTGATGGCAATACGGGATGCCTCAATCTGACGGTTGGTGATGTAGGCCGGCTCGAGTGCCTGCAGGCCCCAGTCACCGAAGTTGATGGTGTTCCCGCCCTTGGACACGCCACGACGGTTCGGGCGGTGCTGGCGGCGGTACTTCACGCGCTTAGGGATAAGCATGTGTTTAGCCCTCCTGCTTCTTCTCGGCGCGCTGGCGGCGCTGGCCGCCGCGACGCGGGCGACGGTCGCCGCGGCCACGGCGCTCGTTGGACGGAGCGTTGAGCTCGGACTCGCGGACACCGCCAACAACGTCGCCCTTGTAGATCCAGACCTTGACGCCGATGACGCCGAAGGTGGTGTGGGCTTCTGCGGTGCCGTAGTCGATCTCCGCACGCAGGGTGTGCAGCGGCACACGGCCTTCGTGGTAGCGCTCGACGCGGGACATTTCAGCGCCACCCAGACGGCCAGAGGTCATCACCTTGATGCCCTTGACCTGCGGGTTGCGCATTGCGGACTGGATAGCCTTGCGCATTGCGCGACGGAACGCGACGCGGTTGACCAGCTGCTCAGCGATGGACTGTGCAACGAGGGTCGCGTTGGCGTCAACGTTCTTGACCTCGAGGATGTTGAGGGCGACCATCTTGCCGGTGAGCTTCTCCAGCTCGCGGCGGATGCGGTCAGCCTCAGCACCGCGGCGGCCAATCACGATGCCCGGGCGGGCGGTGTGAATGTCGACGCGGACGCGGTCGCGGGTGCGCTCGATGTTGACGTCGGCGATGCCGGCGCGCTCGAGGCCCTTGGACAGGAATTCGCGGATCTTGATGTCCTCGTGGACGTAGTCTGCGTAGTTCTTGTCGGCGTACCAGTGGGACTTGTAGTCAGCGGTGATACCCAGGCGCAGGCCGTGTGGGTGAATTTTCTGGCCCATTACTTAGCCCCTTCCTTGGACTCGACAACGACGGTGATGTGGGACGTGCGCTTCCGGATCTGGAAGGCGCGGCCCTGGGCGCGCGGCTGGTAGCGACGCATGGTGGGGCCTTCGTTGGCCCAGCACTCGGACACGACGAGCGTGCGCGGGTCCAGACCGAAGTTGTTCTCGGCGTTGGCAGCTGCGGAAGCAACAACCTTCGCAACATCCTTGGACGCTGCCTGCGGCGCGTACTTCAGGATGGCGAGTGCCTCAGATACGGACTTACCGCGGACGAGGGCCAGCACGCGGCGGGCCTTCATCGGGGAAGTGCGGACGAACTTGGCCGTCGCGGATGCAGTGGTGATTGTGTCAGCCATTGCTTATCGACGTCCCTTCTCTACCTTGACGTGACCCTTGAAGGTCTTGGTTGGTGCAAACTCGCCGAGCTTGTGACCGACCATGGACTCGTCGACGAACACCGGGACGTGCTTACGGCCGTCGTGGACGGCAAAGGTGTGTCCGATGAAATCGGGGAGAATGGTCGAGCGGCGGGACCAGGTCTTGATGACCTGCTTGGTGCCGGCCTCGTTCTGAGCATCCACCTTGTTGAGGAGGTGCTCATCGACGAACGGGCCCTTCTTCAGGCTGCGTGGCATGTCTGTTTACCTCCTCTTAGCGCTTCTTGTTCTTCGAGCGACGACGACGCACGATCATGTTGTTGGAGTAACGGTTCGGGTTGCGGGTACGGCCTTCCTTCTGGCCCCACGGGGAAACCGGGTGACGGCCACCGGAAGTCTTACCCTCACCACCACCGTGCGGGTGGTCGACCGGGTTCATGACAACACCGCGGACAGTGGGCCTCCAGCCCTTCCAGCGCATACGGCCGGCCTTGCCCCAACGGATGTTGATCTGGTCGGCGTTGCCAACCTCGCCCACCGTTGCGCGGCAGCGGATGTCCACGCGACGGATCTCGGAGGACGGCATGCGCAGCACGGCGTAGGAGCCTTCCTTACCCAGCAGCTGGATCGAAGAACCAGCGGAACGGGCAAGCTTGGCGCCAGCACCGGGCTTGAGCTCCACAGCGTGGATGGTGGTACCGGTCGGGATGTTGCGCAGCGGAAGGTTGTTGCCAACCTTGATGTCCGCGTTAGCGCCCGACTCGATCACGGTGCCCTGCTTCAGGCCCTTCGGCGCAATGATGTAGCGCTTCTCACCGTCGTAGTAGTGGAGCAGTGCAATGTTTGCGGTGCGGTTCGGGTCGTACTCGATGTGAGCGACCTTTGCCAGCACGCCGTCCTTGTCGGAACGGCGGAAGTCGATGACGCGGTAGCGACGCTTGTGGCCGCCGCCGCGGTGACGAGTGGTGATGTGGCCGTGGGTGTTACGGCCACCCTTCTTCGGGAGCGGGCGCAGCAGCGACTTTTCCGGGGTCGAGCGAGTGATCTCGTCGAACTCGGAAACGGAGCTGGCACGGCGACCCGGAGTTGTCGGCTTGTATTTACGAATAGCCATAGTGTGTCCTTTTCTATCGGTGTCTTCTGCAGCAGCCGCTGTTAGGCGGTTGCACCGCCGAAGATGTCGATGGAGTCGCTGCCCTCGCGGAGAGTGACGTAGGCGCGCTTGGTGTCCTTGCGCTTGCCGTAGCCGGTGCGGGTGCGCTTGCGCTTGCCCTCACGGTTGGCGGTGTTCACCGAAGCGACGTCGACGCCGAAGATCTCTTCCACGGCGATCTTGATCTGGGTCTTGTTAGCAGACGGGCTGACATAGAACGTGTAGGTGTTCTGCTCCATCAGCGCGTAGGTCTTCTCGGAGAGGACCGGGGCGATGATGATGTCGCGCGGGTTAACAGTCTTAGCCATTTACTTCTCCTCCTCCGCAGCGGTGGCGGTAGCCTGTGCCGCGTCGCGGTTGATGAAGGTGTGCAGTGCCTCGACCGAGAAGACCACGTCGTCTGCGTTGAGCACGTCGTAGGTGTTCAGCTGACCCGGCTCGATGATGTGGACGCCCGGCAGGTTCCTTGCGGAAAGACGGGAGTTGTTGTCATCGCGGCCAATCACCAGCAGAACGGACTTACGGTCGGTCAGGCGCTCCAGGAAGGTGCGTGCAGACTTGGTCGAGGGCTTCTGGCCCGGGACCAGGTCCTCAACGACGTGGATGCGTGCGTTACGCGCGCGGTCGGTGAGGGCACCTACGAGAGCTGCCTTAATCATTTTCTTGGGGGTGCGCTGCGCGTAGGAACGCGGCTGCGGACCGTGAACGGTGCCGCCGCCGGTGAACTGCGGAGCGCGGATGGAACCCTGGCGGGCACGGCCGGTGCCCTTCTGGCGGAACGGCTTCTTACCACCGCCGCGCACGTCGGCGCGGGTCTTGGTGGCGTGGGTTCCCTGACGAGCTGCTGCGAGCTGTGCGGTGACAACCTGGTGCAGCAGCGGGATGGAAGCTTCGCGGTCAAAAAGTTCTGCCGGAAGCTCTACGGAACCGTTGGTCTTTCCGTCAGCGGTGTGGACGTCAAGCGTCAGGTTCGTCATGCGTGAGCACCGCCCTTCACTGCGGTCTTGACGGTAACAACGCTGCCCTTGGCGCCCGGGATTGCACCCTTGACCAGGATCAGATTGTTGTCGCCGTCGATGCGTTGGATCTTCAGGTTCTGGGTGGTAACGCGGTTACCGCCCATGCGGCCAGCCATGCGCTTGCCCTTGAAGACACGGCCCGGGGTAGCACAGCCACCGATGCCGCCGACGCGGCGGTGGGAGGCCTGGTTACCGTGTGCGGCACCCTGGCCGGCAAAGCCGTGGCGCTTCATCGCGCCGGCAAAGCCCTTGCCCTTGGTGGTGCCGACGACGTCGACGAACACGTCGCCGTCGAAGATGGTGGCGTTGTATTCCTGGCCGACCTCGTACTCGGAGGTATCGTCCATGCGGATCTCCGCAACAACGCGACGCGGCGTCACGCCAGCCTTCTTGAAGTGGCCAGCCTGCGGCTTCTTGGACTTACGGGGGTCAATGTCGCCGTAAGCAATCTGGATGGCGTCGTAGCCATCGGTCTCTTTGGTACGGATCTGGGTGACCACACACGGCCCAGCCTCGACGACGGTCACCGGGATTACGCGGTTCTCATCGTCGAAGACCTGGGTCATGCCGAGCTTCTTACCCAGAATGCCCTTGATCTGGTTCTCAGACATGTATTAGTTCTCCACTACTGAACGTTTTGGGGATCTCTTGCTTACTGGATGTTCACGTCGACGCTTGCCGGAAGGTCGATGCGCATGAGCGCGTCAACGGTCTTCGGCGTCGGATCGAGAATGTCGATGAGGCGCTTGTGAGTGCGCATCTCGAAGTGCTCGCGAGAGTCCTTGTACTTGTGGGGAGAACGAATAACGGCGTACACGTTCTTTTCGGTGGGCAACGGCACCGGTCCAACGACGCGGGCACCCGTGCGGGTGACCGTAGCAACGATCTTCTTCGCAGATGCGTCGATCGCCTCGTGGTCGTAGGCCTTGAGCCTGATGCGGATCTTCTGTCCCGCCACGCTTACCTCTTCCTCGCATCCCCACTTTCAATTCCCGCCTCGCTCGTAGTTGAACGAGGCAAAGACGAAGCGGTGGGGTTTGTAGCTTCTAGTTTCTCTATAACGTTGTCCGGGCTGGGCCCATGGCTCAACGCCAGTGTCGTTTCATTGACTTCTTGACACTTCCGGAAGGTGACAAGGCGCTAGCAAATAACTGCGCGCTGCAAGTCAGTGCTTCCGCCTCGGCGCGTGCCGGGGTGCAAGACTCGGAAGGGTGCGTGACCCTTGCGTACTGCCGCTGTTTATTTGCCATGGCGCCTTCTCCGGTCCTGCCCGCATTTCGAGGCAGGTCCTTCAACCGAAGGTGTCATGTTCACCGGACCATCGCGCTTGCGCGCCATGTTTCGGCAACCCGAGTATTAAAACACGTCCTCCCCATTTACGCAAGCCCGAGCTTTTTCGCTTCTCGACGCCCCCACCTCCCCCCCCCATCCCGCCACCCCAAAGATTGCAACTTAATACCAATTCGTGCCGGGTCTCCTCAACGCCCGGAGCCGCGGCGCGGAAAATGTGTACCCTTGTTTGCTGAGCCCGGTTATCCATCAGTTCATCGCTTTTACGCAGGTGGAACGGGCCGATTTTGCTACAGCTACAAAACGCAGTGAAGGAAGGACCAGTCATGGCCGATCACACTCTGAACGAGAACACCCCTGCCCCCACCGACTCCACCTCGACCGCCGTGGACGCCGAGCAGACCCGTCCGCGCAACGAGAACCTGGAGTCCGACTCCGGCTCCACCGTCATCGATGACAACGTCGTGGGCAAGATCGCCGGCATCGCTGCACGCGAGGTCTCCGGCGTGTACAACCTGGGCGGCGGCGCTGCCCGTATGTGGGGCGCGGTCCGCGAGTCCCTGACCTCCTCCACCAACGTCCAGCAGGGCGTCAACGTGGCTGTCGAGGACGGTCACACCTCCGTCGCCGTGGCGATCATCGCTGAGTACGGCGTGGCTATCCACGAGCTGGCGAACGCGATCCGCGAGAACGTCACCGTCGCGCTGACCCGCATGACCGGCCTGATCGTTGACCGCGTCGACGTCACCGTGCACGACGTGCACCTGCCGGAGCAGGAGGACGAGTCCGACAACGAGGACGCTGCATTCCAGTCCAACAACCAGGCGCTGGGTCAGTAGTTATGGCGCGGACCCCCATCACCCTTGAGGTCGGGGAAGCCGTCCGCGACAGTGCGCTCGGTGTTCCCGGCGTCGCCGCTCTGGACAATGGCCGCGTCGGCGAGGTGGCGCTCCTGCTGCCTAAGGCCCGTATCGACGGCTTGCGCCAGGTCGCCCGCAACGACGACCGCGGCATCGAAGTGCACATCGTCTTCGACACGGCGTCGGGGCGCGACATTCAGTCAGTAGCCGAGGATGTCCGCTCCGCCGTACTCGGCGCGACGGACCTCCCGTTCGTTGACGTCGTCGTGGCCGACGCACGGTAGGCACCCGGATCTCGTCTCTTGCGGCTGAGCGCCGCCCCGCCACCCGCGGGGGCGCACGGCCACCAATCCCCGAAAAGTGGTATTGATATGAATCTTTCTTCCAATAAAACGCTGGCCGGCGTGATCATCGGCGTGGTCATCGCATTCTTCGTCATGTTCGGCGGATGGCTGGGCCTGCTTTGGCTGCTGCTGTTCACCATCGTCGGTGGCGTCATCGGCGCGCAGCTCGACGGCCGCCTCGACATCGCCGAGATCCTGAGCACGAGCTCCGGTAAAGGCCGCAGCTAATGGGTACGACGTTCTACCACATCAGCGAGCGCTCAGTTGAGCGCGTCGCCGAGGTGGCGGCTTCGTCGGTGCCCGGCACCCTCGCGGTGGATGCGAAGCTCGCCGGACTGGCCGGCCGCAGCTTCCCCAGAATTGATGTCCACCTCGACCGACAATCGGGTGTCGCGGCAATCGAAGCCGAGATCGCTACCGCCTACCCCGCGCCGATCGCCGCCATCACGGACGCCGTGCGCGCCACCGTGATCTCCCACGTGCGCACCCTCACCGGTCTGGACGTCTCGCGCGTCAACGTGTCCGTTTCCAGCGTGGAGGCGCAGGACCTGAACTCGCGCGTGACGTGGGACGACGTGGCAAGCCACTCCGCGTTTGCCATCCCGACGCCGATCAAAGTCAACCAGCTCAAGGTGACCTCTCCTGTGACGCGGGAGCGCCAGCCGCTGAAGGCCATCCACGCGCGTTCCCTCGTGGACGACATGTGGGAATTCAACGCGCCGCGCCCGACGAAGGTCGCGTCGGTGCACGCGCCAGCCGCACCAACCGCGAGGTCCATCCGCGCGCCGAAACCGATGGACGTGCAGACGAAGGGCTTTGTGGCCGCGGGGCCGGGGCTCAGGGTCGTCGATAAGCCTGCTCCTGCGCAGCCGTGGTCCCCGCGCACCCCGGAGCCGCGCGTGCCAGCACCGTTCACCGTGAACTCCACGCAGCTCAAGCGCGTGCGGGTGCCGGAGCCCGCAGCGGTGCGCCGCACCGAGGTGCCGCCTCGCCGCAGGCTCACCGAGATCACCGCCGCCCCGCTGCGCCTGCGGAAGGTGGAGACGCGGCCGGCGCGCCCGCTGCGCAAGGTCACGGTCAACGCCACGCCGCTGCGCGAGCCTCAGGTCCCGACGCCGCAGCGCGTCGTCCGCCCGCGAGCGCCGCGCCCGCAACCGCTGAAACAGATCTCTATTACACCGGTGGTGAATAAGTATGACCGCACCCGATAGCACCTCCGCGCCGGCTTACGACGCCACAGCACCGGTCGACCAGCCGCACACCCAGACCGTGCAGCCCACCGCACACCCGGCGGGCCCGCACCCGGGCGACGAGCCGCGGGCAAACCCCGCTGTCCGCTGGCTCACCCTGCTGATCGGTTTGATCCTGCTTGCGCTCGCCGCGGTGGTCGGCCGCGACCTGTGGTACTTCTTCCAAAACAGCAATTCCGACGATTCGTGGCTGCGCCCGGTCTTCGAGTTTGTCGGCCGCGCCACCATGGACGTCACCGCCGTGACGGTGGGCATCATCATCGCCGTCATCGGTCTCGTGCTCATCGTCTACGCCTTCGTGCCCAGGGGACGCACGCACGTGCGTGTTGATTCGCCGGCGTCCATCTGGACCCGCCCGGTGGACATCGCGCGCAAGGCGACCCACACCACGCGCGCCGAGGTCGGCAACGCGCGCATCCAGTCCCGCGCGGACCGCAAGAAGCTGCGCGTGCAGGTCGAGGACGACGGCTCCGGTGCCGGTGCCGCGCTCCAGGAGCGCCTGACCTCGGTGCTGTCCGGCGAATTCCAGCGGCTCACCACCCCGCCCGCCATCAGCGTCAAGGTCACGCCGAAGCAGCAGAGCGCCTCGACCAGCACGGCGAGTGCGGGCAACCAGACCGGCAGCGCTGCCGACGCGTACGCCACGCCGGAATCAGCCGCAGAGATTTCCCAGCAGACCCAGGGGGTTCAGCGATGAGCAAGACACTGTCCTTCTTCGACCGACTCGTTGTGTTCCTCGTCGGCCTGCTCCTGCTGGTCGCGGGGCTCATCCCCGTGGCCTACTACTGGGAAATCCCCTACGTGAGCGAGTACCTCAACCGCTTCGACCGCGAATCGCTGGGCACAACGCCCGACGAGTCCTGGTACCGCACGGCGCTGATCATCGCGTTCGTCGCTCTGCTGATTCTTGGCGCATGGTTCGTCCTGGCCAACATCCGCAGCCGCGCGTTCAGCACCCGCGAGATCATGTCCGCGGACTCGCAGCACGGCGACAGCACAATCAACGTTGCCCGTGTCGCCGACGCCGCCTGCGCGTTCCTGGAAAAGTCCGAGATGGTTACCGAGGCCCGCAGCAAGGTCTCCGTTGTGGGCAACCGCCCCACGGCGCGCTTCACCGTCACTGCGTCCCCGAGCTATTCGCTTGACGACGTCACGCGGTTCCTCGAAGCCGCCGACGAGGACTTCCGTCTGGCCAACCACACCATGGAGATTGACACGGTGTGGCAGCTGCACCTGGATAGGATCGTCGCGTAGCGCCCCGTGCCGCTGGACCGGCTCCTACACCTCCAGCAGCACGATCTGCGTCACTCGCCCCAGCGAGGCCGGCCCCGCGCCGCCTCCTGGGGCGATTTGCATGTCCTCCCCCACTGCACACCGCAGGATCCGCGACCACCGCAATTCCTCGCGAGCCGTCGCGCGGCGCCCCTCGGGCCGCCACACACGCAGACGCTGACCCAGCACGGCACGTGCACCGTCCTCGAGCGCAACGAACCACCGGGCACCCCCAATGTCCCCGCGCTCCAGCCCCGCAAGTTCCGGCGCGTCCTGCGCGTCCAGCACCGTCACGAGCCTCACCACCCCAAGACGGTGCTGGAACCCTTCCGTGTCCTCGACGACGAGCGGCCTGCCCGGCCCCACGGGCCGAAACGCCGCGTACTTCCACACGCTGGGCATCTGATCCGGGTTCGCGCTTGAGCGCACCACCACGGTGCTGCCGTCCATGCTCACTTCATGTGCGGGTTCCTCGGTGGTGATCAGCACGGGTTGTTCCGGGAGCTCGCGCAGCAGCGCGGGGTGTTCGGCTTCGAGTTCGCGGAGCAGCCCCAGGAGTTCCTCGTCCGTGGTGCCGTAGGAGGCTCCCCGGTTTTGCAGCACGCCGATCAGCGCGGAGAGCGACAAGTCGGGTTGGCCCTCCCACGTGTCTCGGAGCGCGTCGAGGAGGGTGGGGATGCGGGTTGGGTCGTTGTGCACATTTGCAGAGTCTAATCAGGCGCTGATTTCGGGCGCGCGAAAAGGGCCACCTCCCCTCGCGGGGTGGTGGCCCTTTGCTTATGCTCTGGTGTTTACCAGATCAGCGACTGAATTAGTCGAGGATCTTGGTAACGCGGCCAGCGCCGACGGTGCGGGAGCCCTCGCGGATAGCGAAGCGCAGGCCCTCGTCCATAGCGACCGGCTGGATGAGCTCGACGGACATGTCGACGTTGTCGCCCGGCATGACCATCTCGGTGCCCTCCGGCAGCTTCACAACACCGGTGACGTCGGTGGTGCGGAAGTAGAACTGCGGACGGTAGTTGTCGAAGAACGGGGTGTGGCGGCCGCCCTCGTCCTTGGACAGGACGTAGACGGAACCCTCGAACTTGGAGTGCGGGGTGTAAGCGCCCGGTGCGATGACAACCTGGCCACGCTCAACGTCCTCGCGCTTCAGACCACGGAGCAGCAGTGCTGCGTTGTCGCCAGCTTCAGCGGTGTCGAGGAGCTTGTTGAACATCTCGATGGAGGTGACGGTGGTCTTGGTGGCCTTGTCACGGATGCCGATGATCTCGACCTCGTCGTTGATGTTCAGGATGCCACGCTCAACACGGCCGGTCACAACGGTACCGCGGCCGGAGATGGTGAAGATGTCCTCTACCGGCATCAGGAACGGCTTGTCGGTCTCGCGCTCCGGATCCGGGATGGAGTTGTCGCAGGCTTCCATCAGATCGATGATGGACTGGACCCACTTTTCGTCGCCCTCGAGAGCCTTCAGAGCGGAGATCTGGACGATCGGAGCTTCCTCGTCGAACTCCTGCTCGGCCAGCAGCTCGCGGACCTCCATCTCGACGAGCTCGATGATCTCTTCGTCGTCAACCATGTCGCACTTGTTCAGTGCAACGAGGATGTACGGAACGCCAACCTGGCGAGCGAGCAGCACGTGCTCACGGGTCTGCGGCATCGGGCCGTCGGTAGCAGCGACGACGAGGATAGCGCCATCCATCTGAGCAGCGCCGGTAATCATGTTCTTGATGTAGTCGGCGTGGCCCGGGGCGTCAACGTGTGCGTAGTGACGCTTCGGGGTGTTGTACTCCACGTGGGAGATGTTGATGGTGATGCCGCGCTCGCGCTCCTCCGGAGCCTTGTCAATCGCGTCGAACGCGAAGGCCTTGTTCTCCTCCGGGTAAGCGTCAGCGAGCACCTTGGTGATTGCGGCGGTGGTGGTGGTCTTGCCGTGGTCGACGTGACCAATGGTGCCGATGTTCACGTGCGGCTTGCTGCGCTCGAACTTTTCCTTTGCCACTGTATGTCCTCCTGGACTTCATGGTGGCTACGACCTTCGCAGCCACGTAGTTTACATTTGCCCTGCCCCGGCCCCGTTCACACGATGCCGAAGGCAATGACCATTTCACAATGTGCCAGTTACATGATCCTAGATATTTGGTGACCGTTTTTCAAACCGGTCGACCCGAAAAACCCGGATCTACCAAGTGAGTAACGGCCGACTCAGACACCCACAGTCTGCGGACGACCCTCGACGGATCTTTCCGAGCTGTGCGGTGGCTCAGCCCAGCCGTTACCCCTTTGGCGGGAGCGCCTCCCCCATCAGCCGGTAACTCCGCTGGCACGCGGAGCTACCGTCCGAGGAAGGTGCCGGGGCGATCGACTAGTTGCCGTTGCGCTCGTCGATGATCTCCTGTGCGACGGACTGCGGAACCTCAGCGTAGGAGTCGAACACCATCGTGAAGTTCGCGCGGCCGGCGGTGGAGGAGCGCAGGTCGCCGATGTAGCCGAACATCTCGGACAGCGGCACCTTTGCCTTGACGACCTTCGCGCCGGAGCGGTCCTCCATTGCGTAGACCTGGCCACGACGGGAGCTGATGTCACCGTTGACGGTGCCCATGAACTCCTCCGGGGTCACGACCTCGACGGCCATGAGCGGCTCGAGCAGCACCGGCTTCGCCTTCGCAACTGCTTCCTTCAGCACCTGGGAGCCGGCCATCTTGAAGGCCATCTCGGAGGAGTCGACCTCGTGGTAGGCGCCGTCTTCCAGGGTGGCCTTGATGTTCACCAGCGGGAAGCCAGCCAGGTAGCCGTACTGCATCGCGTCCTGGATACCAGCGTCGACGGACGGGATGTACTCCTTCGGAACGCGGCCACCGGTGACGGCGTTCTCGAACTTGTACGTCGCGGACTCGCCCTCCTCCAGGGTCTCCGGGTCCGGATCGTACGGCTCGATGGTGACGATGACCTTTGCAAACTGGCCGGAACCACCGGTCTGCTTCTTGTGGGTGTAGTCCAGGGACTCGACCTTCTTGCGGATGGTCTCGCGGTAGGCAACCTGCGGGTTACCAATGTTTGCCTCGACCTTGAACTCGCGCTTCATACGGTCAACCAGGACGTCGAGGTGCAGCTCGCCCATGCCGCCGATGACGGTCTGGCCGGTCTCCTCGTCGAGCTTGACGGTGAAGGTCGGGTCCTCTTCCGCCAGCTTCTGGATAGCGGTACCCAGCTTCTCCTGGTCGGCCTTGGTCTTCGGCTCAATTGCCACCTGGATAACCGGATCCGGGAAGTCCATGGACTCAAGGATGATCGGGTGATCCGGGTTGCAGAGGGTGTCACCCGTGGTGGTCTGCTTCAGGCCGATGAACGCGTAAATGTTACCGGCGTCGGCGTGCTCGACCGGGTTCTCTTTGTTCGCGTGCATCTGGAAGAGCTTGCCCACACGCTCCTTGTTCTGCTTGGTGGAGTTGAGCATGTTCTCGCCCGGGATAGCCTGGCCGGAGTACACGCGCACGTAGGTGAGCTTGCCAAAGAACGGGTGGACGGCGACCTTGAAGGCCAGTGCGGAGAACGGCTCCTCCACGGACGGCTTACGGGTCATCGGGGTCTCGCCGTCGAGGGCGGTGCCGTGCACCTCGCCCACGTCGAGCGGGCTCGGCAGGTAGTCGACGACAGCGTCGAGCAGCGGCTGGACACCCTTGTTGCGGTAAGCGGTGCCGCACAGGACCGGGTAGATCTCGGAGTTGACCGTCATCTTGCGGATGGCAGCCTTGATCTCGTCCTTGGTCAGCTCCTCGCCGCCGAAGTACTTCTCCATGAGCGCCTCGTCGGACTCAGCAACTGCCTCGAGCAGCTTCTCGCGGTACTCCTCAGCCTTGTCCTTGAGGTCGGCCGGGATCTCCTCGATGGTCGGCTCTGCACCGGTCTCGACCTTGCCGCGCCAGGTGATGGCCTGCATGTCAATCAGGTCGACGATGCCGTCGAAATCGTCCTCAGCGCCGATCGGCAGCTGCATGACCAACGGCTTCGCGCCGAGGCGGTCGATGATGGTCTGCACGGTGAAGTAGAAGTCAGCGCCCAGCTTGTCCATCTTGTTGACGAAGCAGATACGCGGCACGTCGTACTTAGCAGCCTGGCGCCAGACCTGCTCGGACTGCGGCTCAACGCCCTCCTTGCCGTCGAACACGGCAACAGCGCCGTCGAGCACGCGCAGGGAGCGCTCCACCTCAACGGTGAAGTCCACGTGGCCCGGGGTGTCGATGATGTTGATCTGGTTGGAGTCCCAGAAACAGGTCACGGCAGCGGACGTAATGGTGATGCCGCGCTCCTTCTCCTGCTCCATCCAGTCGGTGGTGGAAGCACCGTCGTGGGTCTCGCCGACCTTACGGTTGATGCCGGTGTAGAAGAGGATGCGCTCGGTCGTGGTGGTCTTACCAGCATCGATGTGAGCCATGATGCCGATGTTGCGAACCTTGTGCAGGTCCTTAAGCACTTCTTGTGCCACGTTATTACCCCAACTTAAAAGTCGTCGACGCTCTGCAGACTCGAGGGAATCTCCAGCGTGCGCCTATGGCGAATAATTTCCTTTGTCAATTCTGCCACCTTTTTCATCAAATGGCAGGGTGAGTCGCGTCGGTCATTCCAAAAAACACCCGGACGCAACTGCACAACAACGATGCACGAAGCAGATATTCAATTTGCTTCTACGCAGTTGCGGCAGCTGACATCCGGGTGTCATAGAAAACCGTGCGCGCCGGTCATTACCAGCGGTAGTGGGCGAAGGCGCGGTTGGCCTCGGCCATCTTGTGCATGTCCTCGCGACGCTTCACCGAAGCACCGAGACCGTTGGATGCATCCAGGATCTCGTTAGCGAGGCGCTCGACCATCGTGTTCTCACGACGCTGGCGGGTGAAGGTCACCATCCAGCGCAGTGCGAGGGTGTTGGAACGGCCGGGCTTGACCTCAACCGGGACCTGGTAGGTCGCGCCACCAACACGGCGGGAACGAACCTCGAGGTCCGGGCGGATGTTGCCCAGGGCCTTCTCCAGGGTGCCAACCGGGTCGGTGCCGGTCTTCTCGCGGCACGCCTCGAGTGCGCCGTAGACGATGCGCTCGGCGGTGGACTTCTTGCCGTCCTGCAGCACCTTGTTCACCAGCTGGGTAACAAGTTCGGACTGGTAAACCGGGTCCTTGACTACGGGACGCTTCGGAGCTTGCTGTTTACGCATTTCTGATTACTGTCCCTTCTTTGCGCCGTAACGGGAACGAGCCTGCTTACGGTCCTTGACGCCCTGGGTATCCAGTGCGCCGCGGATGATCTTGTAGCGGACACCCGGGAGGTCCTTCACACGACCACCACGCACGAGCACCATGGAGTGCTCCTGCAGGTTGTGGCCCTCACCCGGGATGTATGCGGAAACCTCGATGCCGGAGGTCAGGCGCACACGGGCGACCTTACGCAGTGCCGAGTTCGGCTTCTTCGGAGTGGTGGTGTACACGCGGGTGCACACGCCGCGACGCTGGGGCGAGCCCTTCAGCGCAGCGGTAGCCACCTTCTTGCTCTTATCGTGGCGGCCCTTGCGGACCAGCTGCTGAATAGTAGGCATTCACGCTCTTTCTGTTAAGCGGTGCGCGCTAAGGTGGCCGTACATGCAAAAATGGGGGCTCTTTTCGGGGCCCTGCCGTGTGCATGAACTACCTGACCGCGAGTGCGCAGCCGCACGGAGTTCGTATCTTTCCGCCACGCGAATTATCGCGAGCGAAACCTCATTCAAGCTACATCACCCCGCGTCACAAGAGCAAATCGCTTATCGACGAGCCACCCGACGCCTCCTCATTTACACTGCAAGCATGTCGACCACGACCTCACCGCCGGGTGAGTTCTCCCAGTCTGCGCGCGAGATCGCAGCCGAGTCCGTCATCATTCCCGTACGCGCCGCCGGTCTCCTCCTCCGGCACCTCCCGCAGCTCATCACGTGTGTCTGCCTGGGCCTGACGGGACGCCAAGCCGTGATCTGGCTCGCAGTGTGGATTTCCAACTTCAGCAAGGTCGGGGCCAGCCTGGTGATGCCGCTTGCTCCGCTCTCCGTCATGGTCGCACTGATCTACGCCCTTTGGTACCTCCGCCCGTCGCTCCCCTTCCTCTCCCGGGCGATTCCGGGGCGGGAGGAGACGTCGTCACGCACGCGCCTGTTTTCGGCGGGCGGGATGCTGATTTCGTTTCTCACTGTGTACGCCACACACGGCATGCTTAAGGAGGACCTCGCCGCGTTCCGCCGCGCCGCCACGAACGACGAATTCATGAACCAGGGCTTTGCCGCGGACTTTAGCCGGGTGTTCGTCGACGGCACCGCATCCCTGCTCGCCCTCATTGCGGTGACGATCGTGCTGCGCAAGATTATTGGTTACTTCGCGCTGGCAGAACGTGGTCTCGGCCTCACCTATCTTGCCGCCTACCTCGACGTGCTGTGGATGTCCACCGTATCGATATTTGTGACCAACAAGGTCGCAGACGTACAGGATTGGGCGCTGAGCAGGCGGGGAATTGCGCCCGCGTACGACCGCTACGTGGACCTGAGGGACGGCATTGCCGAGCACACAGGCATCCTCGCCAGCGCCTGGGATTGGCTGGCGGAGGCGTTACCGGTGATCAACCAGCTGGTGACCATTCCGGTCGCGTGGCTCACCCTCGGCGCAGTGGTTTTCGGCACGTCGCTGGTTGCCAGCCGGGAGAAGGAAGCGGCGCCGGACGCCGAAGCTGCGGACAGCTCGCAGCGCTTCAGGAGGCGGGCGCGCCACGTGGTTGAAAAGGAGGCCAAGTACGTTGCCAACCAGGCGATGCAGCCTATCGCCGGGCCGCTGAAGACCACGTGGAGCGGCCTTCGCACGTTGGCCAAGGCAGGCATCGTGCCAATGGTGATGTTTTGCATCGTGTTCATGCTCGCCGCCGGAGTCGAGTTGGGCGTGGTCGAGGTGGGTCGCGCCATCGTGGGACCACAGGACGCGCTTGTCAGCGAAGTCATCGCTGCGTACATCCTCATCGTCGCGCGCGCCGCGTACCTGCTGCTCGTGGTGTGCCTGATCGCCTCGGGGCTCGACTTCTTCCTGCGCCGCTCCTACTCGCCCGCCGCAGATCCCGATGCGTCTCTCGCCTTAGACTCCGGGTCGTCCACGTAGTTTTTCGGCTCCGGCAGGTCGAGGGTGACGTAGTCGGGCTCGTTCCACCCGAGGTGGAGCTGCTCCGGCTGCACGCCCTCCGGCATCGCGATGGGGATGAGTTTGCGCCACTCCTCCGGGCGCGGGTCACCCTGGACAACGCGGACCGTAGCGGTGCGGAGGTCTACCGACTCCGTCGCCGGCCCGCCCTCGCCCGGCGGGGTGCAGCTGTGCAGGGCGCTCATGTCACTCACCACTTCGCCGAAGATTTGATCCGTGC
Source organism: Corynebacterium gottingense (assembly GCF_007559235.1). Lineage (NCBI taxonomy): Bacteria > Bacillati > Actinomycetota > Actinomycetes > Mycobacteriales > Corynebacteriaceae > Corynebacterium > Corynebacterium gottingense. Next base: position 17,696 of record NZ_VMHH01000009.1, on the reverse strand, counting down.
GCTGGTAGTCACGCCCGTCCGAGCCTGTCGCCCACATGCGGCAGTGGGACAGCACCGAGTCTTCCGGTGCGCGCCACTGGGTGAGTAGCGCCCAGATGGCAAACCCGTCGGGCGCATCGAGCCCGATCTCTTCCTCGTGTTCGACCCGTTGGAACCCGATCACCTCCACCTCAGCGGTGCGGCGCGGCGGCCCGCTCCCCTCCCCCTCCACGAGGCCATCGATGGGCAGGTCAAACGAGCCCGGGGTGCCGGCCGCGATGCGTTGCTCCTGGGTCCAGGACCACGGCCGATAGATCCCGAAGTACGGCTGCGACGATGCCGCCAGCATGCACCCGATCGCCACCGGGGCGGCAGCCCACCAGGCAAGTTTCATAGCGTGAGCTCCTCCCTGCTGATGTTTCCGGCTTCGACTGGTTCGCCGAGCTCCAGCACCACCCGCGGCGCCATCTGCGTGGCGGACGGGTGCAAGAACAGCCTCGCCCCCGCAATCTGCTCTGCCGGCATTTCGAAGACGAGGGTGCACTGCGTAGGAAGTTGCGGGTACAGGGTGCCACACGACGACGCGAGGTGGTTCGCGGGTCCGTAGAGCGTGCCGTCGGTAGCCTTGATCTGCCCTTCGAGTACCTGGCCAGTATCGGGTGTGTGGGTAAAATCCACGACCAGCCAGCGGGCGTGCGTTGGCACGCCGTTGATCGCATCGGCGGTAATGGTGTGGACTCCATCAACCCGCCCGATCTTCGGTGCCTCGGCGCCGTAGTCAAACGGCGCGAAGGCCCGGTCCTGCGCGTCGGGAAGCTGCTCGCGGATGAGGCCGCCCAGGCTGAGCAGGGCCAGCGCCGCCGCGGTCGCCACTATTCGGCGCGGTACCGTCGTCACCGCAGGCTCACCTCCGCAGCACGGTCCTTGGTCAGCCAGGCCTTCGCCCCGTCCAGGAAGGAGGTACGGTACCCCAGCGACGTGATCACCAGCGTGTCCGCCTCCGCGGCATTCGTGCCGCTCGGGCCTTGGAAGATGAGCGCGACATCCAGCGGCACGCCAGGGTTGGGCGAGATCGCCTCGGATGGCGCAACCTCGGTGAGCGCCTCCGCGCTGTGCTTGCGTACGACCGCGGCTCTCATGTCCGGTTGCTCCTCTGGGCCAAGATGCGAGTCCTCTAGGGCGAACGCCATGAGGAACTGCGGCGCAGGGACAGGCCGCGAGGCGGTGTTGGTGAGTCGCATTTCCACCACGCGTGCGTCGCCAAGCGTATAGGTGCGCCGCACCGAGATCTCGAACGGTGCGGCCGTGAACTCGGCAGGCTGCGCGAGCGCACCGGTGCCCCTCGGCGCCGCGGCCACGGTGAGGCCCTCGGGCGGGGCCGCTTCCAGTCCGCCGCTGACACCGGTGATGCCCACAACCGCGAGCAACGCCGCGAGGGTCGCGTTGGTCCGGGTGCCAAGGTCGGCCGCGACCGATTTGGCCAATCCAGCAAATGGCCGGGGGCCTTTCGCCGCTGGTGTCGACGATACTTCGCTCACACCTGGAATCTAAGCAGAGTTTCCGCAGGCGCGCTCGGCACGCGTGCTTATCGACGCCAACGGCCCGGCCCCTACCGCACAGTTGCGGAGGAGCCGGGCCGGTTGGTGAGCAGACCTAGCTAACAGCCAGAAGGCTAGATCTGGTCGATGCCGTACTCGTCGAGCGGGACGGAGGCGCCGGTGTACTCGCCGTAGCCCTCGTCGCCGTAGATGCCCTCGCCGAAGCTCGGGATGGAGTACGCCGCGGAGCGCGCGGCCTCGGTCGGCTTGACCTGGATGTTGCGGTAGCGGGAAATGCCCGTACCGGCCGGGATCAGCTTACCGATGATCACGTTCTCCTTCAGACCGATGAGCTGGTCGGAGCGCTTGTTGATCGCGGCGTCCGTGAGCACGCGGGTCGTCTCCTGGAAGGAGGCGGCCGACAGCCAGGACTCGGTAGCTAGTGAGGCCTTGGTGATACCCATGATCTCGGAGCGCATCTCCGCCGGCTGGCCCTCGTCCGCCACGGTGGCGGCGTTGACCTGGCGTGCCTCGGAGAGGTCGATCAGCGTGCCCGGCAGGAACTCGGTCGAGCCGGAGTCGATGACCGTGCCGCGGCGCAGCATCTGGCGGATGATGATCTCGATGTGCTTGTCGTGGATGGACACACCCTGGGTGCGGTACACGGCCTGCACCTCGTCGATGAGGTGCTTCTCCACGCCGCGACGGCCGAGGACCTCGAGCACGTCGTGCGGGTCTGCGGCACCGCGGAGCAGGCGCTCGCCCACCTCGACGTGGTCGCCCTCGCGCAGGGAGCGCTCGATCATGGCGTCCGGGTTGGACTCCATCGGGCGGCGCACCTGGGCCAGGCCCTGGCGCTTGGACAGCTTCTCGTACACCACGTCGTCGGAGTCGTCGTCCGGGTGGATGGTGAGGGTCCAGAAGTTGCCCTCGTCCTCCAGGGAGACCGTACCGGCGACCGACGCGATCGGAGCGCAGTTCTTGGGCACGCGGGCCTCGAACAGCTCCTGGACACGCGGCAGACCACCGGTAATGTCGCCGCCGACACCACCCTGGTGGAAGGTACGCATGGTCAGCTGGGTACCCGGCTCACCAATGGACTGTGCAGCGACGATGCCGACGGCCTCGCCGATGTCTACCAGCTGGCCGGACGCCATGGACTTGCCGTAGCACTTGGCGCAGACGCCGGTCGGGGTCTGGCAGGTCAGCACGGAGCGGACCTTGACCTCGGCGACGCCCTTCTGCACGAGCACGTCGATACGCTCCTCAGACAGCTCGGTGCCGGCCTCGAAGACGACGTTGCCCTCGGAATCCTTCGCGTCGGAGGCCAGGACTCGGCCGGACACGGAGGTCTCCACCAGGTCATGGCGGACGAAGGAGTCGCCAGCGGCCTCTGCCACCGGGACCTTGACGCCCTGGTGGGTGCCACAGTCCAGCTCGCGGACGATGACGTCCTGCGCCACGTCCACCAGACGACGGGTGAGGTAGCCGGAGTCCGCGGTACGCAGTGCGGTATCGGCCAGGCCCTTACGGGAACCGTGGGAGTTGTTGAAGTACTCCATCACGGACAGGCCCTCGCGGAAGGAGGTCTTGATCGGGCGGGTGATGTACTCACCGCGCGAGTTCACGACCATGCCCTTCATGCCGGCCAGGGTCCAGATCTGGCGCATGTTACCGGCAGCACCGGACTTCACGATCATCGGAATCGGGTTGTCGTCCGGGTAGAGGTCCTCCACGGCCTGGCCGACCTTGTTAGTGGCGTCCTGCCACAGCTCAACCAGTCGGTCGTAGCGGTTCTCCTCGGTGAGCGCACCCTTCTCCCAGAACTTGCGCTCGATCTCCTCGGCTTCCTTCTCGTAACGCTCGAGGAACTGCGTCTTGTTCGGGAGCACCAGCACGTCAGACATGGTGATGGTCACGCCGGAACGGGTTGCCCAGTAGAAGCCGGCGTCCTTCATCTTGTCCAGCGTCTGCGCGACGGTGATCATGGGGTACTTCTCCACCATGTCCTGGATGATGTCACCCAGCAGCACCTTGCCGGCGCCGCCGCCCTTGCGCACCATGGCGCCTTCCTGGAAGGGGAAGTTGAACGGCAGAAGCTCGTTGAACATGATGCGGCCGAGCGTCGTCTCGGTCATCCATGCCTGGCCCTTGGTCCAGCCGTCCGGGAACTGCTCCTCCTCGACATCAACCGTCGGGCGCAGGTGGTCGATGCGGACCTTGATCGGGGCCTGCAGGCCGAGCACGCCGCGGTCGTACGCCATGATCGCCTCGCGGTAGGAGGAGTAGACGCCTTGTGCCGGACCGTGCTCGTCGGCAGGCGCGTAGGCGCCCTCGCCGCCGATCTCATCGGTGGACTTCAGCATGGTGAGGAAGTACAGGCCGGTCACCATGTCCAGGCGCGGCATTGCAAGCGGCTTGCCGGACGCCGGGGACAGGATGTTGTTGGAGGACAGCATCAGTACGCGGGCCTCCGCCTGTGCCTCTGCGGACAGCGGCAGGTGGACTGCCATCTGGTCGCCGTCGAAGTCAGCGTTGAACGCCTCGCACGCCAGCGGGTGCAGCTGGATGGCCTTGCCCTCGACCAGCTTCGGCTCGAAGGCCTGGATGCCCAGGCGGTGCAGGGTCGGTGCGCGGTTGAGCAGCACCGGGTGCTCGGAAATGGCCTCTTCGAGCACGTCCCACACCTCGGGGCGCTGGCGCTCCACCATGCGCTTCGCGCTCTTGATGTTCTGCGCGTACTGGTTGTCCACCAGGCGCTTCATCACGAACGGCTTGAACAGCTCGAGCGCCATCAGCTTTGGCAGACCGCACTCGTGCAGCTTGAGCTGCGGGCCGACGATAATCACGGAACGACCGGAGTAGTCGACGCGCTTACCCAGCAGGTTCTGGCGGAAGCGGCCCTGCTTGCCCTTGAGCAGGTCGGACAGGGACTTCAGCGGGCGGGAGCCCGGTCCGGTGACCGGACGGCCGCGGCGGCCGTTGTCAAACAGCGCGTCCACGGACTCCTGCAGCATGCGCTTCTCGTTGTTCACGATGATCTCGGGCGCGCCGAGGTCAATCATGCGCTTGAGGCGGTTGTTGCGGTTGATCACGCGACGGTACAGGTCGTTCAGGTCGGAGGTGGCGAAGCGTCCGCCGTCCAGCTGCACCATCGGGCGCAGCTCCGGCGGGATCACCGGGATCGCGTCCAGGATCATGCCGGCTGGGTCGTTGCCGGAGCGCTGGAACGCAGCGACGACCTTGAGGCGCTTGAGCGCGCGGACCTTCTTCTGGCCCTTGCCCTCAGCGATGATGGTGCGCAGCTCCTCGGCCTCGGACTCGAGGTCGAAGTTGCGGATCAGCGTCTGGATTGCCTCAGCGCCCATGCCGCCGGTGAAGTAGTCCTCGTAGCGGTCGACGAGCTCCTCGTAGAGCACCTCGTCGATAATCATCTGCTTCGGGGCGAGCTTCTGGAAGGTCTGCCAGATGTCGTCGAGGCGCTCGACCTCGCGCTCGCCGGCCTCGCGGATGTGCGTCATTTCCTTGTCGGCTGCCTGCTGCACCTTCTTGCGGGCAGCGGCGGTCGCGCCGGAAGCCTCGAGCTCGGCGAGGTCTTCCTCCAGCTTGTGTGCGCGCTCGGCGATCTCGGAGTTTGCGTCCTCCTCGACTTCCTTCTTCTCCAGCAGCATCTCCGCCTCGAGGGTGGACATGTCGTTGTGACGTGCCTCCTCGTCGACGCTGGTGATGATGTTGGCGGCGAAGTAGATGATGCGCTCCAGGTCCTTCGGAGCGAGGTCAAGCAGGTAGCCCAGGCGAGACGGGACGCCCTTGAAGTACCAAATGTGGGTCACGGGAGCGGCGAGCTCGATGTGGCCCATGCGCTCACGGCGCACCTTGGACTTGGTCACCTCGACGCCGCAGCGCTCGCAGATGATGCCCTTGTAACGGACGCGCTTGTACTTACCGCAGGCGCACTCCCAGTCGCGGGTGGGGCCGAAGATGCGCTCGCAGAACAGGCCGTCCTTCTCGGGCTTGAGGGTGCGGTAGTTGATGGTCTCCGGCTTCTTCACTTCGCCGTGGGACCACTTACGAATGTCTTCTGCAGTGGCCAGGCCGATGCGAAGCTCGTTGAAGAGGTTTACGTCAAACACGTAAATTCCCTTTCACCTCCCCCAGCTGGGGAGGATTGCGTGTGGATAGTTTCTTCTCGTTTCATTCAGGGCGCCGCAAGCACAAGTGCTTATCGACGCCCACCTGGCGCCTAGACGGTATCCGCCGCTGACCCCTCGTCGCGCGAGAGGTTGATGCCCAGCGAGGAACCGGCCTGGTCAAACTCATCGTCGTCGCCGTCGAGCTCCATGGCGCTGCCGTCCGTGGAGAGCACCTCAACGTTGAGGCACAGAGACTGCAGCTCCTTGAGCAACACCTTGAAGGACTCCGGGATACCCGGATCCGGGATGTTGTCGCCCTTCACAATCGCCTCGTAGACCTTCACGCGGCCGACCACGTCGTCCGACTTGATGGTCAACAGCTCCTGCAGGGTGTAGGCAGCGCCGTACGCCTGCATTGCCCACACCTCCATCTCGCCGAAGCGCTGGCCACCGAACTGGGCCTTACCGCCCAGCGGCTGCTGCGTAATCATGGAGTACGGACCGGTGGAACGGGCGTGGATCTTCTCGTCCACAAGGTGGTGCAGCTTGAGCATGTACATGTAGCCGACGGAGATCGGGTACTTGTACGGCTCGCCGGAGCGACCGTCGTAGAGGCGGGTCTTGCCCTGGCCGTCGACCATCACGTCACCGTCGCGGTTCGGCTTGGTGTTTGCCAGCAGGCCTGCGATCTCCTCGTTGGACGCGCCGTCGAACACCGGCGTTGCGGTCAGCGACTCCGGCGGGACGTCGTAAAGGTGCTCCGGCAGGGTCTCCAGCAGCGCGGCGTTCTTCGGGTCGTCCGGGTTCACGGTCCAGCCGGCCTTGGCCAGCCAGCCCAGGTGCACCTCGAGGACCTGACCGATGTTCATACGACGCGGCACGCCGTGCGTGTTCAGAATGATGTCCACCGGGGTGCCGTCCTCCATGAACGGCATGTCCTCCGTCGGCAGGATCTTGCCCACAACACCCTTGTTGCCGTGGCGGCCTGCCATCTTGTCGCCGTCCTGGATCTTGCGCTTCTGTGCGACGTAGACGCGGATCATCTCGTTCACGCCTGCGGACAGATCGTCGTCGTCCTCGCGGGAGAAGCGGCGGACTGCGATGACCTTGCCGGTCTCACCGTGCGGCACCTTCAGGGAGGTGTCGCGGACCTCGCGGGCCTTCTCGCCGAAGATGGCGCGCAGCAGGCGCTCCTCCGGGGTCAGCTCGGTCTCGCCCTTCGGGGTGACCTTACCCACGAGGATGTCGCCGTCGCGCACGTCAGCGCCGATGCGGATCACGCCGCGCTCGTCGAGGTCCTTGAGCACGTCCTCCGACACGTTCGGGATCTCGCGGGTGATTTCCTCGGCGCCGAGCTTGGTGTCGCGGGCGTCAATCTCGTGCTCCTCGATGTGCACGGAGGTGAGGATGTCCTCCTCCACCACGCGCTGGTTGAGGATGATTGCGTCCTCGTAGTTGTGGCCTTCCCACGGCATGAAGGCGACGAGCAGGTTGCGGCCGAGTGCCATCTCGCCGTTCTTCGTGCCCGGGCCGTCCGCGATCACCTGGCCAGCCTCGACGCGCTGACCAGCAGACACGATCGGAGTCTGGTTGTAGCAGGTGCCCTGGTTGGTGCGGTGGAAGGTACGCAGCTGCTGGGTGTCGCGAGTGCCGTCGTCGCCCAGCACGGTGATGTAGTCACCGGTCACGGTCTCGATGACACCGGAGAGCGGGGAGATGACGGTATCGCCAGCGTCGTAAGCAGCGCGCTGCTCCATGCCGGTGGCCACGTACGCAGCCTCGGAGCGCAGCAGCGGCACAGCCTGCTTCTGCATGTTCGCACCCATGAGGGCGCGGTTCGCGTCGTCGTGCTCGAGGAACGGAATCATCGCCGTTGCCACGGAGACCATCTGGCGCGGCGAGATGTCGAGGTAGTCAACGCCTTGCGGGCCGACGACGCCGATGTCGCCGTCCTTGAGGCGGACCTCGATGCGCTCGCCGGTCAGCTCGCCGTCCTTGGTCATCGGGGTGGCCGCCTGCGCAATCGCGTAGCGGTCCTCCTCGTCGGCCGTGAGGTAGTCGATCTGGTCCGTGAGCTTGCCGTCGTTGACCTTGCGGTACGGGGTCTCGATGAAGCCGAACGGGTTGACGCGCGCGTAGGACGCGAGCGCGCCGATCAGGCCAATGTTCGGACCCTCAGGGGTCTCAATCGGGCACATGCGGCCGTAGTGGGACGGGTGTACGTCTCGGACCTCGATGCCGGCGCGCTCACGCGACAGGCCGCCCGGGCCCAGCGCGGACAGACGGCGCTTGTGCGTCAGGCCGGACAGGGAGTTGTTCTGGTCCATGAACTGCGACAGCTGCGAGGTACCGAAGAACTCGCGGATCGCGGCGGAGACCGGACGCACGTTAATCAGAGAGGTCGGCGTGATGGACTCCGCATCCTGGGTGGTCATGCGCTCGCGCACGACGCGCTCCATGCGGGAGAGGCCGACGCGGACCTGGTTCTGGATCAGCTCGCCAACGGTCCGCAGGCGACGGTTACCAAAGTGGTCGATGTCGTCGGTGTTGATCGGGATGAGCTCGCCGGACGGGGAGGTCATCTCGGTCTCGCCAGCGTGCAGGCGCACGAGGTACTCGAGCGTGGTGGCGATGTCTTCCTCGGTCAGCGTCATCAGGCCGTCGTGATCGCCGCCGAGACCCAGCTTGCGGTTGACCTTGTAGCGGCCAACGCGGGCCAGGTCGTAGCGCTTGGGGCGGAAGAAGGAGTTCTCCAGCAGGGACTGCGCGAGGTCGCGGGTCGGCTGCTCGCCCGGGCGCTGCTTGCGGTAGATCTCCAGCAAGGCCTCGTCCATGTTGGCCACGCCGTCGTTCTCCAGCGTGGACATCATGAGCTCGGAGAAGCCGAAGCGCTCCTTGATCTGCTCCTCGGTCCAGCCGAGCGCCTTCAGCAGGACGGTCACCGGCTGACGACGCTTACGGTCAATGCGCACACCTACGGTGTCGCGCTTGTCCACGTCGAACTCCAGCCACGCACCACGGGAAGGGATCACCTTCACGGCGTGCAGCGGACGCTCGGTGGACTTATCAATCGTCTCGTCAAAGTAGACGCCCGGGGAGCGCACGAGCTGGGAGACAACGACACGCTCGGTGCCGTTGACAATAAAGGTGCCCTTGTCCGTCATCAGCGGGAAATCGCCAATAAAGACGGTCTGGGACTTAATCTCCTGCGTATCGTTATTAATAAACTCCGCCGTCACGTAGAGCGGCGCGGAGTAGTTAATGTCCTTCTCTTTTGCTTCCTCGATGGTGTACTTCGCATCTTCGAAGCGCGGCTCGGACAGCGTCAGGCTCATGTTGCCGGAGTAGTCCTGGATCGGAGAGATCTCCTCCAGGATGTCCTCCAGGCCGCTGGCCACGCGGGCGTCCTCGCCGCGCAGCTCCTGCTCGCGGGTGCGCCACTCAGGCGTACCGACGAGCCACGCAAAAGATTCAAGCTGTACATCAAGAAGACCCGGGACGGTGATCGGCTCAGCGATCTTGGCGAACGAGTAACGTTCGGGGGCCCCGGGAATATCAGCCATTGACATGGTCTGGTTTGAGACTGCCAAGTTGGGTCCTTCCAGCACCTAGGGCGGACGCCACGCTATTTACTCTGGCTCTGTAAACAACCGGCATTTCCGCTGGGTAAGTTAGCATTTCGGTCTGCTTCGGAAGACCCGCCCCCAGAGATGACAAAATCACCTTGTCAAATCAGCACCCTTCGACATACCCCCTGCTCACACAGGCTTTCCGACGGGCGCCTCATGCAAGGCTCGCGCACTTCACTGGAGACGGCTTCCAGCGCAACGACTTAGCCTATAGCAGAGTGCACGCTTTGTAAAGAGCAGACACACCCCCGTGTCGCCTGCGCGTCGTCGGAGCGAAAGCGGTGCCGTCGATAAGCTTGCTCCTGCACCGGAAACCTCACCGGTGACGTCGCTGCGGGGAAGCCTACCACCAGAGGTTGCTAACTCGGCAACCCCGCGACACCCGGCTAGCGGGCGCGGCCGGGACGGAACGCGCCGACCAGGCCAAACAGGGCGACAAGCGCGCCGAGCGCGATGGTACCCCACGTCACCTTTTGCGATACGGATTGCGGCACCACGCGGGAGAGCTGGGCCACCATCGCCTCGGTATCCTCCGGCGACATCGCGGCGTCGTAGGTAATGACGTTGGTGGGGTGCTCGCCGTTGTCGTCGGCGTAGAAGATGTCGACCTTTTCTTTCATGCCAACCACAAGACCGGTGACCTGGTCGACCTGAATTTCGCGGTCCGCAGCGTAGTTGCGGAAGGTGCGCACGCTGTCAGCATCCTCGCCTTCGCCGACCTCGGCGGTGCTGGCATTCAAGGCGTCGGCGTAGCGCAGCGCTAAGTTCGTCGGCTCGATGTGCTGGGTAAAGGTATACACAGTGCGGCCGCCGATCTCTTCCTCGCCGGCAAACTGCGCGGGCGCACTCCCCCGCAGCTGCGGGTCGAACACGTTGTAGTCCTGCTGCTGCACGTCGGACGGCAGCTTCAGCCAGGGCCCGTCCACGGGCACCTCCGTCGCAGGCATCGCCATCTGACTGGACACCTGCGCAGGCAAGGCCACCTGGCCGGTGGCACGGTCCAGCACCATCGACCAGGTGGACGCGGTAACGAGGTTGTCAAAGTCCGAACCGGCCGTGCCGGCACGCAAGGTATCGCCGATGCGCACGCTCGCCACGTCGTCATTCGAGGGGTCCTGCACCTCCATGTGGAGCTGGCGGGTCACGGGGGCAGGCTCGCCTTCGCGTGTGCCGTCGTCGTCGCGAAGCGTCCAGGTGGTGTGCGCGAGGTCGAGGGGCAGGCGGGCGTCGCCAAGCAGGAAGCGCGGCGCGAGCAGGCCAGCAACCACGAGCGCGATGCCGAGACCCACGAGGAGCGCGGAGAGAATCCTGGATTTAGGCAGCATGGGCCAAAGTGTAGTGGACACAGCTCGGGCTCCCCTGCGGGCGGGCATGACCACGTAACATTCTCAGCAAACGAGGCGTTGCGCCCCCGGTATCTCAGAATGCAAGATTTTTGCACACAGCTTCGGCTCAGCATGTGTAAGGACATTCGCGCGTTTCGCACCCGCTTTGCAACACTTCACGCCCACCCCCCTTCTGCACGGATACAAACACGTACCTCTATACCTTTTGTGGCCAGTAAACCGCCCTTTTCAACCTACCAGTTAGTGTTCGAAAACTATTAAAACTGCCCCAATCACCCCCGCACTACCCGCGGATCGGATATAAGCTTGGACGCATACATAGTGAGTAGGGACACATTTATACCGCCTTTTCGCGTACTGGCGTCGCCGAATCACCCCCAGGCACCCCAAAGCCATTTCCAGCTTCCTGAGACTCACTTAGAATATCGTGCCAAACCGTCAGAAAACGCTAAGGAGAATATGATGGCTTACCCACCTGCCCAACCCCATAAGAGAGGCCGTCGCCGCGGCATGACAATGCTTGCAGCCTCGATGGCCATCGCCGTCGGATCGCAAGCGCTTCCAGTAGTTGGCCCTCACGCAGCAATTGCCAACGTGGCTCACGCCGCCGAGGCACCGAGCGCGAGCGACTGGGACCCCGCCAACATCGTCGAAGCGGATGCCATCACGCCGACTGACAGCGTGAACAAGGGCGTCCTCGACGGAAAACGCAACGTGGTGTGGGGCTACCTCTCCTACGCTGACCGTGGCACCATGGAGGTCGACGATATGCGCAACCCATGGAGCGACACCCCGGTTCCGGAGGGCGCGGACATGTACATGCGCTACGACACCGGTGGCGGGAAGATGTCTCGCATCCACAAGGCGACGACACACACGGATGACTTTGGCAACACGGTCTACGCCTTCGAGTTCAAGGACGGCTCCCCGAAGCTGGCTGCAGGCACCTGGAAGGATGGCTCCGCTGACGTCCAGCTGCTGATCGGCGAGAACAACTCGGCGATCAACCCGCACATCAACGAGCCGTTCTCCGTCGTACGCGCGACCCCGGGTGGCGCATGGTACAGCGGCAGCGTCGAAGATTCCCGCAACCTCAACTGGTCCATCCACCCAGTGGCAGTCAACGACCGTCGCGGCCCCACGTGGGGTGAGACGGTGGTCAAGGTCTACCAGGTCTCCCCCGCGTCGAACACCCTGAAGAGCCAGCTCTCCGAAACCCCGGATAAGGCCGTCAAGCGTACGTACTCCGGCCGGGTATGGAACGACTCTATGAAGGGCACCGACACGGAGAACGTGTGGGCCAAGAACCAGTACAACATCAACGTGGACAATGGTGTGCTTTTCGACGGCACGGACACTCCGGCCGAGGGACACACTGTCTACCAGGCGGTACCGAACGACGAGGCGTACCAGGCGCTGGATGCGATCCGTCGCGATACAAACACCACCGGTAACCGCACGACAGCCGACATCCAGGGCCGTATCAAGCGAACGGCAGACTACGTCCGTGCGCATCCCGAGAACTTCACCGTCTACTCCGCACCGGTGAAGGCGGATGGCACCTACATGCTGCGCTCGTCCTTCGACCAGGCCCGTCACGCGGACTACGTCTACATGTGGGTCGAGGACGCAGACCACAACATCAAGACAAACCTGTCGTCCTGGAACACCTCTGAGTTCCGCGCACCGGTGGGCAATGACGTCTACACCGAGTCGGGCCACGCACAGCGCTCCCTTGCCGACACCGACTGGGCGCATAACGGCCACGTGCCTGGCCAGAAGCACCTGGGCAACAATGCGAACGTTGCCACCGCCCCGCACCGCGACGGTGGCGGCAACTGGACCAACGTGAACTTCGCGTTGGCTACAAACGCTGACGGCTCCAGCCACACGGTCACCCCGGGCCAGCCCGATCGCGAGGCTGATAACGACGCGAACGATCCGACCTATGGCGGCCGCGTCGAAACGCCGCGCGGGACCGACACCGTCATCGACGGCCCGAAGAACACGGACGGCTCCGACCTTCCTGGCGACACCACCTTCGAGCAGCACCCGTCTAAGCCGGTCACCGGCCCGAACGCTGAGCAGCTCCCGGGCTTCCCGGGCAAGGTAACGGTCGACCCGGGTACCGGCAAGGTCACGGTCAACCCGGACAACGGCGCTCGCGAGGGCGACTACGACATTCCGGTCAAGGTCACCTACCCGGACGGCACCACCGATACGGTCGACGTTGAGGTCACCGTCCCGGCCCGCGACAACGCGACCGAGGATCCGGACAAGTCCGATGCGGAGAACTTCGACCCGTACTACCAGCCCGCACAGGGCAAGCCGGGCGTGGGCACGAAGGTTGACCAAACCCAGGACCTGCCGAAGGGCAGCACCTTTACCCCGACCCTGCCGAACGGCTGGACCGCGTCCGAGCCGGATGAAAACGGCGACTTCACCGTCACCCCGGCGAAGAACGCTCGCCCGGGCAAGGTCGACATCCCCGTCCTGGTGACCTACCCGGACGGCTCACAGGACACCGTCACCGCGCCGTTCACCGTCCTGCCGCTGGATAAGGACACGAACGACCCGCGTTACGAAGACACGGAGACCCCGAAGAGCGAGCCCACCGAGATCGATTCGCCGAAGAACCCGGACGGCTCCGAGCTTCCGGAGGACACCACGTTCAAGCCGGGCGAGAACGACTTCCCGGGCAAGGTCGAGGTCGACCCGGGCACCGGTAAGGTCACCGTCACTCCTGACGACGATGCAACCCCGGGCGACTACGAGATCCCAGTTGAGGTCACCTACCCGGATGACTCCGAGGAGACCACCACCGTCACCGTCACCGTCCCCGAAGACCCCAAGAACAACGGCGACGGCGGCGATACCGGCTCCTCCGACCAGGCTGCTGACAACGACCCGAGCTACGGCACCACCGAGGGCGCGGCTGGCAAGGAGACCAAGGTTTCCCAGAACGGCGACCGCGAGCTGCCTAAGGGCACCAAGATCACGGTCGCGGATGCTCCTGAGGGCTGGACCTTCGGAGAGCCCAACGAGGCTGGCGACTTCACCGTCGCCCCGGACCCCGACGCGCTCGATGGCACCCGCGTGACCATCCCGGTCCGCTTCACCTACCCGGACGGCACCATCGACGACACCGAGGCTGTCTTCGTGGTGACCAACGACGCAAGCGGCAACGACCCCTCCTACGAGGACACCGAGGCTCCGCGAGGTGAGGAGACGCTTGTCGACGCCCCCACGAACCCGGACGGCTCCTCGCTGCCGGAGGACACGACCTTCGAGCAGGGCGACTCTGACGATTCGGACTTCCCGGGCAAGGTCACCGTCGACCCGGGCACCGGTGAGGTCACGCTCACGCCTGACGAGGACGCCACCCCGGGCGACTACACCATCCCGGTTGACATCACCTACCCGGACGGCACCGAGGAAACCATCGACCTTCCGGTCCGCATCCCGGATGACACCACCATCACCCCGCCGGACAACGGCGGCAGCGACAACGGTTCCGGTGACGGTTCGGACGATGGCTCCGGCGACGGTTCGGATGACGGTTCCGATGATGGCTCCGGCGACGGATCCGATGATGGCTCCGGCGACGGTTCGGATGACGGTTCCGATGATGGCTCCGGCGACGGTTCGGATGACGGTAAGGACAACGGCTCTACCGACGCTGTAGACAACGATCCGGCGTACTCCCCCGGGTCCGGTCCGGCGGGTACCGCGACCGAGCTGAAGCAGGATGGCGACCGTGAGCTCCCAGAGGGCACCAAGTTCGTCCTGCCGAAGGCACCGGCTGGCTGGACCTTCGGTGAGCCGAACGAGAACGGCGACTTCACGGTCACCCCGCCCGAGTCCGCTCTGCCGGGTACGGCAGTGTCTATTCCGGTCAGCGTGGTCTACCCGGATGGCTCCCGCGAGACCGTCAACGCACCGTTCGAGGTTGTTGGCACTTCCGATGACGCAACGGACAACGAGCCGATGTACGACGGCGACACCAAGGTCGAGCCCGGTGACACCGAGACCGTCGACGCACCGCGTAACCCGGACGGTTCTGCGCTTCCGGATGACACCAAGTTCGAGCACAAGGACGACGATTTCCCTGGCAAGGTCGAGGTCGATCCGGGTACCGGCGAGATCACTGTCACTCCGGACGAGGACGCAAAGCCCGGCAAGCACACTGTCGTCGTGGAGGTGACCTACCCGGACGGCACCACCGACACCGTTGAAGTCCCCGTCGAGGTCATCCCGGCTGACAGCGGAGACGAGGACAAGGACGACGGTAAGGGCGGCGACAACGGTAAGGGCAGCGAGGACTCGACTTCCCAGGCTGACAACAACAACCCTGGCTACGAGAACCAGCGCGGTCTGGCCGAAACCCCGGTCAAGTTCGAGCAGAACGGCGACCGCGAGCTGCCGGAAGGCACGACGTTCGTCTTCCCGAAGTTCCCGTCCGGCTGGACCCTGGATGGTGACGCTGACACCGGTGACTTCACCATTAAGGCGCCTGCGAACACTCCGAACGGCACCGAGGTGACCATCCCGGTCATCGTTTCCTACCCGGATGGTTCCAGTGAGACGCTGTCTCCGATCTTCACCGTCGGTACCACCTCGGGCGGTTCCGATAAGCCCGGCGACGGCGGCAATACCGGCACGACCCCCGGCGGAAACACCGGCGGCAACGACACCGATGGCAAGGACCCGCAGGATAGCGACGCGCACGATCCCACTTACGGTGGCGACCGCACCACGACGCCTCGCGAACAGGACACTGTTATTGAGGGCCCGAAGAACGAGGACGGCTCCGATCTTCCGAAGGACACCACCTTCGCACCCGGTAAGCACACCTTCCCGGGCAAGGTGACCGTCCACCCGGGCACCGGCAAGGTGACGGTAAACCCGGACAAGGACGCCAAGGGCGGAAGCTACGACATCCCCGTCGTGGTGACCTACCCGGATGGTTCGAACGAAACGATCACCGTCCCTGTGCAGGTTCCGCCGCAGGTGTCCAACGGTGCGACCGTTGAGGTCAAGCCGGGCGATACCGTCACCGTTGGTGGCGACATCGACCCGAAGGATCTGCAGATCCGCTACCCGGATGGCACCATCAAGGACATCTCCGAGCTCAACCCGGGCAAGGACGCTGACGGCAACATCACCATCACTGTCCCGAAGGACTGGGCCGAAGGCACCTACGTCGTCGAGACCAAGGATGGCGACCGCTTCGTGGTCATCAAGGTTTCCTCGGAGTCGCAGGGCACGACCACTGGTTCCTCGGAACTGAGCGATCGCTGCATCGCCGGTCTCGCGGGCGTCGGCATCCCGCTCCTGCTCCTGATCCCGCTGGGTGTGGCTACCCAGGTGGCTATCCCGGGTCTCGAGGAGTTCCGCGCCGAGGCTGGCAAGGCTATCGAGCAGGTGAACACGCAGATCCAGCAGCAGCTGGGTATCTTCGATGAACAGTTTGCCCAGGCGGCACAGTCCGTGCTTGGACCGAACTTCCCGGCCCGCGAGCTCGGCACCGCAGCCGCGGCTCTGGCGCTCACCGCACTCGGTCTGCTCATCGCTGACCAGATTGCCCAGGCCTGCGCGCCTGAGTACGACGGCCTGAGCTCCAAGATTGGCGGCGGCGAAGGCGCCAAGGGGTCTTCCAGCAAGGAAGACGCGAAGAAGAACGAGGCTGATGAAAACTAGTTCCACCTAGTTGGCCGCGGCCGCCAGCATCAAACCCCCTGCACGATCGTCTAGATAGGCTTCTAGAGGATCAGGCAGGGGGTTTGTCGTGCAGCGCAAACGCCGGCGATCACGCTTCAAGCGCCTCCGCTGCACTGCTTTTGCGCTGCATCACTATTCTTTACCGGCGTTTGAGGTCATCGATGGAGGCCTGCAGCCACATATCACTCATCATTTGCGTATGATGGTGTCGTTCGAGCTGCTCGGTAAGCTGATTCTGCGCGCGACGGGCTTCGGCCAACTGCCTGTTGTGCTTTTCATCCTGCTCGTACAGATTAGCTGCCTGGCTAAAATTCTGGGCCCTGCCTGCTGCAACGTACTCCCCTATTCTGCGAAGTACCGCGGAGGAAAAGTAGACGTCAGGAAATCCAAGGCTGTTATAGCGCTGACGCAGTTCTCCCAGCTGTTGGGCGTACTGTTGCATCTGCGCTTCAGTCGCCCGATTCTTCGCGCGGCGTGAAGCATTCTCTCTTCCAAAAAGCGCGCGGTTCAATGTGTTGAGATTTTTGTTGTAGAGGTACAACGTGCCGAAGATGAGGCCGAAAATGAGGATCCCGCCAATAACTATGAAGAACAGCATTTCTAACACTGATTCGGGAAAATAGAATGGCGGATCCCCAGGCCGAGTGCTGTAGTTGTCGACGATTTCTCGCGCTTCCTCTTCGGAGATGTCATTGAGCGTTGCAACGAAACTGGCTTCAGACTCGGCGTATTCTTCCCACTCTGCCATGGTGCGCTTATAGGTCCGCAGCCTTGCCCAACTTTTATACGCGTGGACGGCCCACAACAACAGTGATACAACAAATGCCCATTTCAGCACGTCGGATGTGATTTGAGGCAGGCTCCTGGGGCGCCTCAACTGGGATTTCAAGGCAGCCCAGCGAGAAAGGTACTGCTCATGTTCTTGCGCTATATTGCTTGCTTCGCGGACCTGCATTGCAAGTTGTCGATTAATCATTGCCTCACTCCCTAGTCTCAAGTCAGCCTCCGCGACGCGGCTGCCACTCGCTAGGCACAATACAAGGCAAAGTGTTGCTGCACTGGTTTAAAGCTAATCGCCCCTGTTGCGAATACTTACGTGAAAGAACCCAGCCCCTCTCTCCCCCCCCCCAATCCCTGTCTCTATTACACAACTCCCAGCCCACGAGACGTAGAGGAAGCTCGGAAGCTACGAGCGCCTGGGACCTAGAGACGACAGAAAAAAAAAGTCAGACGCATACCACCTAACTAAACCAAAGACGAATGCTACATCCGTCCATGCGCAATGCTCTGCACTATGAACGTGACAGACACAAACCATAGCATGCCTCGTGTGAGTCCTCGTCCGTCGAG
>NZ_VMHH01000008.1:0-118479 GCF_007559235.1 Corynebacterium gottingense | reverse complement strand
TCACAAGCAGCGCCACCGGCACACACCAACCACACCAAAAGTGCAGCCAGCACAACACAGGCACGCAACCAATCCACAAACAAAAGTACATTGGCACACTATCGAGTTCTCAAACAACACACGCACATTTACCCACCACCAGGCGAATCACCCAGCAGCTGTAAAAAGCGACTTTATCGACACTACACAAACCACAATCCGAAAGTCAAAATCCTTGACCCAACCGGACCGAAGCCCATATTTTCTTATGTCGGCCAACGATCGTTTTCCTGACCGCCATCTCACCAGCTCAACTCTCTTGCGGAGTCTGTCTGGCGGGGCGTTGTCGGTCTCGCTGACTCACATAAAGTTACACACACCCAAACACCAACACAAATCCCCAGCGCACGGGCTGTGTTCGGGTGAACGTAACGTTACTTACTGCTTCATTTTGCGCGGCCGCTTCGGATCGAGCCGCCCAGTAAGCATGAGCGCGAAGACCACCGCAGCCGAAAGCAGGCACACGCCGCAGAACACGAGCACCACCACAACTTCACCGGTGCCGACTTCGGTGTTGTTGCCGGCTACGTCCATGATGTCGCGGGTGACAGTCCACGCCATGATGCCGATGAAGAAGCCCGAGGACGTGAAACAGACTTGCAGCACCTTTGCCAGCAGGAGCACGCCGAGGCCGATGGCTCCTTGGAGGAGGAGTGGGGTGAGGGGCACGGAGGCGTCGATAAGCAATGCGACGAGAATCGCGGACCCGGTGACCAGTAGGGATGCGACCGTCGCGACGCCGACCGTTGTCGCGGCCCAGAACTTGCGGGTTGTGCCGAACGATTGCGCAACCGCCGCCGTCGGCATGCCACCTGCGACGCCCCAGAGCCAATAGAAGAGCAACGCGCCGGGGGGCAGCACTCCGGTGACCCAGCTACTCGCGGACCGGGCGCACACCGCGTAGAGGATGCCCGTGATCACGCCGACGGGCACCGCCCACACGCACATGCGGCGCCAGAAGACCTCGAAAGCGAAGTTGCCGCGCCGCCGCGCCAAGTTGATGCCTCCGGTGCGAGTGAGGTCGGCCGACTCACGCGATGGCAGCGCCGAGACCAGGAACGTCACTGCGGCAAGAACCACCCCAATCGCGCTGGAGATAGTCGCCCGGTGCGGGTTGATGAGGCTGAACACGGCAAAGACCACGACCGCAAAGGGCACAACAAGCGTGAGGACCTGCTGGCGGACGCGCGCGCGGTTCATGCCGAGCGCCTTGAAGGCACTGGGCTCGGGGATGGCGATCCACGACAGCGTCATCACGCACATGAAGCTGCCGAAGAGCATCATCCATTGCACCCCATCCGTGGCGAAGAGCGCGAAGAACGGCACCGATCCGACGCTGAGGAAGCGCATCCACGGCCCCGCCTTGAACTGGTGCCAGAGGAACCCGCGGTCGAGGTGTGTCTTTGCGCTCATGCCTGCACCTCCAGGATCGCCTCGAGCACGTCGCCGAGGTCCGCGGCCTGGCCACGCAGGCCCAGTTCAGCGGCGGTTGCTGCGGGGAGGATCGCGCGTGCGGCGGTGGCGTGGCGTCGGTAAGCGATGGCCCCGGCGGGCTCATCGAAGTCGCCGGTAGCGATGACGTAGCCGTCGGCGTCCTCAGCGAGCAGATGCTTATCGACGCTCCCCTGCCGCCCCAGCACGAGCGCCGAATCCAGGATCTTTGCGGCGTCCTCGATGTGGTGCGTGGCCATGATGAAGCAACGCTGGGACTCGGCGAGCTCAAGGAGGTGGCGGTAGAAGACTGAGGTGTTGTGGACGTCGAGGCCGACGTAGGGTTCGTCGAGAAGCGTGAGCTCGGCGCCGGAGGCAAGCCCGACCACGATGCCGATCATCGCGCGCTGGCCGCGGGAGCACTTTGCATACACGGTTGACGCTTGCTCGTCGAGGGCGAAGTCGCGCATGAGCGTGTCAGCGATGTCCTGCGACCAGTGCGGGTAACGCTTCCCCGCAGCGGCGACGATGTCCGCCAGCGACCACGACGATGGGTACGCAGTATCGACGCCGGTAAAACAGACGCGATCCATCACGCCCGCATTGTCATAGGGGCGCTCGCCGAACACTGTCAGCTCGCCGCCGGAGG
This sequence comes from Corynebacterium gottingense, assembly GCF_007559235.1. NCBI lineage: Bacteria > Bacillati > Actinomycetota > Actinomycetes > Mycobacteriales > Corynebacteriaceae > Corynebacterium > Corynebacterium gottingense. The sequence goes on along the minus strand of NZ_VMHH01000008.1, from coordinate 116,360 downwards.
GCTTGAGCTGGCCCGCAATCATGGCGAGCAGGGTGGACTTGCCCACGCCGTTGCGACCAAGCAGGGCGTGGATGCCGGAGCCGGGGAGCTCGAAGGTGATGTCGGTGAGCACCGGTTTCTTCCGGAACTGTTTTTCCAGGTGAGTCGCGTTAATCATTGGTACATTCCTCTACTTTCTGCGACGCGGTCGATAAGAGAGTGCAGGGTGGCGCGGTCGTAGCCAAGGCGAACAGCCTCGTCGATTGCGGGGGCGAGGTACTCGCCGGCGTAGCGCTCGCGGCGCGACTGCACGGCCCGCTCGCGCGCGTCGGGGGTGACGAACATGCCGAGCCCGCGACGTTTTTCCAGGATCCCGTCGTCGACGAGGATTCCCAGACCTTTGCGGGCGGTGGCGGGGTTGATTTCGTGGAAGGCGGCGAGCTCGTTGGTGGAGGGGGCACGCTGCCCGGGCTCCAAGGAGCCGTCGACGACGAGGTCCTCCACGAAGCGCGCTACCTGCACGAAGAGGGGATCTGATTCAGCGTTCATGGCATGGGTCCTGCGGTTCCTTCCCTGCCCCGTGGCGTCGAAAAGCTGCCCTGGTGCGTTGGTTGGTTACTTGAGTAACTAACACGATAACTGCGGAACACTGGGGCGTCAAGGATCGTTGAAAGGGGTGGACCCAGCAGGCCAATTCAGGCACACTGGGGAAGTAAATAGCACTTAGCAACGAAAAGAATCGGAATTTAGGAGCCATGCTTGAACGCACATTGGTGTTCGTCGACACGTCTTACCTGCTCGCGAGCTTTTACAACTCGTGGGAAATCGGCGCACGATCCCAGTTAGAAATTGACCTACCCGAGGTCGTGGCAACCCTCGGCACCATGATCAGCCAGCAACTCAACCAGCCCATCCACCGCCAGCTCTGGTACGACGGCATCCCGGATTCGGGCCCGCACCGCTACCAGCGCGCGCTGCGGACCTGCGACGGCGTGCAGCTGCGCACCGGCCAACTCATCGAGTGGGGCGACCGCCGCACGCAGAAGGGCGTGGACACCCGCCTGGTGGCGGACCTGGTCGCGCATGCCATGCGCGGGCAGTTCACCGACTTTGTCCTGGTCTCCGGCGACGCGGACATGATCCCCGGCGTTGAGGAGGCGACCGTCAACGGGATGCGCGTACACCTCTACGGGTTCGGCTGGGACTCCATGTCCTCCGCCCTGCGCCACGCGTGCGATACGACGACGATCCTGGACCCCCGCGAGGACTTCGCCGACGCCATGCAGCTGCAGGTCCTCGAAGGCCCGCTGCCACCGACGATCCGGGAGCGCCCGCTCGCAGACGCCGAGCCGCTCGACGAGGCGGAGGGGCCGTCCCCCGTCCCGCTCGGCCCGGACCCGCTGGCGCCCGAGGAACCCGAAGAACCGGAGGCGCAGGAGGAGCCGGAAAAACAGGAACCGGAGGCGCAGCCGGAGCCGGAGGCCCAGGAGCCAGAGGAAGCGCCGGCACCGAAGCCGAAGCCCGCTCCGAAGCCGTCAATGATGGCACCCCGGCGCAAGCTACGCTCGCGCTACGTCCCTCTCCCGGAGGAGGTGTGGACCTCGGCGGGCTTCCAGACCCCGTACGACGTGGGCCAGCAGTATGCGTCCTGGTGGTACGAAAATGCCGCCTCCTCGGAGCAGCGCGACAAGGCGCACATGCTCTCCGGAGGCGGCCTCCCGCCCGAAATTGATCGCCCGCTCCTGCAGTTCGCATGCGAGACGCTGCACGAGTACACGCTGAGTGAAACCCAGCGCGTCAATCTCCGCGATGGGTTTCACTCGGGCATTCGCGGCGTGCTGATCAGCATCAGCCGCAACTAGTTGTCCTTGCTGGACTCCTCGGACTCCTCAGGAGCTTCCGGGGCCTCCAGTTGCTTGTCGGCGCTCCCGGAGCCCATCGAGGCGCGGATCTCGTCCAGCTTGCTTGCCGCGGCAACGTCCGTGCCAGCGGATTCGATCTCCGCCATGCGGTCGCCCAGCGAGTCCTTGGCCAGCTCCTGCTGGCCGAGCGCGGTGGCGTAGCGCTTCTCAATCTTGTCGCGCACGCCATCCATGGTGGGCACGTTCTGGTCCGCGGTGAAGTTGTTCATGGAGTCCATCGTCTTGGACGTGGCCTCCTGCATCTTCGCCTGGCCCAGCTGGGATTCGAGCTGCTTCGCCTGCTGCAGCTGCTCCTGCAGGCGCGCCTCGGACTGCTGCTGCTGCGCCTGCGCCTCGCGCGCCGCCTGATCGGCCGACGCGTGGGCCTGCTTCGTCTGCTCCAGGTCCTGCTCCACAGCGACCAGCTGGGACGCGAGCACCTCGGCGGTGTTGTTAAACTCCTGCGCCTTCTGCGCGTCGCCCTCGCCCTGCGCCTTGTCGGCGGCCTGGAGCGCCACGCGGGCCTTCTGCTGCAGGTCCTCCTGCGACTTGATCAGGCGATCCAGCTTCATCTCTAGCTGGTTGCGGTTACCAATGATGGTGGCCGCCTGCTCGGAGATGTCGCGGTGGTTCTTCTTCGCCTGCTCAATCGCCTGCTGGAGCTGCACTTTGGGGTCAGCGTTTTCGTCGATCTTGGTGTCGAACGACTGCATCAGGTACTTCCAGCCCTTAGAGAACGGGTTTGCCATGTGTCGTGTCCTTCCGTCGTCGCAAAATGGTCGCCGCCCCAGTGTACGCAGGTTTTCGGGCTACTCGCCCTGCTTGCCCTGCTCGGCCAGCATCTTCTCGTACTGCTTGCGGACCTCCTCCATGTCGACCGCTTTGACCTGGCCGATGAGCGATTCAAAGTCGGCCGGCGCCATGTTTCCGGCCTGCTGGTAAAGGGGGATGCCGTCACGGAAGACGATGATGTTGGGAATGCTGGTCACGCCGAGCTTGCCAGCAAGCTCTTCCTCTGCCTCGGTGTCAAGCTTGGCAAAGGTGACGTCGGGGTGCTCTTCCGATGCCTTGGCAAAGGTCGGCGCAAAGGCCTTGCACGGACCGCACCATTCCGCCCAAGCGTCGACGAAGACGATGCCGTCCTTCTGGATGAGTTCGTCGAAGTTCTCTTTCGTCATATCGATAGTGCTCATTGCATACTCCTTTACAGGGGTTTGTTAACGTTGCCCTCGGTGCAACAGTAACAAGCGCGACTGCATTCCTTTGCAGTCTCAGCCGATCCGGTAGGGGCGGAAATCATGACGAAGAACTACAACATTTCGGGCCAGTCCAGTGAAGTCGCAGTCGATTCGCTGGTCGACGAAGTACGCCTGGTCGAGGGCACTTTCGACGTCACCGTGGAGCCGAACGAGGGCCGCATGACGGTCTCGGGCGAAAACTTCACCGACGCCGACATCATGGCTGCGGCGGAGCACGCCGGCTTCACCATCCTTTCGCCAGATACCCCCTAGGGGTATAGTTGCGGGTGTACGTGAACCGCCAACCGAAAGGACAGCATCATGGCAACCCGCGAATTCACCGTTGAAGGCATGACCTGCGGACACTGCGAGCTCAGTGTGCAGGAGGAGATCAGCGAGATCCAGGGCGTCACCGACGTCAAGGCCGACCACACCACCGGCGCCGTCTCCGTGTCAGGCGAAGGCTTCTCCACCGAGGACGTGGCCAAGGCCGTCGCCGAGGCCGGCTACACCCTGAAGTAGCGCTATGACCAGCCACATCGAGCTGGGCGTCACGGGCATGACGTGCACGTCGTGCTCGTCGCGCGTCCAACGCAAGCTCAATAAGCTCGACGGGGTCGACGCCGCGGTCAACTACTCCACGGAGACAGCGACCGTGGAGTTCGACGAGGCCAGCACCACGCCGGAGCAACTAATCGACGTCGTGCGTACCGCAGGCTACGACGCCTTTGTTATGGGGGACGAGGAAGGCGGGGACGAGGGGGCGTCGATAAGCGAGGCCCGCGACGACGAGGCCGAACGGCTCAAGCGAACGACGATCTGGGCGGCGCTGGTGACGGTGCCGGTCATGCTGGTGTCGATGGTGCACGGCCTGCAGTTTCCAAACTGGCAATGGGCCGCGTTCGCCGCGACGACGCTGGTGTATTTCTCCGCCGGCAGCGTGTTCCACCGCGCGGCGCTGATCAACCTGCGCCACGGCGCCACCACCATGGACACCCTGATTACGCTGGGCACGACCGCGGCGTACGTGTGGTCCATCGTGGCGCTGTTTGCGGAGCGCGGTCCGCACGAGATCTACCTCGAATCCGTCTGCGTCGTGATTACGTTCCTGCTGCTCGGCAGGTGGTTTGAAACGCGCGCGAAGGGGCAAAGCTCCGCCGCACTGCGTGAGCTGCTGAGCATGGGCGCGAAGGACGCGAGCGTGCTGCGCGGCGACAAGGAAGTCCGCGTCCCGATCGCGGAAGTCCAGGTCGGCGACCGTTTTGTTGTGCGCCCCGGCGAGAAGATTGCTACCGATGGGCGCGTGGTTTCGGGGCATTCGGCTATCGACGCCTCCATGCTCACCGGTGAATCCGTTCCCGTCGAAGTGGACGAGGGCGCCAACGTGACGGGCGCGACGCTCAACACCTCCGGGCGGATCGTGGTGGAGGCGACGCGCGTGGGGAGCGAGACCACGCTCGCCCAGATGGGCAAGCTGGTCAAGGACGCGCAGTCCGGCAAGGCCCCGGTCGAGCGGCTGGTGGACCGGATCTCGCGCGTGTTCGCCCCCACCATCATCGCCATTTCCGTCGTGGCCCTGGTCGGGCACCTGCTCGTGGGCAACGGCGTGAGCGAGGCGTTCCGCGCTGCGGTCGCCGTCCTCATCATCGCGTGCCCCTGCGCCCTCGGCCTAGCCACCCCCACCGCGATCCTGGTGGGCACCGGGCGCGGCGCGCAGCTGGGCCTACTGATCAAGGGCCCCGAGATGCTGGAATCCACACGCCAGGTGGACACGGTGGTGATGGACAAAACCGGCACCGTGACCAGCGGCGAGATGGCGGTCGTGGACGTCGTCGGCCGCGACGACGCGCTGCGCCTCGCCGCCGCCGTGGAGGCCGGGTCTGAGCACCCCATCGCCCGCGCGATCGTCAAAGCCGCGGGCGACGACGTACCGGAAACGTCCGGGTTTACCAATGAGCCGGGCCGCGGGGCGTCCGCCACCGTGGAGGGCCACAGCGTGCGCGTGGGCCGGCCCAGCGCGGAACTCGACGGGCCACTGGCCCGCGCGTTCCGTGAGGCCGAGCGGGCCGGGGCCACCCCGATCGCCGTGGAGGTCGATGGGCACGCGGAGGGCATGGTCGCGGTCCGGGATACGGTGAAGCCGGACTCGGCCCGCGCAGTGGCGAAGCTGCGCGAGCTGGGGCTCACCCCGCACCTGCTCACCGGCGATAACGCGGGCGCTGCGCGCGCCGTAGCCGAGGAAGTAGGCATCGACCCGGACAACGTCACCGCCGGCGTCCTGCCGGAGGACAAGGTGCGCGTGGTCCGCGAGCTGCAGGAGCAGGGGCGCCACGTGGCCATGGTCGGCGACGGCGTCAACGACGCAGCCGCGCTCGCGCAGGCCGACCTAGGCCTGGCCATGGGCGCCGGCACGGACGTGGCGATCGAGGCCTCCGACATCACTCTCATGCAGAACACGCTCATGTCTGCGACGGACGCGATCCGCCTCTCGCGCCGCACCCTGCGCACCATCAAGGGCAACCTGTTCTGGGCGTTCGCCTACAACGTCGTGCTCGTCCCGGTCGCTGCGTTCGGCCTCCTCGACCCGATGCTGGCCGGCATCGCGATGGCCCTGTCCTCCGTATTTGTGGTGTCCAACTCGCTGCGCCTACGCGGGTTTAACCGTGCGCCATATTGACAAAGCGTGAGTAGTGCAGCTGGTGCGCCACAGGGATCGTATCGATAGGGCCGCCGCGGTGCTTCGCGACGATAATGTCCGCCTCGCCCGCGCGCTCGTCGTCACGATCCTGCGAGTCCGGACGGTAGAGCAGGAACACCATGTCGGCGTCCTGCTCCAGCGAGCCTGACTCGCGAAGGTCCGCCAGCTGTGGCTTCTTATCCGTACGCGCCTCCGGGCCACGGTTCAGCTGAGAAATCGCAATCACCGGCACCTCCAGCTCCTTTGCCAGGAGCTTGAGGTTACGCGAGAACTCCGAGACCTCCTGCTGGCGCGACTCGACGCGCTTGCCCGAGCTCATCAGCTGCAGGTAGTCCAGCACCACCAGATCCAGCCCGTGCTGCTGCTTCAGGCGCCGCGCCTTTGACCGGATCTCCATCATGGTGAGGTTCGGGGAATCGTCGATAAACAGCGGGGCGTCCTGAATCTCGGTGAGGCGGGTGGTGAGCTTTTCCCAATCCCGCTCCTCCATGTTGCCCGCTCGCATGGCGGACAGCTTGATCTCCGTCTCCGCCGACAGCATGCGCATGATGATCTCGGAGGCGCTCATCTCCAGTGAGAAGATAACTGAAGTCTTGCCGTGCTGGATGGAGCAGGAGCGCATGAAATCGAGCGCGAGCGTCGACTTACCCACGCCAGGTCGGGCCGCGATGATGATCATCTGGCCCGCGTGGAGGCCGTTCGTGAGGTTGTCCAGGTCCGTAAACCCGGTCGGCACGCCCTGGTCGAGGGCGCCGCCCTGAGCGATCTGCGTGAGCTCGTCGATAGTCGGCTTGAGCAGCTCCGAAAGGACACGGTAGTCCTCGCCCTGGTTGTTGCGCGAGATTCCGAAGACCTCCTGCTGCGCGCGATCCACCAGCGCCTCGATCTCCATGCCGTCTTCGCCCTCGTAGCCCAGCTGCACCACGTGCGTACCGGCGTTGACAAGCTGCCGAAGGAGCGACTTCTCCTCCACGATCTCCGCGTAGTAGCGGGCGTTTGCCGACGTCGGCACCTCCGAAATCAGCGTATGCAGGTACGGGGCACCGCCCACCCGCTCGAGCTGGTTCAGGCGGTCCAACCGCCCGGAGACGATGAGCACGTCGATCTGGCTGCCCGAGGAGAACAGCTCGATAATGGCCTGGTAAATCAGCTGGTGCGCCGGAAAGTAGAAGTCCTCCGGCTGCAGGCCCTCCGCGACGTCGAGTACGACCTCCTGGTTGAGCAGCATCGCGCCCAGCACCGAGCGCTCCGCGCGCTCGTCGTGCGGCGGTTGGCGGTACTCGCCCTGGCTGTCGCGCTGCCCCCGCTGCCCCTGCTGTCCTTGATACCGCTGATTCCCGCGCCCTCGCCGCGAATTTCCGCTGAAGTCGTCAAAGTCGCCAAATTCGCTGAACTCATCGCGTGGCTCTGGCGGCAGGACGTAGTCATCATCAAAGCCGTGAAGTGCATCGTCGGCCATCGTCGTCACCCCTTTGTTTCGTAGGCCTACAGCGTACCGCGAGGGCCAAACACTGGGTTTTCCACAGGCATATGTGGATAACTTGGGGATGAATCGGCGTCTTGTGCACACAGCCCAGGACAGGGTGTGGATAACTTGTGGATAACCGGTTTTTACGACCTGCGGAAACGCTGCATTGATGCTGTTCACGGACATTTTAGGCCATATTAAGTTGTGTGTGCAGGTTGTGAAAAACCCTTTTCACCACCAGGTTTGACAGGCGTGAGTTCACCGTCTAGTAACCCAAATTTTGCCGTTGAGCAGGGCTTATTCCGCAGAGTTATCCACAGTCATGGTGATGTCAGCAGTAAAGTGCGGAACAGGACTCGCACACACCTACTAGAACACAGCGTAACAATATGGTCACAGACGTTGCCGTCGTTTATATGTTCGGTATAATTGGCCGCAATGACCACAATGACCGCTCACCGCAGAAAGGGGGAATCGTGCCACCCGCTCACTACTTCAGATGCCAAAACTCGACGGACCATCGCGCGCAGCTTTCGCAGCGTATGCGGGAGGCCGAGTTTGCCCTCTACCGCGGCTACGCAGCCTCGACCGCGGTTGAAGACTTCGACCTGGAGGTCGAAGAGTTAGCTCAGGTTACCAGCCGCCCCAAACATGAGGTCGAAGCTGCGGTTTTGGCGTATTTCCGGCTCGCCAGCCTGCCCAAGCTGCTCGCTCTACAAGAGCAGACCTGCCTCCTTTCCGTGCACCTGCTCACCGGCATAGATACTGCCCTGTGCAAGATCGGCGCTTCAGCGGACGAAGCAACGTGGGCGGCTTTTGATGACATGCTCACCCGGATCTTCACACCGAAGCGCGCAAACCAGGAGCTCCCCTCCCGCGCGTCAGTTGCCCGCCGCATCCGCACGATGATTGCCAAGCTTGACGTCGGCCTCAGCCACAACCCGGAAAAGCGCAAAAAGCGCGAGGCAGAGCACAACCACCGCGCGCGCAACATCGAGTTCTCTGCGCAGGAGGACCACGGCAGCGCGGGCATCGCAACAATGACGCTCAGCACCGACGCCACCACGATGGCCGTCCTTCGCGCCTCGCTGCAGGCCACGGCCCGCCAGGAGAAGGTCTCGCTCGCTGACGCCGCTGTAAAACTCCTCAACGGCGATGTCGAGCCTGCCGCGAACGTCCGCATCCATCTCTACGCACCCGCGGGCGCCGACGGCACCCGGGCGGCCGGCGCCCCCGTATTCATTCCTCGCTACGGATGGACTGACGCCCTCGCCACCGCGGAGCTCGAGAGTCTGCTCAGCAACCACCCGCCTGAAACGGCCAACCTGGATGAGACAGCCACCACCAAGACGGACAGTTACGCGCCGACGGAGGGGATGAAACACTACGCGCACGCCCGAGACGGCAACTGCATCTTCCCCGGATGCGACAGACCCGCAACCGCCTGCCAACTGGACCACCGCATCCCGTTCGACCGCGGTGGAGAGACCACGCCTCACAACCTCTTCTGCCTTTGCCCGCACCACCACAACATGAAGACCGACAAGCGCATCTTCTACGTCCCCGACCCCGTCACCGGGGACATCGTGTGGCTGTGCGAAGACGGCACTTACCTCCTCAGCCGCCACGAGGGCCCGCTTTTCGACGAAACCACGCCCACCACCACCCGCTGGCGCAGCTCCCTGCCCAACGTCGCCCGAAACCGGGACGCGTACGCAGATTTCCTCGCCCGGGCGCACCACCTGCTGGACGAGTACGACAACCACGGCGACTACTACCGGCTGATGGCGGACCTGCAGGCACTCGAGCACGCCACAGGGCACAGCTTCGACCTGGCCCCTGAACCGCCGACCGAAGACTCAACAGTCATCCCGGAGGAACCAGACCCGGATCCCTACCCCGAGCCCGAACGCGAGCCCTGCCCGTTCCCACCAGGGTACGTCCCTGCGCAGCAGCCCACGCAGCGCGCAAAAAACGCGCACCCCCTCCTCACAAAGGGGTGCGCGTCAGAAAATGCTGTTGTCGCTCGTCGATAAGCGTAAAGCTCTTACGCTGCGACGACCTCGAAGTTAATCTTGCCTTCCACGGAGTCGTGGAGGTTGACCTTGACCTGGTAGCCGCCAGTCTTCTTCACAAGGCCCTTCGGCACATTGATGCGGCGCTTGTCCAGGGACGGGCCGCCGGCAGCCTTGACTGCGTCGGCGATGTCGGCACCGGTGACGGAGCCGAACAGCTTGCCCTTCTCAGAAGTGCGCACGGGGACCTTCACGCCGGTGAGCTGGTCCAGCTGATCGCGCAGCTCCTTCGCGTGATCCAGGTCGCGGACCTGACGGTCTGCCTGTGCACGCTTAATGTCTTCGATCTGCTTCTCTGCACCGCGGGTGGCCGTGATGGCAAGGCCGCGCGGGAGCAGGAAGTTACGTCCGTAGCCGTCCTTGACCTCGACGATGTCGCCGGGCTCGCCAAGGTTATCAACGGCAGCGGTGAGGATCAGTTTCATGAATCCTAACCTTCCTTATGATGAAAAATCTTGTGTGGGTGGGAACAACGTTTAGAACGGGGGCTCGTCATCCATCCCGCCGAAGCCACCTGCCGGTGGGGCGGAGTTCCAGGGATCGTTATCCGGCTGGGCCTGCTGCTGCGGGCGCTGGGCCTGCTGCGGTTGCTGCTGGTACTGCTGCTGCGGGGCCTGCTGCTGTTGTGGCCTCCGCTGCTGGCCGCCACCATCGCGCGGGGTGCGCGTCACGCTCGCCGTAGCAAACTTGATGGACGGGCCGACCTCATCAACCTCGACCTCAAACACGGTACGATTCTCGCCTTCGCGAGTCTGGTAAGAACGCTGCCGCAAACGCCCCTGCACGATCACGCGCATGCCCTTGGTCAGGGACTCCGCGACGTTCTCGGCCATCTGGCGCCAGCAGTTGCAGGTCAGGAACAGTGCCTCACCGTCCTCGAACTGGTTCGTTTCCCGGTTAAAAGAACGGGGCGTGGAAGCGATACGGAAGTTCGCTACCGCGGCACCGCTCGGGGTGAAACGCAGTTCCGGGTCAGCAACCAGGTTGCCGACAACAGTGATCGGGGTCTCGTTCTGTGCCATGCTCTTCTCCTACCAGCTGGTTTACGTGTGGTTTGAGCCTACCTGTTCCTACTTGTCGGTGCGCAGCACCTTGGTACGCACGACGTTATCGCTCAGGTTCAAAACACGGTCGAGCTCATCGACGGTTGCGTGCTCGCATTCGAGGTTCACAACGGCGTAGATGCCCTCTTCCTTCTTGTTGATCGGGTAAGCAAGACGCTGCTTGCCCCACACATCAACATTTTCCACCTTGCCGTTTTCCTTGCGGACAATCTCCAGGAACTTGTCCAGGGACGGGGCAACGGTGCGCTCATCCTGCTTAGAATCAAGAATGATCATTACTTCGTAGTGACGCACGGACCTCATCACCTCCTATGGTCTAGTAATTTGTTTCGGCCACCGCACTTTTGCGGTGGCAGGAGGGTCGTTGCGTCAAGCAACCCGTCCAGGCTACCCCACACAATCCCGCAGGCCAAATGCCTACCGGTCCGCTTCGGTGACCAACCCGTCCGGCGTGATGTCAACGTCAATGTCGTTGAACTCGAGCTCCCAGTGCTCGTCATCGAACTCCACCTCGGCGCGACCATCCTTCGCCGCGTCCAGCACCCCCTGGACATCGGCTTCGGTGAGCCCGTCCTCCGCCATATCGGATCGCGCCTCCTCGCTGTAGCCGCTTATCGACGCCGGCAGCTCCGCCCCCTGCTGCGATTCCTGCTTTGCTTCCTGGCTCGACTGTTCCGCCTGCTGCTCCGCAGACTGCTCCACGGTCTCCGTCGTCGGCTCGCTCTCGCTGGTGCCGCAAGCGGTCAGTGCGCCCGCAAGCGCGACGGTGGTGGCCCAAATAGAACGGCGTTGCATATTTGCCTTAGTTTCGTCAAACTTTTTGGCCACCCTACCTAAACCGGTCGCGGTGCCGCTACAAATAATGCAAGGAAAACGGGAATCACCGTGATGAAGACGAACGCGAGGATGCCAAGACCGAGCGAGAGCATCGGACGCTGCAGCTTGGCCATCGCCCAGAAGGCGCCCGCGATTAGGAGGAAACCGACTGCAATGGAGCAGATGCCGACAACCGTTGCGGTGCCCACGCTGCCTCCTCGCCCCACTCGTCGGGTGTGCTCAGCAACGGGTCGTGGCCGTTGTGGGCCTCGGCGACCTTGTCCGTGCGCTTGCCAAACATCTGCTGCACGACCAGCACCATAATGGTGATGATGAGGCCGTCTCGGGCGATGATGGTGGCGTCGAGAAGCCAGCCCGGAGCCCCGAGGTTATCGGTACCCATCATGTGCCACATGAGGATGGGCCACACCATCATGTCCACGGTCATCCAGGTGAGCAGCAGGCGCCAGTACGGCAGCGCAAGCACGGCGGGGACGATGAGCCAGATCGAGTACTGGGGGCTCCACACCTTGTTGAAGAGGAGGAAGAAGCCGACGATGAGGGTGAGCAGCTCGGCGATGCGGGGCGTGCGCGGCGCCTTGAGCCCCATGACCAGGACCGCCGCGCAGCCCGCGAGGAAGAGCACGAGCGTGACCGCGTTGAGGATCACGGGGGCCCCGTCGCCGGAGTCGAATCCGGCCCACCCGGTGATGCGGCTGAACACCGCGTAGATGGTGGTCCACTCCCAGCTGCGTTCGGTGTTGAGGCGTCGGAACTCGCCCCACGCCTCGGGGTTGCGCAGATAGATGGGCAGGTTGACCGCGACCCAGCTCACCACGGTCGCGGCGACCATCTTGAGGAACGGGACGAGGTCGCGCTTCCGCAGCGCGACGACCAGGTAGGCGCCGAGGGCGAAGATGGGCCACATCTTGAACGCCGTGCCAAGGCCGATCATCACACCAGCCAGCCAGAACTTCTTGTTGCGCGCCGCGTAGATCGCCGCCACCGCGAAGAAGATGGACGGGATGTCCCAGTTGGTAAACGAGTGCATGATCAGCAGCGGGGAGCCGACGACCAGCAGCGTGTCCCAAATGCGGTTGCCTGCGAGCTCCGCCACCATGCGCACGGTGGCGACCCAGATGACCGACAGGATGAACGCGGTGACGTAGAAGTACCAGCCAACCTCGGGAAGCACGCGGTCCACGAGGAAGTACGTGTTGCGCGAGATGAACGAGGCAACACCCTGGAACAGCCCGGCGAGCACCGGGTACTCCATGTAGCGGGTCAGGCCGTCCTCCACCCAGGAGTAGTCGTACACAAAGCCGGGCTGGTCCAGACCGCGCGCGCCATAGAGCGGGACGATGTCGTTGTAGCAGAACGACGTGTACTGCCGGTTGCCGTCCCAGTTGAGCTGCAGCACACCGTTCTCGTCGGCCTTGCCCAGCGCGCAGTTGGATTTAGAAAGTGCGCCGAAGAAGAGGAAGGTGTAGGCGACCGCGAAGATGGTGCGCAGCGGCGTCCAAAACTTCGCCCGCCCGATCTGGGCGAACTTGCCCATCGGGCCGCCCAGGTATTCCACGAATCCCCGGGCGACCGGCTCGGTGCGCCCCGGCTGGACTCGCTGCGCCCCCGTATCCGTCACGTCCTGAGTGTGCTGTTCCATTGCTCCCCTTCGCTTACTGCAGCGCGTTGTCGAGGCCGTTGAAGAAGTCATCCACCGCCTGGTCGAGCCCCAGGTCCGGCGCCGGCGCCGGCTGCTGCTGTTGCGGCGCGGGGGCGGGGGCGGCCGGCGCCGGCGCTTGCTGCTGCGGAGCCGGTGCGGCAGGTGCGGCCGGGTCCGGTGCGGGCGCCTGCTCGGGCTGCGACGGGGCAGCGGACTGCTGCTGCTCGGCCGGAGCCGCCGCGGCGCCGTTCCCGGACTGCGTCGTGCCCTGCTGCTGGTTGTAGTACGCCCAGGAGTTGCCGCCCAGGTTCGCGCCGCCGCCGTAGGGGTTCACACCCCAGTACACCGGCGATGCCTCGTGGAAGTTCTGGATCTCCTGCCCCTCCAGGGCCGTGTCCAGGACGTCCTTCCAAATCTTGGCCGGGGTCTGCGCGCCGTACATCAGGCCGCCGTACTCGTTGAAGATCGGCGAGGTGTTGTCGGCCGTGCCGACCCACACCGCGACAGACAGTTGCGGGGTGGAGCCGACCATCCAGGCATCCTTGTTCTGGCCGGTGTCGCCCATCTGGGCGGTACCCGTCTTACCCGCCGACGGACGCCCACCCGCCAGGTTGGCGTAGGAGTACGGGATTACGGTCTGCATCGCCTGGATCACGTTGTCCGCAACCTGGGCGGAAACGCGGCGCTCGGCGTACTTGTCATCGTTCTCGTAGAGCACCTCACCCTGCGCGTCGGTGACGCGCTGCACGAAGTGGGTCGGGTGGTACACGCCACGGTCCGTGAGCGTCGCCACGGCGGCGGCCATGTCAAGGACGCGCGACTGGTACTGGCCCAGCACGATACCCTCATAGGGCTGGCCGCCGTTCTCGCGCAGGGTCACCGGGATGCCCGGGATGGAGCGCGCGACGCCGAGGGCGTGCGCCATGTCCGCCGTGTCCTGCGTCGTGTTGTCCAGGTCGTCCTGGATGCGCATGAACGCCGTGTTGGAGGAGGTGCGGGTGGCCTCGGTCATGTTGATGATGCCGCCGCCACCGCCGTCGGAGTTGGTCACGAGGAATCCGCCCGGCAAGGTGACCGGGGAGGCGTCAAAGTTCGCGGTCAGCGGGATACCCTGCTGCAGGGCCGCCGCCAGCGCGAAGATCTTGAAGGTGGAGCCGGTCTGCAGGCCGGCGTTGGCATAGTCCCACCCGGAGGCCTCGTTGCCGCCGTAGTAGGCGCGCACGGCACCCGTGCCCGGCTCGACGGCGACCACGCCGGTGCGGGCGTCGTCCTGCAGGGCGGAAATGCGCTCCTCGGAGATGCGGACCGTGTCGTCCTGCGTCTTCTTATCAATCGTCGTGGTGATCTGCAGGCCGCGGTTGGTCAGGTCATCCTCCGTGATACCAATCGCGGCGAGCTCCGTCATCACCTGGTTCTTGATCAGGCCGTTCGGGCCCGTCGCCTCGGTGTAGGCGGAGTACGTCGCCGGGTCGCGCGTCTCGGGGAACTGCGCGCCCGCTCGCGTCGCCTGGTCGATCGCGCCCATCTCCACCAGGCCGTCCATGACGTAGTTCCAGCGGTCCTGGGCGCCGGCCTCGTTGTTCCACGGGTCAAGCTGGCTCGGGCGCTGAATCAGCGCGGCGAGCACCGCGCCCTCCTCCACGGTGAGTTCCGAGGCGGGCTTGGAGAAGTACGCGTGCGCCGCCGCCTCGATGCCGTAGGCGTTGCGGCCGAAGTACACGGTGTTGAGGTAGGCGTTGAGCACCTCCTCCTTGGACCAGGAGTTGGCCATCTTGATGGAGTAGACCAGCTCCTTCGCCTTGCGCTCGTAGGAGTGCTCGTTGCCCACGATCGAGTTCTTCACGTACTGCTGCGTAATCGTCGAGCCGCCGCCAGCGGAGGTATTGCCGGTCAGCTGACCCACCGCGGCGCGGCCGAAGCCGGTGAAGGAAAAGCCGGAGTTATCCCAGAAGTCGCGGTCCTCGGCGGCGAGCACCGCATTCTGCACCTCCTCGGGCACCGCATCGAGCGGGATCTGCTCGCGGTTGCCCTCCGGCGGCACGACGCGCGCCAGCTCAGTCTGGGCGTCGCTGAAGTAAATGTTGGAGATCTGCGCCGCCTCAATGTCATTGGGTTCCGGGATCTCCGCCTGCCTGTAGTTCCAGGCAAACCAGATCGCCGGGATCGCGGCGATCAGCACCAGCAGCAGAAGCAACGCCAGCAGCCACTGCCACCACCGCGAGCGCTTTGCGCCTTTCGACGCTCGCTTGCTTGACGACGCTACCGTGCTTCCACTTTCCGAGGCGTTCTCTTTGTTTGTCACTCGTTTTCCCTCAAGACGTGCGGACGTGCGGCAGGCCTCAGACCTCGAAGCCCACTGCGCATTATTAATAGGACACACTACCCGTCCGAGACGGGAACAGCGGTCACGGCCTTCCGTAGATGATTCCACTTGCACTCTAGGCAAACTTCGACGAAGTGCACGGTGATCGGCCCCACCTCCGCGACGAGCTGGTCAATCTCCTTCGCGCTGCGGGCAGTGTTGGCGCGGCGGCCCAGGTTCCCGCCGTACACCCACTTCACTTCGCGCAGCTCCGCGCCGCAGATCGGGCAGGGGCGGTCGGCCTTGGCGCCGTGGTACTGGCTGGCGGTGCGGAGGAGGAAATCGGCGTCGCAGACGTCGTCAAGCGTGATCTTGCCCTGGCGGAGGTCCCGCAGCGTGGTGCGGCGAGCCCACTCGTGTGACACCTCGTATCTGTACGCAAACACTCGCCCCATCATAGTCGTACGAAAGCTGGTACTATTTAGTCTTCGAAAAGCGTGGAGGAGATTTCTCATGAATGAAGCACCCGATCCGTACGAGATCGCGCGGAGCATTCGCCCCGCCATGACCTCGCTGTACGTCACCTACTTCCGCACGGCCGAGCACTCCGACCTGACGGGCCCGCAGCTGTCCATCCTGCGCCGGCTTGCGGACGTCGGCCCGTCCCGCATCAGCCACCTCGCAGAGGCGAAGGGCGTGCGCATGCCGACTGCCTCCAACACCGTCAACCAGCTGGAGAAGCGCGGGCTCGTGCAACGCATCCGCAGCGAGGACGACCGCCGCGGCGTGAGCGTGGAGACGACGCAACTGGGACTCGACGAACTCGAGCGCGTGGGCGACGAGCGCACGAAGTACCTCGGCGAGATGCTCGGCACGCTAGACGCCGACTCACTGCGCCGACTGGCCAGCGTCGCCGATACCATCAACCTTCTCGCCGATGCCTACGTGAATAAGGAACAGACCACAACGTAGACTGGGCGACGTGTCAGCACGTTCGTTCTCCACAGACCTCGCGCAGCTCCCCGAGACTCGGGAGGCGCTGCGCATCGTTGTTGGCTGGGACTCAAGCAACTCCAATAACACCGAGGCCATCGAGTTCGCGGCCTGGCTCGGCCGCTCCCTGCCCGTCAAGGTACAGGTCATGAGTGCGACCAAGAGCTCGTGGGCCAATTCCGTGTCTGAAAAGAAGCACAAGAAATGGCTCAAGCGGGCGCGCGAGGAATTCCGCGACCGCGTCGACGACGCCCTCGACGGCGTCGTCCCCCGCTCGCAGCGCGCCAAGCACGTCGCCCGGCTCATTGAGAAGACGAGCAGCACGGAGCCGCTCTACGACGCCGCGCAGGCCTTCAACGCCGACATGATCGTCATGGGCTCACGCGCCAAAACCTCCAAGAAGCGCTTCCGCCCCACCTCCGTGGCCGAGGAGCTCATGCACTCCTCCACCCTGCCGCTCGGGCTGGCGCCGAAGCACGTGAAGCTGTCCAAGAAGGGCATTACGCGCGTGACCTACGCGCTTATTGACTCCGACGAAATCTCCGGCACCGGCACCCGCGACCGCTTCCCCGGACTCGCCTACGCCGCCTCCCTTGCCTCCGTCATCGGCGTGCCGCTGCGCATTGTCGCGTTCTCCCCCGACGAGCGCAGCTCCGAGTTCTCCCACGAGCTGGCCGCCTGGAACGAGTCCACCCTGGGGCTGCTCGACCGCGTCCGCGACCAGGCCTTCGAGGTCTCCGACTCGCTGGACGTGCAGACGCTGCTCGCGTCCGGGCGGGGCTGGAAGCGCGCCGTGGACAGCGTGAAGTGGAAGAAGGGCGACATCATGTGCCTCGGCTCCCAGCCGTCGGGGCAGCTCAAGCGCGTGTTCGTGGGCACCCGCGAGGGCGAGTTCATCCGCTTCGCGCCGGTGCCCGTAGTCATCTACCCGCGCTCGGACGCGGAGGGCTAGCCCATGCAGGACCACCCAGAAAACGACCTGCACTCGGGGGCCGACCGGTTCAGCAGGACCCGGCCGGAGCCGCGGGACTTCGACGCGCTCGCGGACGAGCCGGACCCGGCCGAGGTGGCGGAGCGGAACCGGAAGTCGACGCGGCAGGCGCTGGGGTTCACGGTGGCGTCGATAAGCTTTTGCCTGCTCTTTGGCCTGGTGCTGTCGTGGATTCCGGGCGTGAGCGAGACCTGGTGGGCGGTACTCACGTCCATCCCGCCGGTGGCGGCGCTGCTCGCTTGCGCCGTGATCATGGTGCGCAAGCTGAACCGCTACGAGCGGTGGGTGCCGTGGATGGGCGTGTTCTGGCTGCCGCTCGTGCCGTTCACCATGGTGTGGCTGATCATCACGATTGGGAAGCTCGCCGTGTAGCGCACTCCGCGCAGTACGGGTTCTCCTCCCGGCACTCGGGGCAGCTCAAGTACTGGACGCGGCACTCCGGCTCGTTGGCGCAGTTGTAGAACTGGTTCGTGTCCGCACCGCAGTGCACGCAGTGGCCCAGCTGGACGTAGTTGGGGTCGTCGGCGCCGCCGCCGAACTCGGTGTGCATGCGCTTGTCAAAGACGTAGAGGGAGCCCTCCCACAGCCCGGAGTTGCCGTACTTCTCGCCGTAGCGGACGATGCCCCCGTCGAGCTGGTACACGTCCTCGAAGCCGCGGTTCTTCATCAGGCTAGACAGCACCTCGCAGCGGATGCCGCCGGTGCAGTAGGAGACGACGGGCTTGTCCTTCATCCAGTCGTACTTGCCGCTGTCCAGCTCTTTGATGAAGTCGTGGGTGGTCTCCACGTCCGGCACGACGGCGTCCTTGAACTTGCCAATCGCCGCCTCGCGGGCGTTGCGGCCGTCAAAGAAGACGACGTCAGGGTTGTTGGCAACCAGCTCGTTGACCTCCTCGGGCGTGAGGTGCGTGCCGCCGCCGACGACGCCGTGGCTGTCCACCTTGAGCTCGCCCGGCGCGCCGAAGGAGACGATCTCCTCGCGCGCCTTGACGGAGAGCTTGGGAAAGTCCTCCTTGCCGCCCTCGGACCACTTGAACTCGATGCCGCGAAAGTACTCGCGCGTCTTTTTCGCGTAGGTTTTGCACGCGTCGATCGGGCCGCCGACGGTTCCGTTGATCCCGTCCTTGGAAACGATGATTCTCCCGTACAGGCCCAGCCCCTCGCACAGGTCGCGCTGCCACAGGCGCACCGCGTCCGGGTCCGCGATGGGCTGAAACTTGTAGTACAGGAGGATCTTGCTAACGCTGGCCACGGTTACCGGCCATCAGATCTTTGTACGCCACGGCGTCGCGCGTGTAGACGCGGCGGTGGGTACCCACTTTGTGGCCGGCAAGGCGGCCATCGTCAATAAGCTTGACCACAAAGGGGCGGGAGACGCCGAGCAGGTTGGCCACCTGCTGCGTCGTCATCTCCTCCTCCGGGCCGGGGGCGGGGATGAGGCGCCCCTCCGCAATATCTTCAATAATGTCGCGCAGCCACACCGCGGTCTCCTTGGGCAGCGTGACGCTGTCCTCCGAGTGGGTGCGGGCGCGAGAGAGATTGCCGTTGAGGTCCGCCAGGGCCTGCTCCACCGGTGAGAGCTTCTCGTCTTGATCCATGCCAAACATCATACGAACAAGACGCAACGGGCGCAATACCCGAATTGCCCGAATTACCGCACCTAGCGCTTGTGGTACAGGCGCTTCTTCCAGTAGGTCGGCTCGGAGGTCACCAGAACGCCCAGGTTACGGAAGATTCCCTCGTCCACGGAGCCGAGGATGGTCGTCGTGTGGGCGTCGCAGCCGCGCAGATTCCGCAGCTGCTCAAGCGCTGCGGCGGCGTCCGCACTCGAAGCCGCCGATACGGACAGGGCGATGAGCACCTCGTCCGTGTGCAGGCGCGGGTTCACGGAGCCGAGGTGCTTCGTCTTCAGCGTCTGGATCGGCTCGATGGAGTCGGGCGAGAGGAGGTGCACGGAATCGTCGATACCCGCGAGCTCCTTCAGCGCGTTGAGCAGCACGGCGGCCGAGGGGCCGAGCAGGTCCGAGGTCTTGCCCGTGACGACGCTCCCGTTCGGCAGCTCCAGCGCGGCGCCCGGCTGGCCGGTCGCCTCCGCCACCGCGAGCGCCGGCGCGACCACCGGGCGGTCCGACGTAGTCACCTCCGCCTTGCGCATGACGTTGGAGATGCGGTCCGACTCGGTCGAATCGGCCTCGGTGCGGCGCTCCTCCACGAGGGTCTTGTAGTAGCGGCGGATGATCTCCTGCTCCGCGGCGTGGCGGCACGCGGTGTCGTCGGAGATGCAGTAGCCGGCCATGTTCACGCCCATGTCCGTGGGCGACTGGTACGGCGTCTCCCCCGTGACCTCGCGCAGCAGCGTCTTCAGCAGCGGGAAGACCTCGATGTCGCGGTTGTAGGAGGTGACCTTCTCCCCGTACGCCTCCAGGTGGTATTGGTCGATCACGTTGATGTCTTCCAGGTCCGCGGTGGCCGCCTCGTAGGCCAGGTTCACCGGGTGCGACAGCGGCAGGTTCCAGATGGGGAAGGTCTCAAACTTGGCGTAGCCAGCGGGGATGCCGCGCTTGTGCTCGTGGTACACCTGGCTCAGGCAGGTGGCCAGCTTGCCGGAGCCCGGCCCCGGCGCGGTCATCACGATGAGGTCGCGGGAAGTCTCCACGTAGTCGTTGCGGCCAAAGCCGTTGTCGGAAACCACCGTCGCCGTGTCGTTGGGGTAGCCCGGGATCATGTAGTGGCGCGACACCTTCAGGCCCAGGCGGCCGAGGCGCTCAAGGAAGGCTTCGACGTTCTCGTTGTGGCCCTCCAGCTGCGTGACCACCACGTTTTCCACGAGGAAGCCGCGGTCGCGGAATACGTCCACGAGGCGCAGCACGTCATCTTCGTAGGTGATGCCCAGGTCCGCGCGCACCTTCTGGCGCACGACGTCGCCGGCGTTGAAGCAGATGACAATCTCCACTTCGTCCTTGATCCGGTCCAGCATGGCGATCTTGTTGTCCGGGGTGAACCCGGGGAGGACGCGGGAGGCGTGGTGATCGTCGAAAAGCTTGCCCCCCATCTCCAGATAGAGTTTGCCGCCGATTTCCCGCCTGCGGGCGGTGATGTGCTCGGACTGCATCTGAATATATTTCTCTCGGTCAAACCCGATCTTGTACGGCATGGAAGCAATACTACAATCTGCGCCATGAATCTTGCGGAGTGGCACTTTGCCTGAAGGTCACGTCATCCACCGTCTGGCGGCGCGCTTCAACGAGGGGTTTCGGGGCGCACCCATCGCCGCCTCCTCGCCCCAGGGGCGCTTCGATGCATCGCTTATCGACGCCCACCCGCTCCTCGCCGCACGCGCCCACGGCAAGCACCTGTTTTTGGAGTTTGCGCCGGCGACCGTGCACATCCACCTGGGCCTCATCGGCTCGCTGCGCTTCGAGCCGGCCGAGGACGTGTGGGGCCAGATCCGACTGCGGCTCGTGCCGGATCGTGGGAGGGGCGCGGTGGCGGCCAACCTGCGCGGGCCGCAGACCTGCGCCTACCTCAACCCGGCGGAGGTTGCCGCCATCCTGGAGCGCACCGGAGAGGACCCGCTCGACGCGGGCGCGGACCCGGACGCACTGTGGGCGCGCGTGCACCGTTCGAAGCGCACGATCGGCTCGCTGATGATGGACCAGGCCTACTTTGCCGGGGTGGGCAACATCTACCGCGCAGAGCCGCTGTTCCGGCTCGGCCTCTCCCCGTTCACACCGGGGCGGGCGCTGGATCGCGCCGAGTTCGACGCGCTGTGGGCCGACCTGGTGCAGCTCATGCACTACGGGGTCGAGCACGGCCGCATCGACACGGTGCGCGACGAACACGCGCCGGAGGCGATGGGGCGCGAGCCTCGCAAGGACGACCACGGCGGCGAGGTCTACGTGTACCGCCGGGCCGGCCAGCCCTGTTACGTGTGCGGCGACGAGATCGCACTGCGCAAGGTGGAGGGGCGCAACCTGTTCTGGTGCCCCACCTGCCAGCGCGACTAGCCTGGCCGATATGTACGCCTGCACCTTTACTGTCGCCCAAGTCCGCGCCGCCGAGCAGCCATTATTGGACGCGCAAACCTCGCCGGACGAGCTCATGCAACAGGCCGCGCACGCCGTGGCCCAGGTCGCCCGCGCGATGGTGGAGCCCGGTAGCCGGGTGCTCGCGGTGGCGGGGCCGGGCGGCAACGGCGGCGACGCGCTCTACGCGGCCGCGGAGCTGGCCATGTCCGGCTACCGGGTGGACGCGCTGCTGGTGGCGGGCCGCGCGCAGGAGCGGGCGCTGGCGGCGCTGCGCAACGCGGGCGGTGCTGTCGTGGACGATGTCGACGGGTCCTACGATCTCGCCATCGACGGCATGACCGGCATTGGCGGCACTGCCGGGCTGCGCGAGGAATACGCGGACGTGGTTGCGGCGCTCAGGCCGCTGCGCGTGCTCGCGGTCGACGTGCCCTCCGGTATCAACGCCGACACGGGCGAGAGCGGCGAGCTCCACGTCACCGCGGATGCGACCGTCACCTTCGGCGGGTTCCGCCGCGCCCACGTCCTCTCCGCCGCGTGCGGGGTGCAGCTGATTGCGGACATCGGGATCGGCGGCCGCCACCTCTACGAAACGCTCTCCGACACTCTGCCCGAGTGGTCCGCCGACGGCCCGCCGCTGCTCACCGCAAACCGCGCCGTCGCCCCGGGCTTCCCCGTCCCCGAGGGCATGCGCACGCTCGCCCCCGCGCCCGTGCCCTCGGTGGAGCCCGGCGCGGCCGACGACAAATACTCCGGCGGCGTGGTGGGCATCCGCGCAGGTAGCGACACGTACCCGGGCGCGGCGCTGCTGTGCACGGCGGGCGCGGTCAACGCCACCCCGGCGATGGTGCGCTACGCGGGCCCGCAGGCCGCCGAGGTCGTACGCGCACACCCCGAGGTCGTCGTCGCGGATTCCGTGGATGCGTCCGGCCGAGTCCAGGCCTGGGTATTCGGCCCCGGCGCGGGCACCGGCGAGGGGGAGGCCGCAGAGCTGCGCGCCCTGCTCAGCGCCCCCGAACCGCTGCTTCTCGACGCCGACGCGCTCACCCTCCTTGCCACCCACCCCGACCTCCTGTCCGCCCTGCGCGAGCGCGACGCCTACACGGCGCTCACCCCGCACGACGGCGAATTCGCCCGGCTGCGCGATGCTGCGGGCATTTCGGAAGATACGCGGATGGAGGAGACGCTCGCGCTCGCGGCGGAGCTTGGCTGCGACGTCCTGCGCAAGGGTCGAGCCACCCTGATTTCCGACGGCCACCTCGTCTACGGCCTCGACGCCGGGCACTCCTGGGCCGCCACCCCGGGTTCCGGCGACGTGCTCGCCGGCATTGCGGGCGCACATCTGGCCCGGCGCGCGGAGACCTCCTCGCTCATCGCCGCGGCGACCGTGCACGCCGTGGCCGCGAAGCTGGCCGCCGCCACCGAATACGGCGACGCCACCGCGCCCGCGAGCCGCATCGCCGCGTTTGTGCGCGAGGCTACCGCGCTACTGACAACAACGACTCTGGAGGCGAACAATGCTTGATGCCGCGATCATCGGCGGTGGGCAGTCCGCACTCGCCACCGCCTATTACCTGCGCAAGTACAAGGTGGATTTCACCATCTTCGGCGACCGTGCTGCCGGCGCTTGGCCGACGTACTGGGATAACCTCACGTTGTTTTCCCGCGCCGAGTTCTCCAACTTGCCCGGCTGGCCCATGCCCGCCTTCGACGGCTATCCGCCGCGCGACCACGTCGTGGACTACCTCACGCGCTACGAGCAGCGCTACTGCTTCCCCGTCGTTCGTGAGCGCGTGGAGTGCGTCACGCTTGCCGACGCCACCTTCACCCTCCGCCCCCAACGCGTCACCGCCCACAACGTGATCATGGCCACCGGTAACGTCCCGTTCGTGCCCCACTACCCTGGTCGCTTCGACGGCGAGCAGCTGCACGCCTCCGAATACCGCAACCCGCAGCAGTTGGCGGGCAAACGCGTCGCCGTGGTGGGATCCGGCGATTCCGGTGCGCAGATCACCGCTGACCTGGCGCTGGGCGGGGTTGATGTGGTGTGGCTGACCCGCCACGCGCCGCGCTTCATGCCGGATGACGTGGATGGTTCGGACTTGTTCCGCCGCAACCGTGAACGTTTCGTCGCTATCTCACAGGGCAAGCCGGACCCGGGCGGGGCCGACTTCGGCGGCGACATCGTCGTGGTGCCCGAGGTACGCCGCGCCCGCGACGCCGGGCTGATGCACACGGAGACGATGCCGGACACGCTTGATGAGGTTTCGGCGCTTGGGGTCGAGGCGATCGTGTGGGCCACGGGGTTCCGCCCGGCGCTCGGGCCGGTGCGAGGCCTGGACCGCAACACCCCGGGGCTGTGGTTTGTGGGCTACAACCGCATCAACGGGCCGGGCGCGGCCACGCTGGGTGGCGTGAGTCCTTTTGCCAGGGACGTGGCTCAGGCGGTGGCGGGGCGTCGATAAGCACTCGCCCAAGTCATCGCGGCCCAGACCGCTGGGACGCCGGGGACGACGATGAGGAGGTAGTAGGGCCACTTGCCAAAGAGCTCGAGGATGGACCAGCCGCGCGGGTAGCCGGCGAGGAAGCCGTAATTGCCACCGGTGATGCGGTTGGCGGTGGCCGCGAAACCGGCCCAAGCGACGGTGATGGCGGTGGTGATGCGCCAGTCGCGCCACGTGGGGCGGTAGCCAAGGCCGAAGGTGAGCACGGTCGGGACGACGAGGGCGGCGCTGTGGAAGAACCAGTACGCGAATTCCTGCAGGCCCGGGAAATCCTGGACGTACGCCATGTCGGGGAAGAGCAGTGCCATGGGGTTCAGGAGGAAACCCCAGTAGAAGGACAGGGCGGCTGCGGTGGGATTGTCGGTGAGCAGCGCCGTCGGGGTGATAACGCGGAGGAAGTCCGTGATGTGGAAGGGGGCGGTTTCGTCCCACACGATGTTGCTCGGCGCGAGGACCCAGCAGTAGTAGGCGAACACAAGGATGCCCAGGACGGCGCCGGCGACCTTGCGCGCCGCTTTCACCACGTTGCGGGGCAGGTTGCGGGCCGCGACGACGAGGATGCCGCAGCAGAGGATAAGGACAACCAGTACTGAGAGGTGCCGCGAGTCGTACTGCGTCATCGTCCGGTAGGTGTTCCCGTTGCGCGACGTCCAGTCGGGCGGTTGGAGCGGCTGTAGCTGCATGCGGGTAAGGATACCGCTATTGGGGTGTCTAAGAATTACAATGGTGTAACTTCTCAGGTTCAGCCCGGCTACCTGAAGCTATACCATTCAGGATCCACCCCCATATTGGGGCGGTTTTCAAGCTATTGGCAGGCGACATTTAATAATACTTTATCTATCCGCCGCCACTACCTGGAATAACAGCAATATACACGGTTATTATCGTTTTTATAAAGCGAACGCAGCCCGTCACAATGCTTCCATTTATGAATTCCTCAGGTAACATAAACAGCGTGTTCAACAATCAGAGATTCGCAGCAGCAGCCACCGCCGTCGCCCTGGGCGCGTGCGCTGTCATTGCGCCGCAAGCGCAGGGCGCAACTGTTGGTACCAACGACTCTGGTTCGTGCCACATCCAGCTGAACGACCAAGAGCAGCAGGAATACGAGCGCGTCGCGTTCGCTTCCACCAAGTTCAACCAGGATGACAACTGGCGCCAAGCCTTCGAGGTTGCCTTCCCGGCCGCCGGCGACATCGCCGCCGAGTTCCAGGACGCCTACGAGAACGGCGGGCGCGAGTCCTTCAACAACAACCTGATGGACAACCTGAACGCGTGGACCGACCGGATTTCCGCAGAAACCGGCGTCTCGCACGACGCGTCCTTCTGGTACTTCTCCCACCTGTGGAACAGCCTCGCAGTCTCCACCGAGCCGGACATCGCGCTGGTCAAGTTCTGGGACGACGTGCACGACTCCCTCGACGCGGGCACCATCACTGCTTCGGAACGCGGTGCCGCGTCTGAATCCGCCTTCCGCCCAGTCGCCCCGCTGGCCGTCCTGGAGCAGGAACGCAAGGCCCAGTTCCCGGAGCTGAGCCCGGAGCACGCGGCCGCGTGGACCGACGCCTTCGTGGAGTCGGAGGCCCTGACCGAATACCGCAAGGGTGCCGCATTCGAGTCCGTCTTCGAGCAGGCCCGCCAGGAATGCGCAGAGGGCGGCGACGCCATCGTCCTCTTCCCCACCGACGGTCCAAACCCCGACGAGCATCGCGCGGCAGAGAAGACCGACCAGGGCGCGGACGTGCTTCCCTCGGCGGAGCAGAACCCGCTGACCACTGAGCAGGTTGAACAGACTGACCAGCCTGAGCACGAGAACGGCACGACGACCACCGTCGTGCGGGAGAACGGCAAGACGACCGTCAACGTCTCCGTCACCTCGCACACCAAGTCGCGCAGCGCATCGGCCCCGGCCGACGCGCAGAACAAGAAGGATGACGAGCCCAAGGTGGACAAGGCCGCCGCAGCCGGCAAGCGCATCTCCATCGACTCCGGCATCATCGCCGCTATCGTGCTCGCCCTGCTGGCAGCCATCGGCGGCGCAGCCTTCTCCTTCCTTGGCTAGACCCCGAGCAGGGCACCGATGAGAACGCTCGCCGCACTCGCCACCGCGACCGCACTGGTCTGCGGTGGCGTTGCCGTTGCGCCCATTCCCGCCGCGAGCGCGGCCACCTGCACGCTCACCATGGAGCCGGAGGCCTTCGGTGCGGCCAGCGACGCCGCGCACCTCTACCTCGAGCGCGAGGCAAACCTCATCTACGCCCGCTACGGATCCTTCGTCGAGGCATTCCCCGAGGTGCGCAGCGTCGAGTCCGGCGTGCGCCGCCGCATCCTCGAGGAAGCGCTAGGCATCTACATCGATGACGCCCACTTCGCCGACCCCACCACCACCGAGCACGCGTACGCTCTCGAGGCGTTCGTCGACCTCGGCCTGCCCGAGTCCGTGGCCAACTGGTACCTGCAGCGCCACTCGCCCACGCAGACCACCCACAACCCGCAAATCACCGAGGTCGAGCACTACAAGGACTTCGTCGCCACCGACGGCCAAGTGCCCGTGGGCAAGGACGCCCCGGACTGGTTCGCCCCCACCGGCGTGGCCACCGACCCGGAGGCGGTCGCCGAGCAGCTCACCCAAGAGTTCCCGGGCCTGATGCTTGCCGACGCCACGCGCTGGGCCGACACACTCACCTCCACCGCGACGTACGAGAACCTGCGCGCCGTCGACCGCTACGCCAATTACTTTGACCAGCAGGACGCGCAGTGTGAGGCGGACCACGCGGAACCGACCGAAACGCCGACCGAAACGCCGCAGCCGGAAACAGACATCATCCCCATCATCGCCGGGGTCCTCATGCTGCTGGGCATCTTCGGCTACGGGGCGTTCGCGTACACGCATTTCTACGCCTAGATTGTTCGTGTGACCAATCTGCAGACATCCCAATCCCAGAAATTCCCTGTGGTCCCCCTCGCGGCGATGAGCTTCGCGGCGTTCGTCTACGTCACATTTGAGATGTTCGCCGTCGGCCTCATCTCTCCGATGGCCTCGGATCTCAACGTCTCCGAGGGCCAGATCGGCCTCCTGATGAGTGTGTACGCCGGCCTCGTCGCCATCGTGACCATCCCGCTCATGGCCGCGACCCGCAAGGTGAACCGACGCCCCCTCTTCATGGCCACACTCGGCTTCCTGCTCGCGGGCATCATCTTGCAGGCAATCGCGCACACCTACTGGGTCCTCGTGGTGGGCCGAGTGTGCGCGGCGCTCACGCACGGCCTGTTCTGGTCGCTGGTCAACCCCATGGCGTCGAGACTCGCCCCGCAGGGCATGACCGGCAAGGCGGTCGCGGCGGTCTCGCTCGGCTCCACGCTCTCGCTGGTGGTCGGCTCCCCGCTCACCACCTCGCTCGGCGGGCTCATCGGGTGGCGCGGCTCCACCTGGGTCCTCGGCGTCGCGGTCCTCTTCGCGTTCCTGCTGCTGCTCAAGACGCTGCCCAGCATGCCGGCCATCCCGCCGACGCCGGCGGAGACCGCGCAGCAGCAGCGCTCCGCCATCCCCTCGCTCGTTTTCTACCTGGCGTTCTCCGTCACCGCGGTCTTCGCCACCTTCACCTACCTGGCGCTGCTCGTGGAAAACACGGCGGGGCACGCGTTCGTCCCCATCGGGCTCGGCGCGTACGGCGCGTTCGGCCTCGTCGGCGTCGTGCTCGCGGGCAATCGTGTCGACGTCCGCATGATCCGCCTCAACGGCTTCGCTGGGATCCTGCTCATTGTCGCCGCGCTCGTCGGGCTCATCGGCCTGCACACCGGCTCGGGCGTGATCATGTTCATCATGATCGCCATCTTCGGTACCGCGGCGGGCGCGCTGCCCACCGTCGCCACCACCATCTTCCTGTTCGCCGGCAAGCGCAACCAGGACCTGGCCAGCTCCATCTACGTGGTGACGTTCCAGGTCGGCATCGCCTCCGGCTCCGCGCTCGGCGCGGCGGCAGTGGACGCGGGCTACCTCTCCGGCACCCTCCTCATCACGCTGCTGCTCGCCGCGTGCGGGTTCGGCGTGCTTACGCTGCTCTCGCGACCGAAGCTGCGGTAACCTGCCCGTCCGCCACGCGGACGACCTCGTCGGACGAGGAGATGAGCTCCGTGTCGTGGGTGACAAAGCCGCAGGCGATGTTGCGGTCCTGCACCAGGTTGCGCAGCAGGGCGACGATCTCGTGCGAGCGCTCCGAGTCCAGCGCCGCGGTCGGCTCGTCGGCCAGGATCAGCGACGGCTCGCCCATGAGCGCGCGGGCGATGCCGACGCGCTGGCGCTGACCGCCGGACAGCTGCTGCATCTTGCGGTCGCCCAGGCCCTCCAGGCCCACGGTGGCGAGCAGCTCGTCGGCGCGCTCCTTGCGCGGCTTGACGCCGCGGATGTGGTCGGTGACCAAGAGCTGGTCGCGGACGTTGAGGGCGCCGATCAGGTTGGCCTGCTGGAAAATCATGCCGATTTTTTCCAGGCGGACGCGGGTGGAGACCGGGGTATCGTCGACAAGCACTGTGCCCGAGTCGGGCGTGAGCAGGCCCGCGGCCGCGGAGAGCAGGGTGGACTTGCCCGAGCCGGACTCGCCGACGATGAAGGTGAGGTGGCCCGGGGTGGCGCTGAAGGAGATGTTGTCCAGGGCGGTAAGGCGCTCCTGGCCGTCCTGGAAGGTGACGGTGACGTTGTCCATGGTGAGCATTTAGGCGATACCTCCGAGTGCGAGTTGTGGTTCGACGTTGGTGATGGAGCGGGTGGCAAACAGGGCGCCGGCGAGGCCGAGGACCCAGATGAGCAGCGGCGGGCCGACCGTGGACAGCGCGGAGAGCGTGAACGGGACCGTGCCGCCGACGAGCGCGCCGAAGCCGGTGGCGATGGCGGCGCCGAGGATGACGCCGACCGCCAGGATGATGGCGGACTGGCCGAGCGCGTCCTTGCGCAGGTAGCCGTTCGACGCGCCGATCGCCTTGAGGATGGCCAGGTCGCGGGTGCGCTGCATCGTCCACACGGTGAGGAAGGCAACGATGACCAGCGCCGCGATGGCGTACAGGAAGCCCTGGATCATGAGCAGGGAGCCACGCTCGGAGCCGTAGGCCGGCAGGGCGTTGAAGGAGTCTGACAGCTTCATGCCGCGGTCGTCGCTGGCAAGGAGGACCGTTCCCTCGGCGTCGGTGTGCATGGCGGCCTGCCAATCCCTGGTGGGCACCCACAGGACCGGCGAGTGCGAGTACTCCAAGTCGTCGGCGGTGCTGCCCACGGTCACGGGCGCGCCGCCCACGGTGAGCTCCTCGCCCGGGGTCAGGCCCAGGGACTCGGAGGCAACGGCGTCGGTGCCCAGCACCTCGCCGTTGGGCAGCCGCGTGCCCTCCGGCAGGCCCAGGATGGCCACGGACTCCTCGGTGCCGTCCGCGCGGGTCAGCAGGGTCTGGCCGGTGCCCAGCGGGACATCGTCGGCCTGCGCGTCCTCCGGGCCGACGCGGGACGTGGTGTAGGAGGGCTCCTCCATATCCTTGAACACGACCGAGTGCGGGTTGAGCGCCTCAAGCGCCGACGTATTCTGCTTGCCAAGGCCAGCCGTCAGACCGGTGAGCATGACGACGAGGAGAGTGATCAGCCCCACGACGCCAATGATGAGGCCGAAGCGGCCCTTGGCGTTTCCAATTTCTCTCAATCCAACGAACATGCCCCAATTATCTGCCTGACCTGCACCGTTCCACATCGGACGAGCGGTGGAACCTTGAGTCAACCGATCGGTTGATTAGGCTTGTGCGCGTGCAAACCACCAGCCGAATCCTCGCCGTCCTCCGCGTCAGCCTGCACCTGCTCGTCGCGGTCCTCCTGCTCGTGGGCATGCTGGGCGACTTCACGCCGCTCGCGCTCCTCTTCGCCGCCGTCTACCTGGCGGGCACCGTGGCGCATAACCGCGGCATGGAGTACTCGGCGCGCGCGTCGTGGGCGTGGCTGGCCATCATCACGGGGCTGTGGGTGGCGCTGGCGCTGCGCTCCGAGGCGTACGTGTGGCTGGAGTTCCCGCTGGTCATCCTCGCCGCCATCCTCCTGCCCACCGCCGCGAGCCTGGTCGTGGCCGCCGCGATGCTGGCGCTCACGCTCAGCGTGACGGTGCCCGCCTCCGGGGTGGGCGGGCTGATCGGCCCGACCATCGGCACGGTCGTCGCGGTGGTCACTGTGCAGATCTACAACATGCTTCGCGCCGAGGCGCAGCACTACAAGGCGCTCGCGCTCGAGCTCGAGGTCTCGGAGCGCAACCGCGGCGCGGCGGAGGAGCGCGCCCGCCTCTCGCGCGAGGTGCACGACACGATGGCGCAGGGGTTGAGCTCCATCGTGCTGCTGGGCAGGGCGCTGGACAAGCAGCTTGACGACGACACCGCGCGCGCCACCCTCAGCACCATCCGCGAGGTGGCGGCGGACAACCTCGCGGAGGCGCGCCGGTTCGTGGCCGTGAACGCGGAGGGCGGCGGGGCCGAGCCGTCGCGCCGCACCCTGCCGGAGCAGGTCCGGGCGCTGGCGCAGTCCGCGCAGGACCGGCAGCGCGCCCTCGGCGAGCCGCTGGAGGTGCAGGTCAACGTGGTGGACGTGGTCGGCCCTGCGGCGGAGGTGGTCGAGCGCGTGGTCCGCGAGGGCTTAAGCAACGTGGTGCGCCACGCGCACGCCTCGAAAGCGGTCGTGACGGTGGATAAGCTGGGCGACACCGTTACCGTCGACGTCTTTGATAACGGCCGCGGCATGTCCGGCAAGGAGGGCTTCGGCCTGCGCGGCCTGCGCGCCCGCGTGGAGGAGGCCGGCGGTGAGCTCTCGGTGGAGGGCAACGTGCTCGCGGCAACGCTCCCGGTCCAACGCAAGGAGGCACCATGATCAGGGTCATGCTTATCGACGACCACCCGGTCGTCCGCGCCGGACTCCGCGCCGTCCTCGACTCCTTCGGCGACATCGAGGTCGTCGCCGAGGGCGCCGACGGCACCGCCGAGGTCCCCGACGGCGTGGACGTCATCGTCTCCGACATCCAGATGCCCAACGTGGACGGCATCGAGGTCACCCGGCGCGCCGTCGCCGCGGGCGGCCCGCCCGTGCTCATCCTCACCACCTACGACACGCAGGCCGACGTGGTCGCCGCCGTGGAGGCGGGCGCGCTCGGCTACCTGCTCAAGGACGCGCCCGAGCAGGAGCTTCACGACGCCGTGCTCAAGGCCGCCAGGCGCGAGCGGGTCCTTTCCGCGCAGGTGGCGGGCGTGCTGGCGGAGCGCGTGATGCGCCCGGAGGAGGCGCTGTCGGCCCGCGAGATCGAGATCCTGAAAGCCCTGCAGACCGGCGCCTCCAACAAGCAGATGGCGGCCAGCCTGTTCATCTCGGAGGCGACGGTGAAGACCCACCTCATCCACATCTACTCCAAGCTGGGCGTGGACAACCGGACCGCGGCGGTAGAGAAGGCCCGCGAGCGGCGGATTATTTAGGCGGCGTCCTCGCTGAGCTCGTGGGTCGTGGTGAGCAGCAGCACCGCGGCAAGCGCCAGGCCGGCGCAGATGAGGGTGCCCAGGCCCATGGAGCTCATGTGGTTCGTGCCCAGCGCGACGAGCGGGGGCACCGCGCCGGCGACGAGGAACTGGAAGAAGCCGAGGGCGCCCGAGCCGGCGCCGGCGCCGATGTCTCGGACCTCCTCGATCGCCAAGGCGGAGGCGTTGGCCATGACGAACCCGCCCATGAAGGAGAGGACCGCCAGGAAGGGAAGTGCCCACAGGGAGGGCGTGGTGAAGGCGAAGGTGAGGAGGATGAGGGCGGCGATGGCGTCGATAAGCAATGCCCCGATGAGCAGCGTGCGGGGGTGGTAGCGCTTGAGCATGCGCATGTTCATCGTGTTGGACACCGGGATGAGCAGGGCCATGCCGCCGAAGATGAGCGCGTAGGTGGTGGCGCCCAGGCCGAGCTGCGACTGAAGGACCAGCGGGGACGCGGAGATGTAGGCGAAGAGGGCGCCGAAGCCGAGGCCGCCGGCGAGCATGAAGCCGACGAAGGCGGGGCGGCGCAGGCACTGCCACATGCGGGGGAAAAGGCTGCGCAGGGTGCCGGGGGAGCGGCCCTCGGCGGGCAGGGTTTCCGGCATGCGGAACGCCATGATGGCCTGGACGACGTTGATGGCGGTGAGGACCCAGAAGAGGCCTCGCCAGCCGACGACAGGCAGGAGCGCGCCGCCGAGGACCGGGGCGATCGCGGGGACAAAGCCGGTCAGCGCCATGAGGCCCGACAGGGCGCGGGCGGCCTGGCGGCCCTTGGACACGTCCGCGACCACGGCGCGCGACACCGCCTCGAGCGAGCCGGCGGCCAGGCCCTGCACGAAGCGGGCGGCGACGAGCGGCCAGATGCTTGGCGACACCGCGCACAAGACGGAGGCGGCGAGGAAGACGGACGCCGCGCCGACGATCTGGGGCTTGCGGCCCGTGCCGTCCGAGATCGCGCCGAACAGGAGGTTGCCCACCGCCATGCCCAGCATGAACCCGGTGATGGTCAGCTGCGCCACCGCGGGCGACGCGCCGAGCTCGCTGGCCAGCGACGGCATGCCCGGCAGGTACATATCAATACCGAAGGGGGCGACAGAGGAGAAGAACGCGAGGGCGACAAGCAGCCCGGGTGAAAGTTTTTGCACGCAGGTACCATACCTGTATGAGCACTGAGATGAGCAACGTAGTCGGCGCGTGGCGCTCCATCGAGGTACCGCAGGCGCCCGAGACGCTGGGTGCCGCCGCCTCCGTCGAACTCTCCGACGGCGAGCTGCGCTACGGCGAGCTGGCCCTGCAATTTGCGGGGGCTGCTGGGGGCGCCGAGCCGTTTACCCCGGAGCCGTTCACGCTGCGCTCCGTGACGACCCGTGTCTCCGGGGAGGCGCGCGTCGTGGCCGGCTCGCTGTTCGGCCAGACCTCCCCCCTGCCCACCCCGGACTCGCTGGTCGCGGCGGTGCTCGCGCTCGAGCCCGGCGCGGAGGTTGCCTTCACCTGCGACGAGGCGCTGGAGTACGGTGTCGTCGCCTGCTCGAGCGGCATTGAGTACGACAACACCCCGGTCCCGGCCGGGTCCTGCGGCCGCACGCAGGCGGGCGCGTCCACCCACGCGGTGGCGAACACCTCGCAGGAGCGCGCGTACGCGGTGCTCCTCGGCGGCAACCCGGCGGACCGCGCTGGCGCAGCCCGTCCGTCCGAGTAAGTGCGCGGCACGCTCCCGCCGCCCGGCCCCGCGTGGGGCGGCAGCGTGATGGGCACCTCGCTGATGGCCACGCTCATGGTCACCAGCGGCTACCCGGCCGTGGCCTGGGTGTTCGCGGTGCTCGGCGCGCTGATCTTCCTGGTGCTGCTGGGCGGTTTCCTGGTCTACCGCAGCCCCCGCTTCCGCCAGGACCTCATGGCTCCGTGGGCGATGTGGTTCATCGGCACGATGGCGTTGGGCACCGCGTGGACCAAGCTGACCGGCGCCGAGTGGTGCATCTTGCTCGGGTTTTGGGTGGGCGCGCCGCTGTGCGTGGTGGCCTACGTCAACCAGCTGCGCAGGTTCTCCGGGGTGCCCAACTTTGCGTGGGGGCTGCCGCTGGTCGGGCCCATTATGGCGTCCAATACGGCGGGGACGATCAGCGCGCTGACGGGCAGTCGGTGGTACGCCGTGCTGGGCATTGTCTTCATGGCTATGTCGGTGCTCGCCGCCTACCCGGTCTTTGCCCGCGTGTACGTGGCTGCGCTGCGCGGGGAGGCCGACATCAGCGGTCCGAGCGCGGCGACGACGTGGATTCCGCTTGGTGTGGTGGGGCAGTCGACGTCGGCAATCGCCCTGCTCTTCGGCGCCCGCGCAGAGATCCTCGTGGGCAGCGCGCTGGTGGCGCTGGCGGTGCCGATGATGCTGTTTGCCATGTGGCACTTCTACCCCGCCGTGGCCCGGTGGGTGGACTACTCGCCGGCGTGGTGGGCCTCCACCTTCCCCACGGGCGCGATCGGGGTGGGCGGTTACACGCTCGCGCAGGCGTGGGGCATCGACTGGATGAACGCGGTAGCCACGATGCTCCCCGCGCTGCTGGTGCTGCACTGGGGGTTGTGCGCGGCGCGCTTCGTGTCGTGGCGGTGCGGCCATTAGCGGGTAAGGGTGGCCCGGCCCACGTAAGGTGAAGAGCATGATCATCACAATGCTGTTCACCGTGGAGGGGTCCCAGCCCGAGATCAGCCGGTGTGTCAACGTGGAGCCACACATTGATCTGAGCCGTTTGGCGCAGATTATCGACGCATCACTCGGGTTTTCGGGGGTGGCCGGTCACTTGTTTATTCACCAGGAGGGGGAGCACTCCGCCGACAACGAGGTCTACGCCGAGAACCCGGGCGCCGGGGAGCGGTCCATGACCTCCATGACCGTGGGCGAGATGCCGCCGATGCTGTACGTCTACGACCCGGCCGCCAACTGGAACGTGCACGTCAGGCGGCTCGGCGAGTCGCAGCTGGAGGGGCCCACTCCCCTGCTCATCCACGCGCAGGGGCCGGACGTGGTGGAGACCGCGAACGGGCCGGAGATGATGACGCGCTTCCACGAGGAGGCGCGGAACCTGGCCGCCGGGCTGCCGCCGAACATGGAGGTCACGCCCCTGCTGCTCAGCTACCTGCCGGTGATGACGCCGGAGCGGATGCTGGACCGGCTCAGCGTGGTCGACCCCGTGGCGGTGGCCACCCGCATGGGCTTTGTCAGCGAGGAGCTGGGCACCAACCTGGGTGGGCTCCCCGGTGGGCCGTTCGATGCCGATACGTTCGACCCCGGTTCCTTTGATGACGCCTTCGAGCAGGGGTTCGCGGCGGGCTTCGGGGACGAGCCGGAGGCGACGCCAATGCGCGAGCTGATCCACAAGTTCCTCGACGACCGCCCGGACCTGCAGGAAATCCTGGAGACGGACCCGAACGCGCAGGACAACCCGGTGCTCGTGGAGGCGTTCTCGGAGTTTTTTGATCGCACGATCGCCGAGATGGGCGGCGTCGACGCGGCGATGGAGGCGTTCGGCGTGGAACGCGGTGAGGTCCCCGGCCCGCGGTCCGCGGACATGCACGCCCCGAAGGGATTCTCGCCGGTGCTCGCGCAGTACCTGGAGGTGCTCGGGCCGGAGGCACCGCTCACGGTGCGCGGCAACCTCAAGGTCGCCGTGGTGCGCGAGCTCGTGCGCATGCTGGGGCTGCCGGTCTACCCCACCCAGCCGCGAGAAGACACGTGGGAGGCGGTCCAGCTGGGTCGCGTGCTGCTCGAGGAGCTCGGCCTCGTGGCCCAGGAGGGCTCCAACCTGGTGCGCACCGCGGCCGGCGAGCGGTTTCTCAACAATCCGTCCCTGGCCGGCCACGAGGCGATGATCCACGCGGTGTTCGCCGACTACTTCTCCCCGTTCGTGTGGCGGCAGACCGTCGAGGTGCTGCGCAGCACCGACTCGTCCGGGGCCTCGCCGATGGCGGAGCACACGCTGGACACCCTCATGGTGCTGGGCGGGATCTACGCGATGGGCGACGTCAACGTGATCACGGAGGAGTTGCTCGCGGTGATTGCCCCTGGGGCTCGCTAATCGACGCTCACGCAGCCGCCAGTACCACGTAAAGCCCCAACCCGCCGAGCACGCACATGGCCAGCGTGGTTGCCGCGACGCCCACCGTGTTCGGCGCCGAGCGCTCGTTGGCCAGGTGGATCGCCTCGCGCCGGTACGCGCGGCGCTGCAGCAGCATCGTCACCGCGCCCATCACCGTGAGCAGGACGATGACGGTGAAGATGACGCCCGGGTAGGCGCTGGACCAGCGCAGCAGCACGGATGCGCACACGAGCATGGCCAGGGCGGTGCGCCCCCAGCTCAAGGAGGTGCGCTCGGCCTGCAGCCCGGGGTCGGCGAGCGGGATCGGCCGCGTCTGCTGCCCCATCAGGTCAGACTGACCAGGACGACGACGGCAGCGAGGAAGATGCCCACGCCGAGGACGGGCACGATCGCCGGGGCCGGGAGGGGGCGGCCGTGCCGCAGGGCGCGCTCGAGGCGCGCCCAGCGCACCGCCGCGCCCAGCGAGATCGCCATCGCGATGACCACGATCACGGCGGCGATGATGGAGCGCGTGGCGGGGTCGATCCCCGGCAGGTCGAAGGCCTCGAGCGCGATGCCCCCGGCCAGAAACGCGAGGGCGGTGCGGGTCCAGGCGAGGAAGGTGCGCTCATTAGCAAGCGTGAAGCGGGGGTCCGGCTCGGTGCCGTCCGGGAAGACCCGGCGTGTAAACCAACCGCGCTGCGTGTCCTGACTCATGCCCCCTACCCTAGGCGATGAACGCGGCCAGCTGGTTCGCGCCGAGCGAAAGGTACGGCACGAGGATGACCACGGCGCAGGCGTTGAACAGCCACATCGCGGTGGGCGACTTGTGCAGGGAGGCGGCGGCAGCGCCGATGAGACCGCCGGTGGTGTTGAAGATGAGGTCGTCCATGTCGCTGTAGCCCGCCGCGAGGAGGAATTGCAGGGACTCGACGGTGAGGCTGGCGAGAAAGCAGAAGCAGGTGGTGGCGGCGACGGAGCGTCGATAGGCGAGATAGCCCACGGGGACAAAGAGGGCGAGGTTGCCAAAGAGGTTGAACCAGGGGCCCCACCACACGCGGTAGTGCTGGAAGGAGACGAAGGGGTCGAGGCGGATCTGCTGGATCTGGTGCGCGGCGGCGTCCCACAGGCCGGGGACGGAGATGTAGGCCTTGCCCACCGTGAAGGCGAGCACGAAGGCGGCCGCGACCGTGAGGCTCAGCGTGTACAGGGCGGGCGAGATTTTCACCTGGGCAACACTAGCGCCCCGCATTGCCCTGCTACTGGGGGTTGGCTGCGTGGTTGCTGGGGACCTGGCCGCCCGAGGCCTGCAGATACGCGTGCGCGAACGCAAGCAGCGCCACCGGCAGCGTGACCAGCAAGCCGACGCCGGCAAGCAGCGCGCCCGCGACGTTGAGGAGCGTGAGCAGCACCGCCAGCCCCAGGAGCGGGGCGTAGTTGCGCGAGCCCGCGACGACGCCGGGCCGGGTGGCGTCCCACATGGTCATGCCGCTTGCAGAGTAGTAGATGATCTGCGTCAGCCACGGCGCGAGCACGTTGAGCAGGACGATCGCGCCGCCGCCCAGCCACAGCGCGCCGGACGGGAAGAAGCCGTCCGCCCTGCCGGAGATCGCCACGGCCGTGGACCAGAGCGTGAAGCAGGCGACGAACACGAAGACGACGAGGAGCGCGGTGAGCAGCGTCTCCTTGTACAAGAGGGTGGTCATCTTCCGCAGGCGAGGGGCGCGCTCGCGGGTCTGGCGCAGCGCCGTGACCGTGGCAAAGGGGATCACGAGCGCCGCGACGACCAGCGGCGTGACGTAGTAGCACAGCGCGAGGCTGGCCGCCGTGATGAGCAGCGCGACGGCGGTACATGGGACCCAGAGCCGCCAGTTGGACGTCGCCGCCGCCCACCCCCACGTCAGCGCCGGGCGGATGCGGACCGTGCCCGCGCGTGAATGTTCCTCCTGCATACACCGCACGCTACCAAAGTTCCCAGGGTTTGCACGGGTACGTCCCCTATTAATTTCTGCCGCGGTATGTGCTGTGCTTATCGACGGGAACCGGTCCCCGCGACGCCTCCCGGTACGCGTGGGCGTACGCCAGCAGTGAGAGCGGGATCGTCACCAAAAGGCCCAGGCCAAGAACCGCGGCACCGAGAATGTTGAGGACCGTACACACCAGCGCCAGGGCGAGCAGCGGGAAATAGTTGCGCACGCCGCGCCGGAACCCGCGGCCGATCGCCTGGCCGATCCCGCTGCCGTCCGCCGCAAAGAACGGCATGAGCGCCCACAGCGGCGATACGGCAAGGTAGCACAGCAAACCGATGCCCAGCGTGATGGGACCCATCGGCGTCCCCTCCGGCACGTCCCACGGCAACGTCTGGTGAAGCGCCCAGCGCACGGCGGAGGGCACTGGCCACGAAATCGCGGCGGCGAACAGCCCGACCACCACGGTCTGCGCGAAGTGCAGGGGCTTCGCCTCCCCGATCGAGAACGTGATGCGGTCCGTCTGCCGCAGCGCCGCCGACACGGCAAACGGGACCACCACGACAAACCACACGGCGGGGAAGAGGAACAGCGCAACGATGAAAAGCAGCGGGTTGCCAGCCACGACACTGATGACGAGGAACGCGAACGTCAGCTGCACGCACGTGGCCCAGTTTCCGGTGAACGCGGCCCACGCCCAGGAGAACGCGCGGCCCACTCGGACCCGCCCGGTGCCGGGTTCGGTGGGCCAGGCCTGCGGGTCGAGGTACGTGTTGCTGGCCTGGGCGTACGGGTTTTCGCCGGGGGCTGGTGTGGGGCTCGGGGTGGGATTTTCGGGCTCTTCGGGTTCTGTCGGTTCTGTGGGCTCCTCCGCCACGGGGCGGCCTACGGCCTGGCAGTACGCGTGGGCGAACGCACACACGACGATCGGCACCGCCACCAGCAACCCGACGCCGATGCAGACAACACCTGCGAGCAGGGTGAGCAGGGACAGGGCCTCGAGGGCCATGAGGCGCAGCCAGTTCGCGGCGGCGCGCTTCGTCGCGGCCAGCAGGCCGTACCCGTCAGCGGCGGCGAGGGGCAGGAAGCTGCACAGGGGCGCGAGCACAACAAAGGCCACGAATCCGCCGAGGATGAACCAGGCGGCCGGGTCGGCGTAGAGCGGGGTGGGTGGTCGCTCACCGTACGGGTCCACCAGCGCGGCGAAGGAGGGGGCTGCAATACCCAGCCAGAGGGCGAAGCTCAGGAAGCCGATGAGCTCCACCACCGCCGTCGCGCCGAGTGTCTGGAAGGCGCGGGGGAACTCCAGCTCGGTCAGGCGCAGCCGGGGGTGCTGCGTCTGCTGCAGCGCGACGATGGCAAACAGGGCCGACGCCAGCATGAACACGATCAGGTGGCCATAAAACTGCAGCAGGACCCACAGGACGACCCACGCGAGGAAGGCGACGAGCGTGAGCGGCACCCATATCGCCCAGTTGTTCAGCACGGTGCGGATCGACCACTCGAAGGCGGCGCGGGCGTTGATGGTTTTGGGGTTAGCGGTCATGGGGGTTGGCGGTGGCGTCGATAAGCGGGAAGCCCTCGGTGACCTGGCGGTACCCGTGTGCGTGGGCGAGGAACAGGAGCGGGAAGACGAGCGCGGCGACGCCGCAGGTGAGGTACCTGGAGCCGGGGAACATGGTGAGATCATTCCACACCGCCACGATCATCAAGGCGTAGGGGGCGGCGACCGCGATAAATACCTTGAACCAGTTTCGCACCGACGCGCGTAGGCCCAGTGTGACCGCGGAGCCGAAGCTGGTGCGGCCGTCCGCCGCGGCGAACGGGACGAACGCGACGAAGGCTGTCGCCGCGGTGAAGATGAGTACGCCACCGAGCAAGACGTATGTCGTGCCGGCCTCGTACCAGGGCTGTTCCGGCGTATGCCCGCTCGGGTCGAACCTCCACATCGACGCGCCAAGGAACACGAAGAACAAGGTGATGGCGAAACCGCCGACAAAGAGCCCGAAGAGGAACGCGAGGACCAGGAGTTTGGCAAAGCCGGGCAGGCTCTCATCGAGCTTGAGTCGCCGCACCGTGGTTTGCTGCATCGCGAGCGAAATCAACACCGGCACCGCCAGGAGAGCGAACGTTTGCCAAAACCGCGTTGACAACCCGATGAAGCAGATGAGGCTCAGCGGACCCCAGATGATCAGGTTAGTTACCCAGGCGCGCACCGCCCACGCGTAGGCGGGCAGGAGGCGCAGCCCGCCCGCGGGCTGCATCGGCGGCGGGGGGCTGTGCTCCGCGTACGGACTCTGCCCACCATTCGGGGTGCTCATGCGCCTGAGACTAGCAGCGATTGGGGGAAATGTTTGGGGTCGATACCAATCCGTGACCTCAGCCCTTTGCCGTTAGCGTACAGAGAGCGTGCTTTTCGACGGCACCGGGCCACCCGAGATCTGCCGGTAGGCATGCGCCCAGCTGAGGATGATGACGGGCACCGCGACGATGAGGCCGACGCCCACCACTACCCCGCCGAGGACGAAGATGAGGAACGAGACCACGATGAGCCCCAGCAACGGCAGGTAGTTGCGCTGCGCCGCCTTGAACCCCCTGACGATGCAGCCGCCGAAATCGGCGCCGTTGTCCGCCGCGTACCAGACCTGCAGACAGAAGAACGGCAGGGTGGCCAAGAACAAGAAGAAGGCGACGTAATCAAAGGGGGTCAACTCCGGTTCCACAACCGGGTACCCCGCAGGTAGAGGAGGCGCAGGATTGCCAGTGGCCAGGCGCAGCAGCTCAGCAATGGCGACGATCAGCGCGAGGGCGCCAAGCGACATGATCCCGGTCAGCATATACATGCCGAGCGTCACCCAGAAGGTGGATGTGCCCTGCTCCGATGTCTCGTTCTTGTACACCAGCGTCTGCTTCAGCCCCAAGGAGATGCAGAGCGGGTACAAGGCGGCTATGACTAGCCCCCCGACGAACGGGATCAGGCCAACCAACAAGGCCAACAGCAGCCCGAGCCCGCACGGAATCCAGAACTTCCAGCGGGAGAACGTGGTGTTCACGCCCCAGGTGAGCGCCTCGCCGATATTGAGCTTGCCGGTGCCTTTCATGTGGATCCACCCGTTGCGCTCAGGGGCGTTGATGGGGTGCGCGGTGCGGCCGTCGCCAAAGGTGTCGTCAATAAGCCGCTTGCCGTGGAACTTCATAGCGTTCACGGAATGGGAGAGGACGCTGGGCTGCGGTGCGTTCGCACCGGTCGCGGGGTACTGGTCGTAGCCGTGGAACGCTGGGTTGTTATCGGGGTTGT
Organism: Corynebacterium gottingense; assembly: GCF_007559235.1. Classification (NCBI taxonomy): domain Bacteria; kingdom Bacillati; phylum Actinomycetota; class Actinomycetes; order Mycobacteriales; family Corynebacteriaceae; genus Corynebacterium; species Corynebacterium gottingense. Next base: position 75,790 of record NZ_VMHH01000008.1, on the reverse strand, counting down.
TATCGGGGCCGTACGGGAGTTCCGGTCTCGTCATAGTTCGGAGCGTAACAAGGTGCGGACCATTGCGCGACCGGAAAATGAGCGTTGTATCACATTGCAATATGAGTGATACATAGCGAACGCCCCACGCAGCCGGTGGGCTGCGCGGGGCGGTGCGGGGTTAAGCGCTTAGAGTTGCGCCGGGAACTCGTCCTCCACCGGGACCGGGCCGCCGGAGATCTGGCGGTACGCGTGCGCCTGCGCGAGGAGCACGACCGGGGTGGCAATGATCATGCCGAGGAACGCAAGGACGTAGCCCACGAAGCTGAGCAGGCCAGCAAGCACAGCCAGCCCCAGCAGCGGCAGGTAGTTTCGCTTGCCGTCGGCAAAGCCCTTGCTAAACGCCTGACCGAAGGAGCCGTTGTTCTCAGAGGCGTACCACACGGTCATCATGAGGAACGGAGATACGAACCATGCGATGAGCATGAGCAGGCCCATGGAGCCGAGGAGCGGGCCGAGCAGGGGAAGCAGCGCCTTGAAGTCCTCCGGGCTCGACGGGTTCTCTGGCAATGCGTTGAGGTCCGCGCTGCTGAAACCGGCAACCATGCCAATGGTGAGGAACACGATCAAGCCGACGGTGACAACTGCGGAAAAGACCGCCAGGACACCCAGGGTCTTCCCGTACGCAGGAGTCTTGATGTCGCCCCACCCAAACGAGCGGGCCAGCGTCTGCTGCAACGCGGCAGAGAAGATCACCGGGTACACAAAGAACGGGACAATGCCGAGTACCCCGGTCGGGACGATCATCGTGAGCCACTGCCACGCACACGCAATGAGGCCGAGGACGATCCAGACCTTCCAGTTGGAGAACGTGGTCTTAAAGGCCCAGGAGAACGCGTCGGTAATGTTCAGCTTGCCGTTGCCCTTGGTGTGCGTCCAGCCGTTGTTGGCCGGGGCATTGATCGGGTGCGGGGTCGCGCCGTCGCCGTAGGTGCCGTCGGTGAGCTCCTGGCCGTGGTAGCGCAGCGCGGTCGCGCCGGCGGCACCAGCCGCGGCGTTCACATCGAACTGTTCGTACCCGTTCGGGCCGAAGCCGCCCTGGCCGTACGGCTCGGAACCGCTGGCGCCGTAGCTGTTGGAGCCGTACTCGCTGGAACCGTAGCCGTTCGCGCCGTAGGCGTCGGCGCCCGCGCTGTTCTGGCCGAAGTCGGACTGACCGGAACCGGTGGTGCCGGCGGAGCCGGCGCTGTCCGGGTTCCACGCGGAGGAGCCAGTGTTCTCCGGATGGCTCCCCGCCGGGTTATCGGGGTACGGCTCGTAGCCGTACGGGGAGTCCCCGCTCGGGCTATTGTCGCCCGGGGTGTTTCCATTGTTCGGTGTAGTCATGCGGCCGATGATAACAGCCGCCCCACCGATAACGCCCACCTCGACAGGGGACCGTCAGGACTTCCCTACTTCACCACCAGGTTGACCATGCGGCCCGGCACGACGATCGTCTTGACAATCTGCTTGCCGCTGGTGAGTTCGGTCACGCGGGCGTCGTCAAGCGCTGCCTGTTCCATGTCCTCCTTGGAGGCGTCGGCGGCGACGTTGATGCGCGCCTTGACCTTGCCATTGATCTGCACTGGGATCTCCACCGTGTCATCGGTGAGCAGCGACTCATCGAAGGTGGGGAACGGCTCGAACGTGATCGTGTCGGCGTGGCCGAGCTTGGCCCACAGCTCCTCGGCGATGTGCGGGGCGACCGGCGCAACCATCTGCACCAGCGGGGTCACCGCGGCGCGCGGGGCCTGCTGCGGGTACGCCTTGGTGAGGTAGTTGACGTACTCGATGAGCTTGGCCACCACGGTGTTGTCGCGCAGGTGCTCGTAGTCGTCGCGCACGCCGGCGATGGTGCGGTGGAGCTGCTTCGCGTCGTCGTCGGAAAGCTCCGCGTCGGTGACGTTGGCCTCGCCAGTCTCCTCGCTGACCACCAGGCGCCACAGGCGCTGCAGGAAGCGGTGCGCGCCCACGACGTCCTTCGTCGCCCACGGGCGGGAGGTGTCCAGCGGGCCCATCGACATCTCGTAGACGCGCAGGGTATCCGCGCCGAAGTCGGTGGCGATGTCGTCCGGGGCGACCGCGTTCTTCAGCGACTTGCCCATCTTGCCGTACTCGCGGTTGACTTCGGCTCCGTCGAAGAAGAACTTGCCGTCCTTCTCCTCCACCTCGGCGGCCGGGACGTACACGCCGCGGGAATCCGTGTAGGCGTAGGCCTGGATGTAGCCCTGGTTAAACAGGCGACGGTACGGCTCCCTGGAGGAAACAAAGCCCAGGTCAAAGAGTACCTTGTGCCAGAAGCGGGCGTAGAGCAGGTGCAGCACCGCGTGCTCGACGCCACCGACGTACAGGTCCACGCCGCCCGGGTCGTTCTCGCCGCGCGGGCCCGTCCAGTAGCGCTCGTTCTCCAGGTCGCAGAAGGCATCCGAGTTGGTCGGGTCGATGTAGCGCAACTGGTACCAGGAGGAACCGGCCCACTGCGGCATGACGTTCGTGTCGCGCCAGTAGGTCTTCTCCCCGTCGCCCAGGTCCATGCGCACCTCGACCCAGTCCTTCGCCTTGGCCAACGGCGGGGAGGGCTCGGAGTCCGCGTCGTCCGGCTCGTAGGAGACCGGCTTGTAGTCCTCCACGTCCGGCAGCTCGACCGGCAGCTGGTCCTCCGGGATAGAGTGCGCCTGGCCGTGCTCGTCGTACACGATCGGGAAGGGCTCGCCCCAGTAGCGCTGGCGGGCGAACAGCCAGTCGCGCAGCTTGTACTGGATCTTCTCCGCGCCCTTTTGCTTCTCGACGATCCACCGCAGCGCCGCTTCAATCGCCTCGGCCTTCCCCAACCCGTTCAGGTCAAGACCATCAGCGTTGGCGGAGTTAATGTGCGTTGCATCGCCGGTGAACGCGGCCTCGGAGACGTCGCCCTCGATCACGGGGACGATGGGCAGGCCGAAGGCGGTAGCGAACTCGTAGTCGCGGTCGTCGTGCGCCGGCACAGCCATGACCGCGCCCGTGCCGTAGCCGGTGAGCACGTAGTCCGCGATGAAGATGGGGACCTGCTCGCCGCTGACCGGGTTGGTGGCGTACGTGCCCAGGAAGACGCCGGTCTTTTCCTTGTTCTCCTGGCGTTCCACGTCGGACTTGGCGGCGATGGAACGCTTGTAGGCGTCCACGGCTTCGCGCGGGGTGGCCTGGCCGTTGGTCCAGCGCTCGTCGGTGCCGGCGGGGTAGGTGTCGGCCACGAGCTCGCTCACAAGCTCGTGCTCGGGGGCGAGTACGACGAAGGAGGCGCCAAACAGCGTATCCGGGCGGGTGGTGAAGACGGTGATGTCGCCTGCGGCGGAGTCGAAGTTGACCTCCGCGCCGCGCGAACGGCCGATCCAATTGCGCTGCATGCTCTTCACCTTGTCCGGCCAGTCCAGCAGGTCAAGGTCCTCGAGCAGGCGGTCCGAGTAGGCGGTGATACGCATCATCCACTGGCGCAGACGCTTGCGAAAGACCGGGAAGTTGCCGCGCTCTGAGCGGCCCTCCGCCGTGACCTCCTCGTTAGCCAGCACGGTACCCAGGCCGGGGCACCAGTTGACCATCGAGTCGTCGAGATAGACGAGGCGGAATTCGTCGATAGCCTGGTGCTTCTCTGCCGTGGTGAGGTCGCGGAAGTTGCGGCCGTCCTTGGTCGTGCGCGCGCCGGTCATGAGGTCGCGCACCAGGTCCTCGATCGGGCGCGCCTTCTGCTGCTCCTCGTCGAACCAGGCGTTGTAAATCTGCAGGAAGATCCACTGCGTCCACTTGTAAAACTCCGGGTCCGTCGTGGCCACGGAGCGGCGCTTGTCATGCCCCAGACCCAGCTGATCCAGCTGACGGGTCATGTTCTCAATGTTGTGCTCCGTCGTGGTGCGCGGGTGCGTACCTGTCTGGATGGCGTACTGCTCCGCCGGCAGGCCGAACGCGTCGTAGCCCAGCGTGTGCAGGACGTTCTTGCCCAGCATGCGGTTATAGCGCGCGTACACGTCCGTCGCGATGTAGCCCAGCGGGTGGCCCACGTGCAGGCCCGCGCCCGAGGGGTACGGGAACATGTCCTGGACGTTGAGCTTCTCCTTCGGCAGCTCCTCTCCGGTAGCCAGGTCGCCGACCGGGTTGGGGGCGTTAAACGTGCCGTGCTCGCGCCAGTACGACTGCCATTTCTGCTCAATGTCGTTGGCCAGCTCTGCGGAATAGCGGTGCGGGGTCGCGTCAGTCATAGTTAAGCAGTGTAGTAGGCCTAGCGCGGTCAGGGACTATTGCTTATCGACTGCTTATCGACGCCCGGCGCTCATGTTCCCACGACGCATTTCCCCTGAAAATTCTTTTCGACGCGATTTTCGGACCGGAAAAGATATTGGAAAGATATAGGACGGGTTTTTGAGGTTTGTTTATGTCGTTTTGGCTGGTAGGCGAATTGTTTCGATATATTTCGATCTCTTTTTTAATTGTTTTGTACTGCTTCCGACCACGCCACGATCTCGTCGAGGCGCGAGAGGTCAACGCGATCAGTGTCCTTCTTATACATCTCGATCATCGAGCGCTCGTTTTCCGACTTCCGCGGCTTCAACTTGAGCGCGCCAATGATCCCGCGCATCACGCCCAGGTGCGCAGTGGTGAGCTCCGAGTAGTTCAGTCGGCCCGGGAGGTAGAAGCGCTGCACCTGGTCCGCCCGGTCGCCGAGCAGCTCCGCCGTGGGGTCTGTCTCTCTGACTACATGGTCTAGCGTCATGCCGACGGTGACCACACAGGTGGGGCGGGCCTGGATCGTTGTTTCCGGGAGCGACTTTGCGAACTTCGCAGCCGCGTTCATCGGGCCGTGCGCTGGGGCCAGGACGATGATGGGGCCTTCTGCTGCGGCGTCGGGCACCGCAGCAGGGTTGGGGATCTCCTGCGCGGTTGTATCGAGGCGACGCGCGAGCTCCTCGGCGTACTGCTTCGTGGAACCGTAGACGGAGGAGAAGTAGATGTGCATAACGCCATTGTGACATGGATGGGGAAGGTGAGGGAGCCGAAATTTATCGAGACAGCGACGCGATCGCTGATTCGACGAGGCCATCGCGGGTAGACCGCAGCTTCACCTTTCCCTCACGCTCAAGCAAGCGAACGTGCAAGGCGCTCAAACCAAGAAGCGACGCTGCTGCATTCAGCCCCAACCAGGAAGGCAACTCGTCTACCCCAAAGCCGCTCGCCATAGACGTCACTGTGACAGCTCGTTCAACACTGTTTCCGAGGCACGGGGCCAGCACGTCAGGCGTAGTAAGAGAAGGATCAACGCTGCTTCCTTCGTGAGCCATCTTTCACACCCCGTTTACGTTTCGCATCTGGGTTCCCCTGTGCCGACCACCTTAGCCACGGAGGACGCCCGAAGGAAGTCATAAAACTGGCGGGCATCTCAACTTCCCTGCCCTACAGTGGAACGATGTAGTCCGGCCCTAGCCATGCGGGCTTTCATTGAGGATCTCTCGTGGCGGAGGCGATTCCTAACCGAACAAAATGAGTTTCAGCACTTCTCGAACCTTAGGGGCCAGATTCGGGACGAATACGCAACCGGACAGCACTGGCTTAGAGTTCACAGTTTCATGCCATTTCGATATCGCGACTTCGCTTAGTCTCCTAGCGCCTCTACGGCATCGCGCAAATCCAAATAACGGTAGTCAAACCCCCCGTCTTTCTCCCCTTGCATCGATAGCCATTCCGCTAATGAGGCCCAGGCACCCTTCGCCTTTTCCGGTTCCACCTGTTGATCAAGGATGCTCATCAGTATCGCCTCGGTGGCTGCCGCCAAACGAACCTGATCGTAATCGTTATGTTTAATCGCATACTCGAGAGCTTCAATATGCTGAGGCCGCAGCCAAGATGCGAAAGTCTCAATAACACGGAGATTTGCTTCAGCTGCTCTAAAGTTGCCCGATTCCTCAACGAGCTCGAAAGCTCTTTTAAGTAAAAGATCGTGTTGCGCAGCTAGACCCTGTAACCCTACTAAGTCATCCGCATTAAGAGTCCCTAAAATATTCCTCCACCGGGAAGCGTATTCGTCCCTAAGTGGCACACCCCCGACAAGGAACCCGTGGGTGAGTAGTTTTCGATCGTCCGCTCCCGCGATTAAAGTTGATGCTCGCCTCTCCGCGGTCGATGGCAATAGATCCCAAAATACTTGGTAAGCACCAAAAGTCCCCACAGCTCTGATCAGAGCATCATCGTCGAGCTTGCCACTGTCTTCCCAGTTCAATAGGACCGACTCCAAAGCCTCGTTGAAAACCAAAGGGGCCTCTTCCGCCAGTCTAAGAATCGATTTCCGTGCTCGCGTACCGACTCGGGGATTAAGAAGTTGGCCATTGGACTCCGGCCTAAGGCTCCACTTAAGAATGGTTTTGACCAAGTTTCTTCGAACTGACTCTGTAGATCGTTTAAAGAATCGTTCGACAAAGTAGTCGCTTGTGTCCGGCCAGCCGTCACCAGTGATTTCACGTTCCAAGAGCTGAATCTGGGTTTTCCCAGCAATCGGAGGATGCGAAAAAGTGGCTAGATGCGCTGCAATAATGTGGGCCCGCACAAGTTCGTTACCAGGTTGAAAAAGAGTGTCGGTATCGGTAAAACCTGGGTGCGCGCATAGATCACGATCCTCGCGCAGTCGTTGGAGCTCTTGATACTCACGATGCGTCAGCAGATCAAAATCACTCGTACACTTTTCAAGAAGTGTTCGCTCGAATTTTTGTGCTTGAGACACATTCCTAGTCTCAATTGCATTCGTGAACGTACGAAGGTAATCCCGAGCCGCTCCATCACCAGTATCAGACAGGTTTTGAAGCTTCTGGATGAGATCGACGTTTACAGCAATCCAAAGCGAAACTAATGCAGCTCTATACGCGCCTGCGTTGTAGCATCTAATCGCTTCCGAGACGAGAGGCTTTGTCTTCGAATCCCGAATTTCAATTTCAACCTGAGCTAAATCCTTCATTTCCAGACACCCAATTTCCGCTACACTATTTGCTCAGGATTATAAATTACTTCTTGTTGCCAGAAGTTGTGTTAAATCTGAACTTTACGTCGTTGCCGTCCTTTACGGGACGGCCTTTCATTGAGGTTCCATGCTGCGGCACTTGACCCTTGCTAGAAACGTTCGTCGCCCCTCTGTGGGGCGGCCATTCGTTAAGGTCAGTGGCTTGAGTCATCCTAGCGACCGCGGGCGCAGCGCCGGAATTTTGGGAGGAGGTGAGGTGGGGACAACGGGGCGTCGATAAGCGATTGCCCCTGCGGTAGCGTGGGCTGTATGACTGATGCACTCGCGCCTAAGCCCGAAGACCTCTCTCTTGACGCGCCGCCGGCGGTGCGCGCGCAGCTGACGCACCGCACGATCCGCGAGTTCACCGACCAGCCCGTGAGCGACGACACGCTGGAGACGCTGTACCGCGTGGCCATGCGCACGGCGAGCTCGCGCGGAATGCAGCACGCCAGCGTGATCCGGGTGACGGATCCGGAGCTGCGGGGGCGGCTCGCGGAGATCGGGAATCAGGAGTACGTGAAGCGTGCGCCGGTGTATCTGCTGTTCATCGTGGATTCCGCGCGCAACGCCGCCATCCTGCGCGAACAGGGCTACGACCCGACCGGCGCGGGCAAGACGAAGGTGTTCGTGGAGGGGTTCACCGACGCGTGCCTCATGGCGCAGAACGTGGTCAACGCCGCCGAATCGCTCGGTCTCGGCGCGAACTTCCTGGGCAACATCCACAACGACACGGCCGCGGTGATCGAGACGCTGAAGCTGCCGCGCTACACGTTCCCCGTCGTCGGCCTCACGCTCGGCTGGCCGGGGCAGGACCCGCAGCTCAAGCCGCGCATGGCGCCGGAATTCCGCGTCATGGAAAACGGCTACCAGCACCGCACCAACTGGTCCGAGGCACTCGCCGACTACGACCAGGAGATGACCACGTACTACGACCTCCGCAACGCGAACCAGCGCGTGGACAGCTACATCAACCAGGTGGTCAAGCAACTGACGCCTAAGCGCGAGCTTCTCGACGAATCGCTGCAGGCCGCCCGCTGGCAAGGATTCATCATCTAATGCGTCTGTACACATTGGGGTTCTCGCACAAAAGCGCCGAAGAGTTCTTTGACACCCTCCGCGAATCCGGCGCCCGGCGCGTGGTGGACATCCGTCGCTCCAACACGAACCAACTCGCCGGCTTTACCAAGAAGGACGACCTGCGCTACTTCCTCAAGGTCATCCTGGACATGCCGTACACGCACGAGGTGTCACTCGCGCCCAGCGCCGACCTCATGCACGCCTACCGGCATGATGAGATTGAGTTCGACGAGTTCGCGCGCAAGCTCCGCGCGGAATATGACGACGGCGAGGTCTCGTCGCTCGATCGCTCGCTTTTCAGCGACGCCGTGCTCCTCTGCTCCGAGGCCGACCCCAGCACCTGCCACCGGCTCGTCGCCGCCGAGTACCTCGCGGAGGCGTGGGACGACGTGGAGGTCGTGCACCTGTAATTTAGTGGCGTTCTCCGGTGAGCATGCTGAGCAGGAGCACGTTGCCCTTCTCCGGGGCGTCATCCGGGCAGTACACCGCGTGCGGCACGTATGCGCGCAGGTGAACGACCTCGCCCGGCTGCAGCGGAAAGCGGTCGCCGCCGCACTCGAACTCAAGCGATCCGCTGACGCACTGCACCGTGATCGGGTGCGCCGCCTTGTGGTCCGGAAGCGTCTGACCAGAGCAGAAGTTAAACACGATGAGGTTCGCGCCGTCGCCCTGCAGCATGCGCTTGACCGCCGGGCGCGCGCCGCCCGGCTTCGGTTCCACGGCGTTCACGGTATCCATGCGCGTTGCACGGTCAGCATCGTCGGTGGAGTCGGCGTCGCCGAACACCTCCGGGCGATTGACGGGGAGATCCTGGTTCATCGCTGCTCCTGGGGTGGTTTCTGGGTTTGTGGGTAATTTTACCGGGGCGGGGCGTGGAATATCTGGGGGTGCGTGGGTGGTGGGGCTGGCCGCAAATGGAGCTAGCGCCGTCTGGGTGGCGGCCTCGGTTGTCGGCGAAACGTCACACCCAGCCGTTGCCCTCAGCAAGTCGGGCCGCCTCGAAACGGTTTCCGGCACCCGTCTTGGCAATGATGCTGGACACGTGGTTGCGCACCGTGCCGGAGGAAAGGTGCAGCGTGGCGGCGACGTCGGGGGCGCCGAGGCCTCGGAGCAGGAGGCGGGTCACTTCTTGTTCGCGGTCTGTGAGTGGATTGTTCGGCGCGAAGAGGCTTTCGCTGGCGAGTTGGGGGTCGATGACTCGGTAGCCGGCGTGGACGCGACGGATGGCGCAGGCCAGTTCCTCAGGCGGGGTGTCCTTGACCACGAAGCCGTCGACGCCCGCGTCCAAGGCCCGCTTCACGTAGCCGGGGCGGCCGAAGGTGGTGACGATGAGCGTGCGACAGGGGTGACTGGCGAGGTCGGCGGCGACGTCGAGGCCGTTGCGGCCGGGGAGTTCGATGTCCAGGAGTGCGACGTCGATAGGCGATTGCTCGAGCAACCCCGCGACTTCGGTGCCGGTAGCGCATTGGGAGACGACCTCGATGTCCGGTTCGGCGCCGAGGAGCGCGACGAGTGCGCCGCGGACGAGCGCCTGGTCTTCGGCGATGAGGACGCGGATCATGGGCGGCCCATCGACAGGGTGACTGTAGTGCGCCCCGGCTCGCGGGTGATGAGGAGCGCGCCTTCGGTGACGCGGGATTGCAGGCCGGCCAGACCGCCGGCGTGGTCGGCGGTGGTGGAAGTGAAGCCGGCGCCGTCGTCGGCAACCGTGAGCGTATCGGGGGTCAGCGTGACCCAGCAGTTGCGGGCTCCAGAGTGGCGGATCACGTTCGTGGTCAGCTCGCGCAGCGCCCAGGAGAAGAGGGCGTCGTGGTTCGTGGGTGCGCACTCGGGCAGGTGGGCGGCGATCCCGCTGGTGGACAGCGCCCGGCGCGCGGCCTCCAGCTCGCCGGCGAGGGTGGGCGTGCGCATGCGGGTGACGGTAGCGCGGACCTCAGCGAGGGATTGGCGGGACAGCTGCGCAATCTCCGCGAGTTCGTGTTTTGCCTGTTCGGGGTCATTATCGACGGCCCGGCGAGCCACCTCCGATTTCAGGTTGATCACGGTGAGTGTGTGACCGAGGAGATCGTGGACGTCGGTGGCGATGTCCTCGCGCTGGCGAGCCAGGTCCAGGTCACGCTCGAGCTCGGTGGTGGCTTCCTTGCGGCGCGTGAGCACGCCGAGGACCAGCACCAGGAGTGGTAGTCCGAATGCGATGATGGCGGTACCGGGGGCGTCGGCAGGCGAAATGCGCCACACCACCGCGAGGACGATGGTACCGGTGGCCAGGATCGCGGGCAGCGCGGCTCGGACGGGCGCGAGATACGCCAGTAGGGCGCCCAAGTACGGCACGAAGATCACTGCCCACACGCCGAACACGGGGATCGACGCCAGCGCAACAAGCACCAGGAGAGCCCAGCGCGCAGCCACGCGACTGCGGCTAGACCAGCCGCGCGGGAAGTAGGAGGCGGAGCCGATACTGAACAGGTAGGCGACACAGAAGATGAGGACGACGCCGGCCTCTGCCGAGAGGAACCCGGGCGCGTGCGCATGATCCGCGGTCACGGCGATGATGGCGGGCGCGAGGAACACCAGCCACACGCCGGCGAACAAGGTGTTGCTGGTGTTGAAGCCACGCAACGGCGCAGACAACACCCCGGCTACTTCCGGTTCTTGTCGCGGCGCCGGAGGAGCAATACCGCGGTGACGAACACCGTTGTCCATACCGCGATGTTAGCCCAGGCCCACCACATTGGGTCGGAGATTGTACCGCTGGCCAGCAGCTGCGTGCCGCGCGAGACAGGCCAACGCGCCAGCGCCGCCGCGCCATACATCGGGGTAAAGCGGCCAATTTCCAGCAGTGGCTCCTTCAGCGGAATGAACAGGTTGCCGGCAAAACTGAGCAAGACTATCGACGTCGACGCTATCGCCACCGTATTACTCCCCGGCACCGCCATCGCGCAGGCCATCCCATAGAACCCGAAGGGGATGCACACCAGTACGCAGGTGATGAACGCGAGGAGCCACAGGTGCGGCTGCATCTCCGCCCTGGTCAGCGCTCCGACGATAAAGACGGAGGCGATGGGCAAGATGGCGCGCAACGCCACGTTGCACATGTTGGACAGCGTGAGCTGCCACGGGCGCAGCGGGGTGAGCGCCAACTGCCGGGACCAGCCACTCTCCGCCTCGGTGATCGTGGACCCCGCGGCGCCGACCGCGCCGGTCACGCCCGCGTAGACCGCCATCCCCAGCATGACCAGGGCGGAGATGTTTCCGCCGTTGAACTGCTCGTCGGCGTAATCGTCCATCGCGCCGAACAAGAGGTAGAAGAAGATGGGGAGAACTACGCTGAAGACCAGGACGGTGAGCTCTCGGCGCAGGCGAAGCAGGTCGTGGCCGATGTAGGACAGGGTGTTGGAAAACGTCGGGGTGTGCGTGGTGGTCATGGGTCACTCCGTTTGGTTGGCGTTCTTGCGCGTGAGCTCGAGGAACGTGTCCTCGAGGGTGTGGGCGGCGATGGTGAGATTGCAGGCGTCGGTGCAGGTAAGCAGGGCGCGAGCGAGCGAGTCGGCGTCGGCGGTGCGCACGCGCAGGATGTTGCCGTCGCGCTCCGGCTCCGCGTCGGCCGGTAGGTGGAGGTCGTCGGGGATGCCCGCGGGGAACTCGGCGGTGAGCAGGCGGGTGGGGGAGGTGGCCAGGAGGGTGTGCGAGGGGGCGTCGATAAGCACTTGGCCCTGGTCGAGGAGGATAACGCGCTCGCTGAACTGGTCGGCTTCTTCGAGGTAGTGGGTGGCGAAAATGATGGTGCGTCCAGCGGCGGCCTCGAGTCGCATCGCGTCCCAAAATGCGTGGCGCGCGCCGGCGTCCATCCCGGCGGTGGGCTCGTCCAGGATGATGATGTCCGGGTCGCCCAGCAAGGCGAGCGCGAACCGGAGTCGCTGGCGCTCGCCGCCAGAGCACTTGCCGACGCGACGCCTCAGAATCGGTTCCAGATTCGCCCGCTCGACGACGCTATCCAGCGGCCGGTGCGTGGGGAACGCCGCGGCGACCAGGTTGAGCGTGTCCTTGACGGTGATGTCCGTGAGCAGGCCTCCCGTTTGCATCACTGCGCCGATGCGCGCGTTCCCCGTAGCCTGTTTGGGTGTGCCGCCAAGGACGCTCACCTGGCCCGACGTGGCCGTGGTGAGCCCCAGGATGATGTCGATGAGCGTGGACTTACCCGCGCCGTTCGTCCCCAGTAGAGCGACGATCTCGCCGACACGGATGTCGAAGGAAACGCCACGCAGCGCGTGGACCGGATTCTTGCCACGCGGAGTGAACGTCTTAGTCACGTCCGCGACGTGGATGGCGACGGGGCGGGGGCTGGAAGCGACTGCTGCGGTGGACATGATTCGCAGCCTACGTATGGGCGACTCGGCGCACACTGGTTTTTGTCATGAGGTGGGCATGACAATTGTCATGGGCGTGTGCGGGGGCGCACTGGCCGGTACTGTGAGGGGTGTTCGAAGCGTTGCCGCGCCCGGTGCGGCCTCGCCGGCCCTCCCGAAAGGACCAGCACATGAGCAGCAAGAACCCGAATCCGTACAAGAACTTCTCGTACCAGCCGAGTTCGAACGAGCCTGGGGCCGGCGGGTCCGGTGTGTTTGGGCCGGGCGAGTTCGGGTCGGGGCAGCACTGGCGCGACGACGTCCCTTCCGACCCGGAGGAAAGAACGCTGTTTGAGTTCAAGAACTGGTGGGTCATCATCGTGTTGGCGCTGGCGGTGGCCGGGGCGATCGGGTTGGTCTACACCTCGATGACCGATGGCCCCAGCGGGGCGGAGACTACGGAGGGTCGGGAACAGTCGCCGACGGCAGAGGCTGAGTTCCCGAATTTCGGGGCGGTGGATGAGCGGATCTCACAAGCCAAGGAGGCGGGCGAGGAGCCCGCCATGTACCGCCCGGACGATTACGACCCAGGATCCAGGGTGCAGGATCCGGTTCCGGTGAGTCCGAGGGGGATGGAGGCTCCGTCGAAAAGCGCCTTCGAGCTCACGCCACTCGAGGCCGGCGAGGTGGCGAACGTCGGGGGCCTGCGCATCGGCGTCGGGCCAGTGCGCGACATGGGGAAATACGGCGAGGACAGCTTCCTTTGCAACGACGTGTCGTTCCTCAACATGACCAACGACGAGCAGTGGATTTCCAAGAGCGACTTCACGCTCACGATGCCGAGCGGGAAGACCGTGGAGCCCAGCTACGCGCCCGGTTTCAACCACTTGAACTTGACGCTTGAGCACGGGCAAACCAACAGCGGGGTGCTGTGCTTCAAGGCGGAAGCGGAGCCGGGGGCGTACACGGTGAACTTCGCGCCGCGCCCGCTGCACACGACGCTCGCGGCGTGGAAGTCTGGGATGGGCGGGTAGTTGGCTGGCTTGGATGGCTTGGCTGGCGCTTCGTGGGTGTTTCGTGGGCGTTTCACCAGGCCAGGCGACAGGGGCGGCGCCGAGCCAAACGGAGCTAGCTCCGTCTAGGCCAACCGCCAGGCCGCGACCTGGTGTTTTCCGGGCGGCGCTGTTGTAGATGGAGCTAGCTCCATGTAGGCCAACCGCCCACCCGTTCGAGAAAACCGCAGGCCATGTCCGGTGCCGTTATTAGGCTGAGGGCATGAACAGCATCTCAGTGGTTGCCACGACGCTTGAGCAGCTCAGGTTATCCACCTCGAACCCGGCCTGGGTGATACTTCGCGCGAAGAATGCCCCGGCCGTCTTGGCCATCCTGCGGTCGGTGTTTGAAGGGGACAATCGCCAGGTCGCCGGCTCCGATTTCGCGCTCACCGTCGACGCCATGCTGGTGGACATCCGGGAGCAGACCGACATGGAGCTGCCGAAGACCGGTGTGGCCTACATCAATGACTGGGTCAAGGACGGGTACTTGGTGCGCCGCAGCCCGCAGGGCACCCGCGAGGAACTGTACGAGTTGTCCACCGACGCCCACGTGGCGATCGACTACGTGCAGCAGCTCACCAATCCGCAGCGGTCGGTGACAAAGTCTCGGCTGAGCACCCTCATTACCGGCTTGCGCGACCTCGCCGCCGAAACCGATGAAGACGAGGCGAATGCGATCCGCAGGCTGGAGGCGCAGCGGGATGCCATCCAGCACCGGATCGACCAGGTGCGCATGAACGGCGTCGCCACCATCTCGGACGAGGAGGCGGTGGAGAAGGCGCGCGAGATCCTGTCGCTGGTCAGCGACCTCCCCACTGACTTTTCCCGTGTGCGCGAGGAGATCGAGGAGGTTGACCGGGAGCTGCGCGAGTCCATCGTCGAGGAGAAGCTTCACGCGGGCGATGTCTTGGAGAACGTGTTCCGTGGCGTGGACCTCATCACGCAGTCCGAGGCCGGCAAAGCGTTTAGCGGTTTCTACGAGGTCTTTTTAGACCCGGAGCAGTCGAAGCAGCTCGACGCCACGGTGAGTACCGTCCTGTCGCGCGACTTCGTGCGCAAGCTCTCGCCAATGGAGTGCGCCGAGCTGGGCCAATTCGTGGACACGCTCGACGTGTCGTCGGGCCAAGTCCACGATTCCATGACCAACCTATCGCGCTCTTTACGACGCTTTGTGCAATCCCGTGAAGCCGAGTCCCAGCAGGCACTGATCAAATCCATCAATGCCGCGCAACAGATGGCGCTGCAGCTCGCGCAGGAGGGCATCGGCACCAACAGCCCAGTCGGTGTTGAGTTGGAATTAACAACGATGCAGCCGACGTCGCTGTCCAGCTGGAAGCTGCACGACCCGATGGAGTACAAGATCGACCGTGGCATGGAGATCAACGAGCAAGGCTCGATTGATATGGAAGCGATGCGCCGCCGCATCCGGGAGAACGAGATCGACTGGGAGGAGCTGTGCGGGGCGGTGAACGATGTGGTGGAGCGGGACGGCAGGGCGTCGATAAGCGATGTGCTCTCCGCGCACCCTGCGACCCAGGGGCTTGCGAGCGTGGTGGGGCTGATCAAGCTTGCGCGCAGGCACGGCGAGCGAAGAGACGGCACCGAACTGCTGCATTGGACGCGCGCGGACGGTACGAGGCTGCGCGCGCGATACGAACGGTTTGAATTCGACACGACGATTGGACGGCCATAAATGGACAACACACTCTACGACGGCGACACCGGTACGCTCACCGGCCCGCAGCGCAGGGCGCTCGCGGAACTCATCCGCGGCCCGTACGTGTCCAGCATCAAGTCGCCGGAGGTGTTTCAGACCGTGTCCGGGTCGCGTGAGGTGCTCGCGCAGCAGCTGGACAACCTCTTCCTCACGCTCATCGTGGACGATGACGCTGGCGTGGCCTACACCAAGGCGTGGGAGGTAGACGTCCCCGATAAGCGCGCGATGCTGCGCAAGACCTCGCTGACCTTCATGGATACGGTCGTGATTCTGCACCTGCGGCGCGAGCTGGTCTCCACCAGCCCCACCGAGCGCACGATTGTCAACGAGGACGAGGTCTTCGAGGCCACGATGCCCTACCAGGGGAAATCCACAACCGATAAGTCGAATCCACGCAAGCAGTTCATTGCCTCATGGAACAAGATGAAGCGGAACTCCATCGTCATCGACACCCCTACCGAGGGCCGCTACGAAGTCTCCCCCGTCCTGCGCATCATCTTCTCCGGCGAGGAAATCGCCGCAATCACCGAATCCTTCCGCACCCTTCTGGAGCAGCAGTCATGACCACCATCCCCGGCCAATTCCGTCTCTCCCGTGTCCAGGTCTACAACTGGGGCACCTTCAACGGCCTGCACAGCATCGACATTGCCCGCGAAGGCTACCTCATTACGGGACCTTCCGGCTCCGGCAAGTCCACGCTCATCGACGCCATCTCCGCCATCCTCGTCCCACCCACCAAGCGCTCGTTCAACGCGGCTGCGGACAACCAAAAACGCTCGGGACGCACCATGATCACGTACTGTCGGGGCGCGTGGCGCCGCGAACACTCCGAGGACCTGGATGAGCTGACCCGCTCGTACCTCCGGAACGGCGCGACGTGGAGCGGTGTGCTCCTTCGCTACGAAAACGGCCTCGGCGAGACGATTACCGCCTGCAGGCTCATGTTCCTCGCCGCCAACGCGCACGCAGACCAAGACATCACGGACCTGTACCTGCTGCTGCCGCGCGACGCGGATCTCACGGAGTTTGAACCCCTCGCGGTGAAACACCTCCCGATCGCACAGGCGAAGCAGGACTATGGCAGCGCGCTGCACGTGGGGCGCAAGCACCCGCAGTTCATCGCCGCGCTGCAGCGAGCGCTTGGCATCGCCGACAGCGGCGCGCTCGAGCTCCTGCACCGTACGCAATCAGCGAAGACGCTGGGGGATCTCAACCACCTCATGCGCACCTTCATGCTTCCGGAGCCCGACACGTTTGCCGTGGCCAAACAGGCGGCCGAGAACTTCACCGCGCTGCACGGCGCCTACACCGCAGTGGTAAACGCGCGTGAGCAGATCGAGCATCTCGTTCCCGTCCGCGAGGCCGCGCACGCACGCGAGGAAATTGCGCGTACCACCGCCGTGGTCGCCGAGGAGCAGACGTGGCTCGACCCCTTCATCTTCGGCTGGAAGAAGCAGTTCGCGCTGCGCGCGTGCGAACGGCACCGCAACGACCTCGAAGCGCTGGGCGGCGCGATCACGGCCGGCGAGGCTGAAGTAGAAACGCTTCGCAGCGAGCGCGAGGAGCTGCGCCAGCTTATCGACGGCAAACAGGACACCGGCCTGGCCAAGGCCGAAATGACCCGCGACAGCCGCCGCACACGCCTCGACCAGGTCAACAAGGCCGCGGAAGCCTTCGCCTCCCGGCTGCGGGTGCTCCAACTCACGCCACCTGGCTCAGCGGAGGAATTTGCGCGCATTTCACACCAGCTGGGAAAGGACCTGCACAACCTGTACGCGCAGCACGACGCAGAAGACGCCAAAGCTACCACCGCGATCCAGCTCGTGGGCAAGCTGCAGGAGACCCAGACAGCCTTCAAGACCGAGCTGCAAACGCTGCACAAGTACAGTTCAGCGATGGATTCTCGGCTGCTGCGAGCTCGCGCCATAATCGCCGACGCGGCCGGCATCCGCGAGAAAGACCTGCCGTTTGTGGCCGACCTCATCTCTGTCAGTCAAGGCGAAGGCGCCTGGCAGGGCGCGGCCGAGCGCGTCATGGGCGGGTTCGCCCGCACACTCTTGGTACCCGAAGAGCACTACCGCGCAGTCTCGACAGCTATTGATGCCACGCACCTTGGCGCAAAGCTGCAGTACACCCGCATCACACCGGAGCAGGAGTTCGCGGCGCCCCGGAGCTTTCAACACGGCACGCTCGGCACGAAGATCGACGTGGCCGACGGGCGCTTTTACAACTGGGTGCAGTCGCAGCTCGCCCGCCGGTTCGACCACCAGTGCTGCGAGTCCCTGGATGAGTTCCGGCGCGCCCGTCGCGCGGTAACCCGCAATGGCCAGGTCAAGCACAGCGAAGCGGACCACGTGAAGGACGACCGCCGGCGCATCGACGACACGAGCACGTGGGTGTTGTGGGGCAACCTGGACGACAAGATCGACGCACTGCACGTAGAGCTGCAACGCGTAGGCAAGGAGCTAGCGCAGGCGGAGCAGGCGCGCGATACCGCAAAGCGCCGTATGAAGACGGCCCGCGACCAGATTTCCACGGTGGAGCGTCTCCAAGAGACAACAGATTTCAGCGAGATCGACACCGCGACCGCGGCCCGCCTGCTCGCAGAGTCGCAGGAGCTGGTGGACCGGCTCACCGACGGCAACGCGGAGGTCGCCGAATTGAAGAAGCAATTCAAAGTCCGCGAGAAGCGACTGGGCCAGGCCCAAGGCCATCTCAACGGGCTGATTGAACAGCGCGGCGGGCTGCGCCAAAAGCTCGAGCAGGCGGAACAGGCGCTTGCCGAGGCTCAGGCGCGCCTCGAGCGCGGAGCCCCACCGGAGGAGGTCCACAGCAGGCTGTCCAAGCGTGCCGGCACCATCGACGAGAAGAATATCGACCGCGTGCACGAGCAGCTGCGCAAGGCCATCACCGCCGAGCTCGACGAACTCAACCGCCGTGACCTCAAGTGCGAGAGCCGGATGCTCGACGCCATGCACCGCTACCTGCACAAGTGGGAGAGCCGCAAGGGCGACCTGCAGGCGGACAAGAGCTACCAGCAGGCGTTCCTGTCCGAGTTGGACCGCCTCGAAACCGAGAACCTGCCGAGCTTTGAGCAGGAATTCAAGGACCTCCTCCAGGAGCAGACCCGCACGCACTTCGGCCGCCTCCGCCGCCTCATCCGCGAGGCCGCGAGCAATACGCGCAAGTCCATCCAAACCATCAACGATTCCCTGGCACAGGTCGAGTTCTACCCCGACACGCACCTGCAAATTGAGGTCCGCGAGGCGCAGCCGCAGATCGCCCGCAAGTTCATCGAGCTTATCGACGCCACGCTCGACGGCATGATCAACGAGGCCGATCTAGAGGACAGCGAGCGCCGCTTCCACACAATCCGCGAGGTGATCGAGGCGGTCACGATCTCCGACACCACGAGCGCCCGCGAACAGAAGCTGCGCCTGGACACGCGTCAGCACGTGAAGTTCCTGGGCGTGGAGTACGGCACCGACGGCGTCCGCGGCGCGGTATACGACTCTGCCGAAGGACTCTCCGGCGGCCAGGCCCAGAAGCTCTCCTCCTTCTGCCTCGCCGCCGCGCTGCGCTACCGGCTCACGGGGATGGGCGCGAACCCGTCGCAAGCGAACAAATCCGTGGTCGAGGTTGAGGATGCGATGTACCCCCGCTTTGGCACCATCGTGCTGGATGAAGCCTTCGACCGCGCGGACGCCGAGTTCACGCGCGCGGCCATGGGAGCATTCCGCAAGTTCGGATTCCACATGATCCTCGCCACGCCCGAGAAGCTTTTGCAGACGGTGCAGGACTACATCGGCGGCGTGCTGATGGTGGAGTGCCCGGACCGCAAGCACTCGCAGACCAGCACACTCACCATCGAGGAAGCCCTCGATGAAGACCTGTGACCAGGTACGCACACGCGCTGCCACGTTCTACGCCCGCAACCACCGGGCCTGGCTTGCCGGCGATTTCTCGCCGCTCACGGTGAACCTGCTGCCACCGACGGGCCGTGCCGCCGAGCTTGATGAGGGGCGCGCGGTGCAGGCCTGGATCCAGGAATGGAAGCGCAGCCGCATCACCGCGGAGTGGGAGGAGAAGAAGCTCGGCTACCTGGGCACCTACGCACTCCCGGCGCGCGTAGTGCTGGACAGCCCGGACACCGCCGCGCGGGTCGCCGGCCGCGCTGAGCATTGGCTGCGCATCAACTCGCTGCTCGACGGACTGTGCGCCTCGCTTGGCGACGACGTCCGTAGCCCCTTGATAAGCAAGCTCGCTGCGTGGGAGGCGTGGGATGATGCCACCGTCGCCCGCTTTGTCAGCGTGGTGCGGTGGCTGCGCACGCATGACCCGTCCGCCTACTACATCCGCGAGCTCCCGATCTTCGGCGTGGATTCTAAGTGGGTGGAGGCCCACCGCGCAGTACTGACTGCCGTAGTCGGCGAGTTGACGTTTCGCGACAGGCCGGTCCTGGTGGAGCTGCGGAGCTTGGACCCGGACGCGTCATTCTGCGGGGTGCGGCACTGGTCGTGCCCTCTTTCCGAGCTGAAGGCACTGCCCGGGGGCCGCGTGTTGTTCGTGGAAAACCACCAGACGTTCCTTGCGCTGCCGGAGCTGCCGGACATCGTCGCGATCTTCGGTGGCGGCCTGCGCGCGCAAGTGCTGGCGAAGCAGCTGCCTTGGCTTGCTTCAAAAGAGGTGTTGTACTGGGGAGACTTAGACTCCTACGGCTTCTACATCCTTGACCTGGTGCGCGCACACCTGCCGCATACGCGGTCCGTGCTCATGGATCTGGATACTGCGCGCGACCACGACGCACTCGCCGTCGAAGAGCCAAACCCCAGCCGCTTCACCCCGGCGCGACTCACCTCCACAGAAGCCGACGCCCTGGACTACCTGCGCAGCCACTCCTCCAGCGGGTGCCTGCGCATCGAGCAGGAACGCATCGTGTTCGACTACGCGGTGGAGCGGCTGCGGGATGTGTAGGTTTCGCCAGGCGTCGGGATCATTCCAGTTCGCTTGGATCCTCATCAACGCTTTCGAAGTGCGTTGAGTCCTCTTCGCCTCGGCCATCGGCTACATCCCGTGGCACTGCCTTGCCCATTGCTTTTTCGACCAGCACGCAAAGCCCTTCACGGCGTTGAGAGAAGAACGACGCAAAGTCATCTCCGCGCATCGCCGCCGGGGAGACGACGTGCGTTGCCAGGATCTCATCGACTTCCGCTGCGCTAAGCTGAGTTTTCTCCTGCACTTCGCCCAAATAGCGTGATGGGGCTACGCCGCCAATGATCCGGTTCGTCCTCGCACTAAGCATCGTCTTATTCACGATGGACTCACGCTGCTCCGAATCAATCTCGTTTTTCTTGCACCAGTCTTGCGGAAAGATGTGGTGGATATCCACCGCAAGCTGCTGGTATTGGTAGGCACCGAACGTCTTGGCTTCCATCCAATCAATGCATCCGTTCCCCATGATCAGCGCCATAATCCCCTTGTATGCTGCAGAGTTCCGAGTTCTCATGGAATGGAGGCGAGACTCGACAAAGTTGGCATCTGCCACCGTGCGTGGGGTTGGTGCCGAGACATCGCGGGCCCACGCTGGGACCATCTCAAGATCCCGAACGAAGCGAGTTTCAATTGCGCTGCCGTATAACTCGCCGAAAACACCAGCCCAATACCACTTGACCAGGCGTGCACGGACTTGGTGGAGATCCGCGTCGGCCCCAAGCTCGACACGCAATGCAGCCAGCGGCACAAGCTGCTTCAAGTATGGAACATCAGCCGCCTGGAAGATGTGGAGATCGGCGAGGAAGTCCGCAGCCCAGATAAACGCATCCCGAAGCGGGTCGCGCCAGTTAAGATATTCGGGAAGCGTGAGTTTCAGTACGTCCTCGCGCTTTGCTGTGACACCAACCTTGCGGCTGCCTTCAGCCGCCTCGCGTTTCCGTTTCAAACTCGCAAGCATGGTGACGGCTTGAAGGAAATCAGTGTTCTCCACCTTGTGCAGGACGGGGTACTTCGCCCAGTACTGACGGGTTTCCTGCCAGTCATCGTTCAACCGGAAATCATTATTCGTCTTGGCGTAGTAGTCGGCGTCACCGGCAAACATTGCCGTAAGAAGCTCAAAAACGTTGAGCGGTAGCCCACCAATGTTTACCTTCTCGAATACCGTAGCCACAGCCGCTTTGTCAGTCTCTCGATCCAATTCGATCGCAGGAAGTTTGTAACTCTTCGCTGGGAAAACAAATTGGCTGCCGAAGCGCTGGACGACCTCCGGGTTCGGCGCAGTCATGGCCCAGGAAAACCACGCTTCTGAGTCATATAACAGAGTGATCGGAATATAGCCTTGCTCTTGCTGTGCTTCACGCGTGCTCAGATCGAGCACAACATCTCGATCAAAGTTCGTCTTGATCTTGCCGTCTTCAGGTACGGCGATTACCGCATCCTCGATATTCTGCGGATCTTCTACAGCCAGGTTGATGTCTACGAAGAAACGACGGCCAAACAATTTGCCACGAGAATCCTTGGTTTGCACTACACCGTCACCCGACAGCGCCTGCGTGAGAGAAGTGAGTCGCTGTTGACCGTCGAGTAACAGGAATTGTGGTTTCGCTCCCTCTGGAAATTCCGTCCCCTCGACTGGCCGTGGTTTAAATCGAATCTGGTCGTTTCCAGTCTCCAGAAGCATGACCACGCCCATGGGGTGTCCTCGCAGCACCGTAATCAGGAGTTGCCGGACTCGCTCTTCGTCCCATTTGTAGCCACGCTGAAAGTCTGGCAACTGGATCGATCCGTTGTTGGTTCGCTCCAGAAATTTCTCGAGCTCAATCATCGGGGTTTGAAAACCCATACGGGAAACTCCTCCACTGGTGGCAGCACATCTCTGACCAGGTTAACCCATTGGCCTCGCGTAAAGTGCCCCATACAAGAAACGTCTTCGAGGAGCGCCACTCGAGCGTTAACGAAGCGAACAATGAGTTTCCACCACCATGGCAGTATGCAGCCTCCCTCTGAGAGCAAATACTTCACCTTTCGACGAACTTGCTACACCTGGAGTTCCGTTCTCTCCGTATTTTGAGAATCCGGGCAGCTCCCGAGTCTAAACAGAGCTAGCTCCATTTCGGATTACCGGCTTCGCGCGAACTGGGGTTTTACTGCCGAAGTCGGCGCAAATGGAGCTAGCTCCGTTTGCGCTGGCGTCCCGAATCATTATCGTGACGAAAGCACCACATCAAACACGCTCCACGAGGAACCGTATGCCGCACAACCGACCCATCCCGTATCCAAACAGTTACGCTCATCCCGACGTCACCGTCATCGGCGGCGGATTCGCCGGTACCGCAGCGGCGATCACGCTCGCGCGCGCCAACCGCCAGGTCACGCTCATCGACGCAGGCCAGCCTCGCAATCGATTCAGCGAGCACGCCCACGGCATCCTCGGCATGGACAGCGTGCCGCCAATGGAGCTGCGCGATCGGGGTCTCGCCGAGTTCCAATCCTTCGGCGGCACCCTCGTGTGCGCCACCGCGGACGCCCTCTCCCCCGCCGACGGCGGCTGGCGCACCACGCTCTCCACCGGCGAGGCGCTCCGCTCTCGCCACGTCGTCGTCGCCACTGGCATCACCGACCGCCTCCCCGACGTCCCTGGCCTGCGGGAACTATGGGGCACGCGCGTCTTCCACTGCCCCTACTGCCACGGCTGGGAGGTCCGCGGTCGCAGCATCGCGCTGATCGGCGGCGCGAATCCGCCGTTTACGGTGAACGCTGCAAAGCTTTTGACCAAGTGGACCGACCGCCTCACCTTCTTCCCCAACGGGCCTTCGCTTGACGACGCCACCCGCCACCTCCTCCACACCCTCGGCGCCACCATCAGCGACGCCCCGGTCACCCGCGTGGACCCCGACGCCGCCTCCGCAACCGGCGTGCTCGTGCGCGCCGGCGACGACGCCACCGCCTTCGACGCCTGCTTCACCGGCCCAGACTTCCTCCCCAACGACGCGCTGCTCAAGCAGGCCGGCTGCGCTACCGTCGACGGCACGGCTGACGGCTGGGTGCGGGTGCACGGTGGTGGGACGTCGATAAGCGGGCTCTGGGCCGCGGGCAACGTGGTGAGCTCGCCGGATCAGGTGCCGCAGGCGATGGGCGCGGGCGCGGCCGTGGGCATCAAGGTGGACCAGGCGATGCTGGCGGAGGATGTCGCGGGGCTCTAGGCGCACCGCCTGCGCTCGGCGAACTCGTCGAGCAGATCCAACACGTCGGGGGCTCGCCAGGCGCGGGTGCGTTTATCTAGCTGCGCTGCGGTAACGATGCCTGCCTGCGCGAGTGCTTCGAGCGCACTTGGCGCATAAAGATCGACGATCTGATCGGCGTCGCCCCGCCGATATGCGTCCAACGCAGCAAAGCAGTCATCAACACGAGACAGCAAACCTGCAAACTTAGGCACCTAAGTTTTGATGTTTACAAAAACGTCAAAGGATAGGTGGAAAAGCGCACTCACTCCCAACGATTGCCTCACCACCGTGGGCTTAACCGAGTGGGGCAGGGCGCCGTTAGATGAACTCGTGATCGCGGTGGTTGCCAACCTTGAAGAAGTACTCACCGGCCTTGGAGAAGCCATAACGGTGGTAAAAGCGCTGCACCCCAAAGTTTTGCGACCACACCCCAAGGCTGGGGGGCGTTTTAGCCTTGCCCAATCACTCCGCTCCATCCACCGCACTGACTTCGACGATCGGAGATTCCTCCTCTCCCTCAGGTGCCGCCAGGTGTACTCCCCACTCGAGGAAACCCTCGTTGCCCTTGATAGCGGCGTGTGGTGAACCGACCGCGATCGCGACGCCAATTTCGCCCTTCGACCAGTCCGGTTTTGTGTAGGTGCCGAGCTTCTTGGCGAGGTTGACGTCCGCGGGGTCGCGGTCGTCGAAAAGGGTCAACAACACGGCAGCGCGTTTGTGGGCTTCCTCGCTTGTGACGTCGAATGGCTCGGCGTCTGGGGTGTAGTCCGCATTGACGTGTATACCGGCCTTGGCCATTGCTTCGATTTCTGGCTGCCGGTGGACCGAGATTGGATTGCCGGAGGCAATACTCTCGAGGACATAGGTGTCCTTCCTGTCCGTACCAGTGATGTCGTTACGGTCTTCACGGCGTTTACGCACCACGAGGGGCACGTCGAAGGGAACGCCGGGGATGCTGACGGTTTCCGGAGTATTTCCCCGCTTTTTGTTCTTGGGAAGCAAGATGCCTACCTCAAGGAGGTCGGAGCGAGAGGGGTCAGCGTGGCGTCCCCGCCCCAGCAAACCGCGGAGGTACTCAATGAGGGGTTGGACGATGTTCTGCTTGTAATTGATGGACTCGTTCCAATTCATTGCGTCGAGGATCTGGATGAATTGCTGGGCAGGCATCGTGCCGCAGTAATAGTCCTTCACGCCGTGGCGGTGGGTCACTTCATCTTTCCACATTCCTTCCTTGCGGTAGAAGGCAGCTGAGACTGGGTCCGGACTCATCTTCTTGAGCATGGGGATCGCGACATTTTCAAAGTTCTGGCGCAACGCTTCCTTCTGTTCCCGGACGGGGATGGAGTTGAATTCCACCGGGTGCGGTGCCGCTGCCTGCTTCATGATGTACGCGTTGAACATCTTCGAACTGCTCGTTGGTTTCAGGAACGGCAACGATTGCCGGACGAGCGGTGCAAGCTTCATTGGGGTGAGGCGAGGCGCATTGTCGTCGTCAAGCTCGGAGAACGCCTTGATGTTGTCACGGAAGACTTCTTCGTCGTGCATGGCGGCTTCAAACATTTCGACCAGGTCAGCAGGTGCGTACAGTCGGACGAGGTCTTGGTAGCCCTTGCGGAACCCGAACCAGCGTCCGGTTTGCATGAGCGTGTCTGCGCTGCCCGCTCTGCGACGGAAATAAGAGACGGTGAGCCCCTCGACGGTATAACCACGCGAGAGTTTCGTGCCGCCGACCAAGACCTTCCAGACCTTGCCAGCCTCGAAGTTCGGGGAGTCCTTGCCATCCGTGTCTACCTGCATCACCGGACCCGAACTATCGGTGACGCCGACCATCATCTCTGCGAACGCTTCATTGATGAACGGCAACAACTCTTCGTAGCGTTCGGGATACGGGTAGCCGGGGTTGTAGCGTTTCTCCTGCATTACAGGCAAGAGGTCGGCCTCGAAGAGCTGCTTCATCTCGGGAATCGGGCGGCCAAGGTTATAGCCACGCTCCCTCCACAGTTCACGAAGCATCTGTGCTGCGTCTTGGTGAATGGCAGTATCGACGCCCTCATGGACCAGCATCGTGTGGTGTCGGAAGGAATACTTCGGGTCTTTCGCTTCACGATACTTCTTCAGGGCTCCGGTGAGAACGAACACATCCAGGGCTGTTTGGAGCTCGCCCCTCCGCGTTTCGTCATAAAACTCATCGCTCACTGAACTTTCGTCGATGAGATCGCGGATGAACGCCTTACTCTGCGAGTTCTTAATCGTCGGGATTTCGCTCCCATCGGCGAAGTCTGCGCGGTCGTGGAACCAGCGCGCACCACGATACGCTGGCGGCTCCTGCAGCATTAGTACAAAGTGGCGTGGGTACAGGTCAACCGGGTCGTTGGGGTCGATGAACACGTTGGCGAATGGGGTAGCGGTGTAGCCGACATACTGTGCTCGAGGGCAGTTCTGCAGGATCTCCGTAATCTGCTCGTTCACCGCTGTACGGTCGACTTCCTCCTCACTGCCCCGGCCCTTCTGTGGGCGGGTGTTGATCGACGCTTGGTCGGACTCATCGTCGATGACCAGCACTGGGAGGTTCTTGAACTCGGGGTCTGCACCAGCGGCACGGCGTAGATCGGAGTTGAAGTGGCGCAGAACAGTGGCATTCTTCTTCACCACAGCAACCAAGCACTTCATGTTTTCTAGGTTGGCTGGGTCATACATCGGCTTTGACTTGTCCGGGCGCTCAATATCGATGGTGTTGGTGCCTTTGCGCTGGTAGTCAATTTTCGACGTCGTGACGCGACGGATGCGCGGGAAGCCTGGCTCGCCGTAGCGCGGCCCATGACTCAGGAACGCACCACCACGATCGTTCCAGTCCCGCTCCCACTCCTCATCCTCGTTAAAGTAGGTCTCGTACTTCACCTCTTCCTTCGTGAGGTTTTCGTAATCCAAACCATCGAGCACTGCTTCCT
Source organism: Corynebacterium gottingense (assembly GCF_007559235.1). Classification (NCBI taxonomy): domain Bacteria; kingdom Bacillati; phylum Actinomycetota; class Actinomycetes; order Mycobacteriales; family Corynebacteriaceae; genus Corynebacterium; species Corynebacterium gottingense. The sequence goes on along the minus strand of NZ_VMHH01000008.1, from coordinate 49,398 downwards.
TACCGCACAGCTCCTTATCCATTCGGCGCTGCGTCTGCTCGCGGAGGTTGTTCATCGTGCCGGCAAGGATGATGATGAAGCGGTACCCAGCGTCGATGGCCTTGGCGGCAAGTGCAGTGAAGTTCGCGGTCTTTCCCGACTGCACGTAGCCCACCACCAAGCCACGGGAAGACTGGTACTCGGCCTTCGTCGGGTCGGTGAGCCGGCGAAGCACCTCCGTTGCTTGCTCATCAACGGCGGCGATAGAGGCCGCATCCCAATTATTGCGGGACAGGACGTTCTTGTAGTCGGTCCAATAGTTTGCGTTCTTGGCGGCACGCTCGGGGGTGTACCAATCATCAAAAACTTGGTCAACGATCACCGAAGGCTCCGGCGACACGAGCAGCTCGTCGATATCCTCAGAGAACTTGCCCAGGTGCAACTGTTCCAAAATCCATGCGATCCGCTCGGCGGAGTCCGGTGCAGTTACTGTCTTTGGGTCGAGAGTCGCTCCGTCAGCATTTGCGATCTCGGTGATGTAGGAAACGAGCGGCTGGACGTCCGCAGACGAACCGTTACGAAGGTAGGAGCGGAGCTGGTCGTCGCTAAGTACGGTGTCGGTAAGAAGTTCGACCCCCTTTTGAATCGCAGGACGGACGCGGAGACTCCGTGCGTCATACAGATCTGAGATCGCATTCTTAATATCGTTGAAATCCATTATTCGCTCCTACTATTCGTTTCTGCTTGCGCTGCGGCGGTGAGAAGCGCATTCCACACTTCTACGTTCGCATTCGACTTTTTGGTTCGTTTTTGGACGGTGACGTCGTTAAAGAGAAGGTACAACAGAGTCTTGACAATCGGCGCGTCATTGAGCGAGCCTCTGCCAGGATTGATGAGTTTGCGGTACTTCGCGTTGATGTAGATGCAGTGGTTGGGCTGATCGATTTCGACGAAATCGTCGCCCGGAAGCTGCTTGTATTTGATGTCGATTGGGTCGGTGAAGCGGAGGCGCGCATGCTCCTCAACTGCACGTTTAACCTCCGGAGCGATGCCGACGCCTGCTTCAGAGATCTGATCTGCATTACCTGACTTCTGGTTGGACTCCCGGAGGACGTCGCGCGCGTCAGCGCAGACATCATCGAACGTATATTCCGCATCCTTGACGTCCCGGAGGGAATCGATGAACCTGTGGAAGCCTTCACTCAAGCGCACGGAGCGCTTCTGCGGGCTCACCATGAGGTACTCGTTGATCACTTGTGGGTCGTCGATAATGATTCGGAGCAGCTTCGTGTCTTTACTGTCACGGCGGAAACCGCTCCAGCCACCGCTGGTGAGGAGGCGGTCGGCGTCGTAAAAGTAGAAGCCCTGGTGACCCATCGCGTCCTTGCCCTCGAGGATGAACTCGTCCTTCACGGAACGGTTGGTCCAGATATGGGCGGTGACACCCGCGGCGCCTGGTTTTCCGCCGACGGTGAGTGTGCGCGGGTAGTCCTTGCGCGCTGAGCGGCTGCAGCCGACGGGGTTGATTGGTTTTACTGCGGGGTTCGGTGCCCAGTCGGCATCGTCCCAGCGGGTGAACATCGAGACGTTGAGGTCGCCGCGCTCGAGGAAGCGGTGGTAACGGATACCGATGTGGCGGCGCACTTTCTCCAGCGTGCTGGAGATGAAGCCGAGGCCTTGTGCTTCGTCTTCGCCCCGGTAGACATCGGTAAGGCTGTTCCACACGATGCTGGTTCCGTGCTTGAGAGTGAGCATGTCTGCGCGAAGGTTCCAGACGTCCATACTGGAACGCTCACCTAAGACGCCAGCATCAAAGGTTCCTTTACGCAGCTCGTAGCCGGCAGAGTGCTGGCCGCGCTGGCGCGACACCACGGTGACGATCTCCGCGTTGCTGAGCGAGCCTTCTTTCATGCCCATCCCGTACCGACCAATGTTCTTCTTGTTTCGCGCTTGGTGCCCGCCGAGGCGGAGAATCTCCTGCATCTGCTGCACGGACATGCCGGTGCCGTCGTCATGGATGCCGATCTGCACCAGGCGGAACCCATCGACGTGGAAGTGAAGCACCACGTTTTGGGCATGCGCGTCGATGGCATTATCGATCAACTCATCGAGGCCCGTCACCAGATCATGGTTTGCCCCGAGGGCATGGTGGATTCCCTCGGTGGGTGGCAGGGCAACGACGTGTTCAATGTCGTTCGAGATCTCTCGGAGACTCATCCGTGTACTACCTCAGTCCCTCCACGATCCGTACAGTTTCCACCGCGACGCGCGTGACCTTACCTATCAGGTCCACGATGTAACGCGGGTTCCCGACCTCCTCGGACCAATCATTCGGGTCGTTGACAATCCCGGACGCCTTGTCCTTCTTCACCTGGTAGCGATCAATCAACCACGCCAGAGCGGAACGCGAACCCAACATGTACTCGTCAGCCTCAGCCGGGATGCCGCTCACAGTCACACGCTTGTTGTAGATCAGCTTGGTCACATCGTTGACGTTCTTACCAGTCTCCGGGTCCTTCTTGCGCGCCCACTTCATCTTCAACACACGCCAGGTCTCAGGATCGGACTCGTCGCCCTTGACCGCGATATCCAGTGGGTACGGCTCCACATCCTCATACCCAACGTGCAGGTCCATCAGTTCGCTGCCGGCACGCGCAAACTTGTCGAACTCCTCACGCGAACCCGGCGTCTCGATGTGCGGCAGCATCTTCTTCAAATCCGCCGCGTACGCCTCCCGATAGTTCGGGTCGTGCAGCTTGCCGTAGACAAAGTGGAAGACATCGTCACCGGTGACATCCGCACCCAGCGCGTCGCGGTAGAGCGCCTTGATCTCGTCGGTGATGTTGTCCTTGCGAACATACCCCGCGACAACCTCGCCGATCTGCCCATAGATCGAGGATTCTCCCTCGCTTATCGACGTCCCCTCGCCGAACAACCCACCATCCGAAGCTTCAACCGGCTCCCAGGTAAAACGAGGGAAGAATTGCCCATTTCCGAGTAGCTGCACATCTGGCACCTCACACGAAACAAGCACGGACCAACCCGACGGACTGCTAGCGCCTGAAGTCTCGATGCCAATATTCTTATGTTGCTGCGTCGGGAACATCGACGGCAATTGATACACCATATCGTTGAGTTCTTTCGCAAAGTAACTGCGCTGTTTGAAAAACGGGCGGTACAACGAGGTGTAGACACGACCCGTATCAACAGCAATCTCGGTTCCGCGGGCTAACTCCTGTTTCAGGCTGCGATTCCATGAACCTTGCGTGCTATCAACCAACTCAGGATGCCGCGCAAACAACGCGTCGACACCCCGCTTGCTTTCCTCAAACCCTTCTTTTCGCAACAGGTCTTGCGCTTGGCGGAAGTTCGCAACGTGGGTCCCGATGTTTTCCACGAGTTGGGCAGTCGCAGAAGAATACGACCACGCATCACGCGCAGTTGAAAGGCCACGCGAATGCTCTTCAAAGAACTTCGTCGAATTTCCCTTTTTCTCGCCGATAACCGGCCACGTCACGAACTCGTCGCTGCGCTGGTTCAACCAATCTCCATGCTGGTTCGGCACGATTGACTGCCAATCAACATTCTCAATCGTCGACGCATCGACGATCGCGAGCTTTTCCGCCGCAGACAGATAATCTCCAATGTCGCGGTAGTGCAACTCGAACCCCGACTTCTTCGGATCTTTTATTCCGATCAGAATTGACACAGCAGCACGGGAACCGGAACCAAAGACTTTGCCGCCCTCTTTGCGCGATAGCTCTCCGGCAGTGCGCTGGTTGCCCCTCAGATTGAAAACGTACACGTCATTAAAGTCTTCAGCGAGCGAACGCCGCACACCGTCACCAGTATTGGCATCTACCCAGCCACCGTTCGACACAAACGCCACAACGCCCTGGTCCCCGATCCGGTCGGTGGCCCAACGGAACGCGCGCAGATACGAGTCATATAGGGAGTTTTTGTTCGTCGCTGTCGACTTCGCCGCATATGTTTCCGCGATGCGTGCATCCAGCGTCGGGTACTTCAGGTTCGCGTTGTTATCGTTCGCGCTCGTCTGACCTACGGAGTACGGCGGGTTACCCACGATGACATTGATCGGGGCTTCCTTCTGGCGGACGATGCGCTCGTTGTTGTTCTTAAACACCGTCAGATCCAGGATGTCGCCTTCCTCGTGGATCTGGAAGGTATCTGCAAGCGCGATGCCCTCAAACGGCACGTACTCCGGCTCGGGCAATCCCTCGCGTTGTGCGGCTTCGGCCTGCAATGCGTTGAACGTCGTCTCGATATTCACCGCCGCTACGTAGTAGGCAAGGAGCATGATCTCGGTGGCGTGCAGCTCGTTGGCGTACTTACGGGCCAGATCCTTCGGGTCAATCAACCCGGACTGCAACAGACGAACCATAAACGTGCCGGTGCCCGTAAACGGATCCAAAATATGCACGCTCTCATCGCTCAGGCCCCGGCCGAAGTGTTGCTTCGACACATCGTCGGCAGCGCGCAGGATAAAGTCCACGATCTCCACCGGGGTGTACACAATGCCCAGCTTGTCGGCGTCGCGCTTGAACGCTTTTTGGAAGAAGCGCTCATAGAGCTCTTTAATCACTTTCTGCTTACCGGAAGCACTCGTAACTCCAGAGGCGCGAACGCGTACCGAGGCATAGAACTTCTCCAGCGAATCAGTCTCAGCATCCAAGTCACTATCGTCGAGCGCGTCGACGATGCGCTGCATGACCTGGGAGACCGGGTTGTGGACGGCGAAGTCATGCTCGCTAAACAGTGCGTCAAACACCGGGGCGGTGATCAGGTGCTGCGACAGCATGCTGATCGCCTCGTCCTCAGAGATTGAGTCGTTGAGGTTCCCTCGCAGGCCCTCCACGAACGTATCGAACTCACCGCGCAGCTTCGCGTCCGCCTGGTCAAGCAGTGCGCGGATACGGGTGCCCTGCGCCTTGGAGATGTCGGCGACGTCGTCGGCCCAATCCTCCCAGTACGTGCGGGTGCCCACCTTGTCCACCAGTTTGGTGTAGATGGCTTCCTGCCACTGCTCAAGCGAGAACAACGCGATCTGCTCCACGACGTTCGAGCTGTCGTCATACGGCTGGGTGTCATTCCCATCGAGCTCTTTGACCTTGTCGTACGGCTTTGTCACTTGATCAACATCAAGCGGTAGTTCCGAAATGTCGCCCTCGTTGAAACCAATCGAGTTCACTTTGGCATTGAAGCGGTCGTCGTGCGCACGCAACGCGTTGAGGATCTGCCACACAACCTTGAAACGCTGGTTGTCGTTCAATGCCTCCGACGGCGACACCCCCGGCGGCACAGCCACGGGCAAAATCACGTACCCGTAGTCCTTGCCCTCAGACTTCCGCATCACGCGGCCAACTGACTGCACCACGTCCACCATCGAATTACGCGGGTTGAAGAACACCACCGAGTCGAGGGCGGGGACGTCGACACCCTCGGAAAGACACCGAGCGTTCGTCAGCACACGAGTCTCATTCGCCGGAATATCCGCCTCAAGCCACGAAATCTTATTGCCCCGCTCCAGCGCATTCATGCTGCCATCCACATGCTGCGCCGCAACCTCCAAATCTACGTTGTGCAGCGAAACATCATGCAACACCGCGTGCTCCCGAAGCAGCTGCTGATGCGAGGACACCAACGCCGGGAAACTCTCCGCAATCAACTTCGACGTCTTAATATCCTTCGCGAACGCCACCGTACGACGCATCGGCTCCGCATCCTCATCAAAGCCGCCCTTCTTGCCCTGCAAACTCCCCGAACGCTTAGCCAAACCATTCCACGCACCGATCATCGCAGAGGCCGTCGTCAAGTTCATGCCCTCATGCGTGCGCAACGCCATCGCCTCAGCCGCGACATTCTCATCCACCGTCATCACAAGCACGCGATAATCCGTGAGCAACCCCTTCTCGACGGCCTCCCCAAACCCCAAGCGGTGCAACTCAGGGCCATACACAGCCTCATCATCCATCGACGCCAACTCCGCAGAATGCTGCACCGCCTTATCCTTCACGCTCTCATCGAACAAGCGCGGCGTCGCCGTCATATACAAACGCTTCGCCGCACGAATGAACTCCGGATCATGCACCTTCACAAAGTTCGACTCGTCATCGCCGGCTAACGTCACGCCCGTCGTACGGTGCGCCTCGTCACAAATAATAAGGTCAAAATCCTCCAACCCCAACTGCTGCGCATCATGCACCGCCTGAATCGACTGATACGTAGAAAACACCACATTCAGTGCCTTCGCGCGCTTCCCCTGCTTATACCGCGCCGCAATATCCGGCCCAGAAGTTGACACCTGCACTTCCAAATCATGCGCGTCAATATCCTCAGCCTGCTTCCCCACCTTACTATCAGAGCACACCGCGAACGCCTTCAAATCCATCGTCGCCTGCGCCGTCCACTCCTTCAACGACTGCGACAACAACGCAATCGACGGCACCAAAAATAGCACCCGCGCCTTACCGTAATTCTGCTGCGCAACACGTTCAGCCAAACGCAGGGCCGTAAACGTTTTGCCAGTACCGCACGCCATAATCAGCTTCCCGCGATCATGCGTTTTAAAGCCCTCAAGCGTCTTCTCAATCGCCGTCGCCTGATGTGGACGCGGCTCAAAGGTCTCCCGGCGCGTCAAATGCACCTCAATCTCCGAACCAGGAAACACCACATCCCAATTCACCGGAGAATGCTGAACATCCGAAAACCCAATACGGTTTACCGGAATCTGCTGATTCCGCAACGCCTCCTCAGCGTGGCTCGACCATAAATCCGTCGTAGAAATAATGTAACGCTGAGCAAAGAACTCAACGCCCTTCTCCGTAGTAAACGAACGCCCCGACGCCTCAAAAAACGAATCCAGCTGCCCCTTCTGAATATGCGTCGTAGGCAGGTAGAACTTACACTGAATAGCCACCCACCGGCCGTCCTCCACCCGGCGCGCAACCAAATCAATCCCCGTATCCGCCTTACCGCCATTAAACGGCCAATCAACCCAGCGATACACCTGATCAAACTCCGGCGCCAACGTCGGATCCGTCCGGAAGAAATTCACCATCAACTTCTCAAATGCAAGCCCATACTTGCCCTGCGGCTGATTCTCACGGAGCTGATCAAGAACGTCGCTAAAGGTTGCCATAAGGAAAAACCTGCCAAATCTGAACGGAGACAAGGAAACGAGATGGACAACCTGGGAGCAGAGCCCGCGGGGCAGAGTCCGTAGGCGGGATTCTCCGTTGGCGGAGTCCGAGTATTAATCTAGCTGGTTTGGTGGGGAGATATAGGCATCAAGACAAGAGTCGGGATTTTGTGAACAGAATTGCGGGTGGGCGGAGAGGGCGTCGATACGTTCTTGACGAGACTTGGAGGAGCAGCACCCCCGAAATTCTGGCAATTCACTGATAGTAGCCTCTACATTTACAAAAAGTGGTATAGGAACGGTGGCACTTGTCCTCCAAGAAAGAAGACCTAGCATGAAGAAACGTTACCTTGCCGCACTGTGCGCCTTCAGCGTCGCGAGCTCAATTTTCGTCGCCCCTGCAGCGCAGGCGAAATACGTATCGGCGGACGGCTGGCCAGAACCCGGGAGACAAAGGTGCATCGTAAGACTCGATACAGCAGAGCGAGAATTGACCCAAGAATATTTCGCTATGAAGATCGAAGAGCAGACCAAACTGCAGAATCAGATGCGTAGCGATTTCCCTCAATATCAAGATCTTTTTGATGCTTGGGACAACTATCACAAAGCACAAAAGATTGATACCGTCATGGATCTCCCAATTTCCCTGGATGACCTGGAAGCCAAGGGTTACAAGCTCTATGACCAGAAGTACATGTTCTTCACAAACTCAGACGTGGCAGCAGAACTCGAAGACTGGGCGAAATTCGGCTATCCGTACGAATTTGAGGTAGGCCGAAACTGGTCTCCCGGTGAAATGCATCTGTACCCACACACCAGAAGACCCGTGATCTTCGGCAAAGACGGTGAAAACTTTACACATGCTCAAGACACGTACCGTGAGTTACCGTATGTTTGTGCGGCACTCGTCATGATTGTCTCGGGCTTTCTTGGACGGAAATCTGTAGAAGAAGTGTAGTGCCCCGCGTTCCGCGGAAACGCCTCTTCCAGCGCTCTGCCTGGTCTACGATAAGAACCACATGGGTGTAGCCGAAGAATCACTACCCTGAAGTATTCACAAGGTGGATTGAGTGGACAGCGTTTTTCTGTTTGACGGGCATAGCTCTGCGCTTCTTCCCGGACTGTTTGCGCTACAGCCGAAGGGCAAAATCAAGATAGTGAGCACTGCGGAGGCTGTCGCAGATGCACAGGTGCTGGTGGAATATCTGCAGTCGCAAAGAGAGTTTGCAGGACTTGAATTTGAAGTAGTTGATGCTGGTTACTGCGTTGACTTCGATGACTGCCTTGCGCAGCTCAACGCCTTAGAGCTGCGTACTCCGTACCGTCTTGACTACACAGATGGCAACCGCGTCTTAGCCGCATGCGCAATTTGGAAGCACCTCGACGACCATGGTGGCGAATCCCATCACTTGCGCCAGTACTTGGACAACTATTCGGGGAACATGCTGTTGGACGGCAAAGAGCATGGTGTCAGTGCTCACCGGGTTGGGCAGAATTTGCCGTTACGGCATTTCATCGGCGTTACGAGAAGAACCTTCACCGCAGATTTTGGTCCAATTCAGCTGAGAAGCAGCAGCCCTAACAGGAGAGCTGCCGCTTTCAAGAAAGTCAACCAGCTCTGCGATAAAGTAATTCGCCACGATTCCTCACACCCGGATGCGGCCACGAGCGAAAGACTCTCCAAGGCACTCGAGCCCTTGCGGGATTACCTTTCTGGACTGGATGGAGTGTCGCTCGACCACAACGCTACTGGTACCGCAGGTGAAATAGTGGTGGGATGCTATGCGGCACTCGCTGCGGATGAAGTATGCGCGCAAAACGGTTTGGAGTACGAAGTACTCGGTGGCGTGAAGATACAGCTTTCGAATGAACATGGTGTCCAGGCCAACCTTGCTGAATTCGACGTTGTTTTGCGCGTCAATCAGCGCATCCTCCACTTTGAGGTGAAAAGGAAAGACCAGCAAGCGAGAAGTCTGTTCATCGATAGGGACATGCTGGGCCGGAGCATGTTCGGCCCTGAGACGCACGCATGGGCAGTAACGCTGCGGTCCACCCAGCGGGAGATTCAGGACCAGCTCGAAGAGCTAGAAGAGGTAGGGCACACACCGGGAACAGCACGGGACCGCCTGGACTTTGATGTAATCACGTCGAGGAAGGAGCGGAGGGAGTTCTACCAGCATCTTGTGGAAAAGATCGTCTCGTTTCGACCCCGGCAGGGCTCGCCCGCGACGTTCGATGAACGTGGCGTCTCGCAGGTTGATGTGCTGTCGTGCACGTTGGGGGTCGCGTCGGCAACGCAGGCGCTGGCGGGGGAGATCGCTGCTAAGTTCGTGATGGATGGCATCGAGCGTGCTCCAGTCTTTGGCTGTTTGACTTCATCAGATAGTGCGCCTGAGCTACCTGGGGGCGTCGAAAAGAAAGTGTTCCAACTTGCTCGGCTTGATGCAGCTGTTGCGTACCAGGTTGCGTGCGCCTCGCAGCCGACATACGTGGGTGTGACGTCGGGGCCAAAGTGGGCAATTGGGGGATTTACCCGATACGCGTGGGAAAGCGAGTCAGTGTATCTGGCACACCTCGACCGTATACAGCTTCTTCTTGACGACGACACCTACGGTCGCTGCGTGCGATTCTGGAACCCACGCTTGGAGTCGCTAGCGTACCGACGCCAATACGAGGAGACATTTACCAACATCTCCGAAAGCGGAGACTACCGTCTGCTGGCTCCTGGGCAATTCGGGAAACTCACGCGCCGAGCACGGACAATTGCCGAGGAAGCCGACGCACGCGGAATTGAAGTGTATGTCCCGGCAGACTCAAAGAACGGGAAACTGCGACAGTTCCAGATCAGACACGAGACGCACGTTCCCATTGAGGTACTGATCTTGACAGGAAGAAACATGACTGCTCTTGTTGCAGTCGTGGACCAGTCGGCATCGCAACGCTTTGTTCACCAGGCAGCTGTCCGGGCTGCACGAAACCGCATCGTCGAAGAGGAGGCAAAGCTCGAGGCCGTCGTTGGCCCGCTGAATCGGGTGCTGGTAGTGCTGCCGGACACGTTCCGATCCCCACCAACAGCAAAGGAATCACCCAGCGGGCGCCGACTCACCTGGGAAACCGCAGTCCGTGCCAACGACTGGTTCGAGGTAGTCCCCTACGGGGGAATCCTCGCCGACCATATCCTCATTCCGGACGAGTTCTGGACATCTCTTACCTAGCAAGGAGCCAACACGCAGTGCCACGCAACAAGCGATCGAAGTATGAAGAGAAACTCTCGATTGAAAACTGGAATGCCATCTACATCACGGCAATCGGTATTCTTGCGGGTTTGGTCATCGAGTACGTGATCAATTGGGGGTTCACCTTCGCATCAGAAGAGTCCTCCGTGTCTAGATGGGAGCCACTGCTTTCCGCAGGTATCTGGGCGCTCATCATCGTAATATTGGCGCTTTTGCTTCTTTCGGGAACGGGGAAGAAAAAGAAGCTTGCCGAAGAAATGGGCACCGTCTATTACCTACGCGCCCATCCTCAGAGCACGCTGGCGTGGCACGCGTTCCAGGCTAATCAGCTAATTAGCGACGCACTGGACTTCAAAGCTATTAACCGCGTCACCCCGTCAGTTGATGAAAATCAAACACTGTACGACCTGTCAGAGATTGGAACCTCCATCTCACGTGAGCTAGAACAGCAGACAAACGCGGACAACGAGCACTCCCGCTTCCAGATAGCACCGGACTTGCCCTGGCCATTGGCGTTTCGGCTTGGGCATCAGTGGTTTCCACGCAAGCGTGTTGAGATGCGCGAAATGACTCCGGCTGATCCAACCAAGCTCGTCCACTGGGACTACACAACGCTCGCGGTGGAACACGCTGAGAACACCAGTACTACAACGAGTAGCGAGTTGAAAGCCCGCGTGACCGAGCAACATGGGAACGGTTCAGAAACAATCAGGGAGACGAACTTCCCTTGCACCGCTTTGACCACGGACAATGTGGACCATGAGCCGAAGAGGGTGAAACTACATGTTCAGACAGGGCTAAATGCAGGTGTGAACAATGTTGATACCCCGCCAGTAGGCGAAGCAGCACCGTATGACGTCGTCCGGATTGTCGGGCTAAAGCAGGTCAACGGTTCAGATGACCAGGGTGCCGCCGACGCAGTAGCGTTACGGGAAGACAACGCCGAGAAGCCGGACATACCGCAGGTCGATGGCCTCGAACTCTCGCGCACGGTTGCTTACGCGGTGGCACAAGCGCTCACCGACTTCCCGAACGCAACCATCGATGTGGTCCTGCGTGTACCCAAAACGGTAGCGTTCGCCGCAGGCATGGCGATCACCGAAATCGAGGCGCGCAACGGCGACGACACAGGAACCAACAGGAGCACCGACTACTGGTCACGCCTTCGGTTACTGCACTTTGCAAACGAGCAGTTCTACTGGCTGATTGCACATGAGTTGGAGAGGGAAAACGTCGAAAAATATGCACTCGCTCACGGTGAGCAAGGAGACAAACATGGAGAAGCATAACGGCGAGGCGAGCAACCTGTTCTGGGTGCTGCTTGAAACAGGGTCGAACCAGAAATACATTTTCTCGACGACGAAGCAGCGCCTGCAGGTGGCGGCCTCAGCAGCTATTTGGTCGCTTGGCTACGAGTGGGTCGAGGAAGCCGCTCAGGGGGCAGCGCGGAGGCACGGTTGCGAGTACCTGTCGGACCCCACAGAGATCGAGCAACGCTTTGGCGCTGAAGTCGGGGAGCAGGCCCAGTACGGGCGCACCGTTGCACACATTGTGAAAGCATCCGGCAAAGCGTACCTGCTGGTACCAACTCGGCAGATCGGTGAAGAAATCATCCACGCCATCACACGTAAGGCAATGATGGACGGCACGGGAATTGACGTGTGGGGCGTCGTTTCCAAGCCAATCGCTGCCAACCTGGAAGACGCAGCGCAATGCCTGCGCGAGGCAACGCTGCAGCTTGAAGCGCAGCGCTACAAGCGCACTGGCCCCAGCGCGGCAAACCCGGCTACCCCGTTCCATGCGCGGTGCGACTATAGCAACGAAGTCGCGACCATGGCGGCGAAGGAAACGCGCCACGACGCACGCCTGTACCTGCGCAGCGCGAAAACCAACTACCTCTTCGGGCAGGCAGGGGAGGCCCGACGCAGGCTGGAGGACGCGCTCCTCGCAGGAGGCGGCGAGGGTCTCGAGCGAGCGCTACTACGAATGACGGAACTCGACCGGGGCATCAACGCGTCTTCCTGGGTCGGGGTGATCCATGCCGACGGCAATGGCGTCGGCAAGATCTTCCGCAACCTCGCGGACGTCAAAGCGAAGAACGCCGACAACCCCAGCGGGGCAGGGCGCGAATTCATCATCGCACAGGCAAAGCTGTCCCGCGGGCTGGAAGCAATCACGTGGGACGCATTCCGGCAGGCCGTACAGCAGGTAGCCGCGGACCACGAGAACTCAGTGCTACCAATCCTCATCGGTGGCGACGACGTCGTCGTGATGGTCAGTGGCGCGATCGCCTACGACTTCGCTGTGGCGCTCACGCGACAGTTCCAGGCGGTGGCGACAGACCCGAACAACGCGCACGCAGCGGAGTTTCAGCACATGTTCCGGGAGATTCGGGAGGTGCTTGGCGCCGATACGAGCACCCCGGCGAGCCAGAACGCGGAGCAGCTCTCGATGGCTGCGGGTGTGCTCCTGACCAAGATCAAGCACCCGTTCCACCACAGCGTCACCGTCGCGGAGGAGCTTACGTCGTTCGCGAAGGCGCGTACGCGCGCCGAGTCGTCGGTTGCCGTGCACGTACTCTACGAGCCCTCGCTGCGCCCCTTGGACACCCTGCGTGACGACGCCGCCATTGAAGGCCAATGCTTCAACATGCAACCCATCGTGGTCGATAGCGAAGCGTCTGGCATGGGCACCACGGAAGAATTCGAAGCCATGCTGCGCACCGTCCGCGGCGCGAACCACGCAGCAGCGGACGCGCCAAGCCGTGGCGTACTCCAAATGTTCCGCGAAGCGTTGACTGAAGCACCAACCGTTAACGACGCATGTGAGGCCCTCAAATCAGCGAAGCACCGCGCATCAGAGCTCGGGCAACAGGACAAGCTCGGCCTGCTCCGCGCAATCAAGGTGGATACCTCCAAGTCAGAGGCAAACCTGTACACGGCGGAATCTCCGACCACGTTCATTACTGCGCTCGAAGTAGCGGCCGTCCTGGAAGCAGAAGAAGAGGTAGAGCGATGAAACAACTCACCATCCCCGTCACCGCGGAAGCGCTGTCCGACTGGAGCATCCGGGCAGGACACGGCCTTTCAAAGGGCATCGACTCCGCAGTGGTACGCGACGCCGCCGGCTTGCCCTACATTCCAGCGAAAACACTGATCGGACTCCTGCGCGAACGCGCCGAACAGTTAGCCGACAGCTTCACAGTAGGCGACAGCGCCGTGTGGCACGAGTGGGTCACCTTCCTGTTCGGCAGCCAGCCCGACCGCGGCGAAGGCGGACGCCAACGCCCTGTCTCAGCCGCGCTTCACGCAACGCCGCTCCGACTTACTGATGCCCTCGACGGCGAAGCAATCGCAGCGTCCCTGGGCATTACCCACCAGGAACTGCAACGCTCCGTGACGGTGCAACGCAAATCCGTCAAAATCAACGCCCACACTGGCACCGCCGCGGACGGCAGCTTACGCAGCGAAGAGCGCGCCCGCGCCGGGCAAGTCCTTCACGGGACCCTGACCGTCAACTTCGTCGCGGAAGTCGATGCCACTATGGAGCGGCTGTGGCCGATGTGGGTCCTCCTCGCGAGCACGAAGCGCCTGCTGCGCAGTGTCGGAGGCAAGCGTCGCCGCGGTGCAGGTGAGTTCGAGTTCACGTTTGACGCGCCAGAGCTCGAGCTTTCGCAACTCAAGCGGTATGTCGGCCCCAACGGGTTTACTACTAACATTCCTGCACCGCCAACCGGCGTGACCACGTCCAACGATAGGGGTGCAGCGGCACTACTCGCGGAAGATTCGTGGTTTACGGCCAGGATCCGCACCATCACCCCGCTTATCGTGGGCCCGACGAAGCGGGGGACCGTCGTCACCTCGGCAACGTACATTCCCGGCGCGACACTCCTCGGTCTGATGCAGCGCACCCTCGGGTGGGAGCGCGCCGCCGTGTTCCAGGGCGACGTGCTGGTGACCAACGCGTACCCGTCCAGCGCCGGCACGGTCGGGGTGCCGTGGCCCGCCGCGCTCACGCGCAAGAAGGATGCGGATCATCCCACCCTGACTAACAAGCTTGAGCCGCACGTCTTCGACCCCAAACTGAAACCGCTCAGCGACGCCTACTTCGTCGACCGCGGGGACGGCACCGGATCAGCGATCCGTATCGACCACGTCTCCCGTACGCACGTTTCCCTCGAACCCGGCCGCGACCCGGAGTTGTACGAATACCGTGCAGTGCCGGCCGGAACCGAGTTCGTAGCGCATATTTTCTGCGCCGCGGGGACCCGTACGCGGCTGCCGGAGGGGCATGCTGTTGAGACCAGGATCGGCAGTTCCAGGAAGGACGACTACGGCCTTGTGAGCGTCACGATTGATCGCAATGGCACCGCGCCGTGCCCACCTCCAGGTGCTCCGGTCTCCGAGTTCACGCTTTCGCTGGTGTCGGATGCGCTCCTGGTTGGGGAGACTGGTGACTTCTCTCCGACCCCAGACCAGCTACTGCTGGAGCTCGAGCGCGTACTCGGGCTGGAGGCAGGCACGCTGCGTGTGCAGGAAGCTCCACGCGAAGACGGAGCGTTCGCCCTCACCCAGATCACGAGCGTCGCGCGCCACGAATCCTGGCACACCAAGTGGGGCCTTCCACGCCCAAGCCTGATTGGGCTCGCAGCCGGTAGCGTATTCCGCATCGCCTCAAGCCAGGAGATTTCCCCAGAGCAATTCCTCCGCCTCCAGCGGGGAATCGGCGTGCGGACCACAGAAGGCTTCGGCCAGGTGGTTGTCAGCCCGCGCTATCTCACGCGTCCCGCGTTGGAACTGATACCACTCGACGCGCAACAGCACTCAGCACCAGAAATCGATAGCGCACTGCGAGTAGCCATTACCCAGGATGTCCTGGATCAGCGGGTGGGCTCGTACCAGTTGCCACCCGAGTTGATTGCAACGGAGATCAGCAACACGCAGCTGAATAAGTTGCGTTCCTTGGCGGAGAATATGGCGTCGCAAGACGGGCAGGAGGCCATCGGCAGCTGGTTCAGGAAGCAGGACTCGAATGACTTCTTCACATCCATGAAACACCTGCTGAGTCTTCCAACCACCGTTGAAAGCTGCCACACGCAGCTGAAACAGGTTGGCGGACCGCTGCTGGAGTCACTGTGGGACCCGACACTGGAGAAAGAGAAACGCGACACCATCATCTCGGACATGGTGCAGGCGCTCATCATGCAACTTGTGAAGCGGAGCCTGCGCGAGAAGAAGGAGGCAAGCTAATGGTTTCAACTCTGGAGCTAGAAGGACAGCTCAAGGTAATCACGCCACTGCACATCGGTGCTGCTGACGAGGGTGATCTTGTTGATGAAGAACTCATGCGCGACGGCCAGAGACGAATCCTCATGCCAGGTACGTCCCTTACCGGTGTGCTTCGCTCTCTGCTCAAAGAAGACGAGCTGTGGGGCGAGTCCGAAGGAGACTTCACAACCAGCGTGCTCACCGTATGCGATGCGTGGGCGGAGGCACCACCCGTTATTGAGACCCGCACAATGAATTCTATCGACCGGCGTACCGGAGGCGTTGCAGCCCACCATCTGCATTCCCGCGAGCACGTCTTGCCGGATGCCACCTTCCGGTTCCGCTGCTACGCGGACTGCACACCGGAAACCAGCGAGCGCGTCGAGCAACTCATGCTTGCTATCAAAAGCTTGCTCACGAAGCCGGGCATCAAGATCGGTAAAGGAACCTCTACCGGCAATGGCCACATCCAGCTCACTACCTCCACGCTGAGAAAACGAGACTTCACCCCAGCCAGCCTCCTCGAAGCGCTCAACGGTGGCACTGCCGTTGACGAACCTCGTGGCGCCACCACCGCCACATACTCCTCGGACACGGTCACCATCACCATCCCTTTCGAAGCGGAAGGGGCACTGTTTGTGGGTCAAACACGCGACGGCACCGCGATCGATACCGTGCCACTGACTAGAACAGTTGGGGAAAAGGTGCACTTTCTTCTCCCGGGCAGCTCCATCAAGGGGGTGTTCCGCAGCCGAGCGGAATTCATCGCCCGCACCGTCACTGGTGCCGACGTACCAGAGCGGTTCCTGGACCAGCTGTCTCAGACTGGGCTTCCACAAATCGCGGACCTGTTCGGCTCCTCACACGCCGAATCCGCGAACCGAGGCGCCCTCACGTTTCACGATGTCATCTCAACGACTAGCGTGAACAAGCAGGAGTACCAGCGTGTCATCAGTATGACGAAGAATCAGCAGCCGGCGGAAGACGACGAACGCTCCCGCGAAACACTCAAGCTCGTCGACACCATCAACGCACAGCTCAAACCCGATTTCCTCGACATAGCCGTGCGCAATTCAGTGGACAGGTTCTCCGGCAACACCGTCGCGGGCGCGCTGTTCAGCACGCTCGAACCGCACGTTTCCTGGAATGCGGTTTCCATCACGCTCGACCTTCAGCTGCTCAGCGAACTAGCAGACGGCGACCAAACGCGCATCGATGCCTCCTACGCGCTTCTCACGTTCCTGCTCATCGACCTTGTCGAAGGCGCAATGCGGTTCGGCGCGAACACCACGCGGGGCAGTGGCGGCATCGTCACTCACCCTGAGCACATCACAATCATCTGTCCCGAGGGAGAATGCAGCCTCAACGACTTCCTCTACGGCACGGACTTCGTTGAATGCCGCGAACGCATCGCGATGAACTGGGGTCTCGTCCTTGAAGAACTGGAAGAAGCAACTCATGCATAACATCGGCGCTGCACAAGCAGCAGAGCAAGCTCACGCTGCCGGGTGCGAAATCGGGTTCGTCTACACGCCGGAGGCAGCCTACTTCGTGCGTTTCGACGCCCCCTCCGCAGCCTGGCGGCGCTACCTCGACGGCGAAGCCCCCGCCACGTGGGACTCCGTGTTCGAAGCCGTCTTCTTCGGCAACGACGCCCAATTGCGGTGGCGCCATGAAGCAAATGGAGTCGGCACCGCGTATACGCAGCACGCATCTGCACACCACAGCGATAGCATCGAGCAGCAGCACCTGTTGTGGGGCAGCGTCATTGACGGCAGCCAGAGCCCACACTGGTCGCTGTGTGCAGAGCCCCGCATCGGTACTTACGCCGTGCCACTCGGTGGCCTGGACGCCGGGCAACGAGTCTGCCTGATCGAAGTGACGAACATCAGCACGGATGAGTTTGGGAACTGCTTCCCTGGCGCCTCGCGCATCGACGATCTCGCATGCGCTACCGCTAACCGCTCAGAAACCGCTCAGAAATAAGGAGCAACGAATCATGAGTAAGAAACACGGCCCTAAATTCATCAACCCGTATAACTTTGTCTCGCTTCTCCCCCGGGACACTGCCACGAACCCTTTTCCTGACAGCAGGCCAGCACCCCACGGAAAGGCATCCGGCATCTCTGGCACCGTAACTATCGAGCTGACCACCCTCACACCGCTCCTGCTGCCTGCGGAGGATCGCTATTCAGGCAACACCAAAGGCACACGGGTCGACGGTCTAGACAAGCCGTTGATGCTCGGCTCAAGCCTCAAAGGGGCACTCCGCGCGGCGTATGAGGCGATCACGAACTCGCGTTACGGCACGTTCGACGTTGCCACGCACAGCAGCGTAGGTTCGCAACGGCAAGAGTCAAAACAGGGCTCGAACGTCGTGCCGTGCATCGTAGAGTCGGTCGACGCTTCCCGGGAAAGTGCGACCTTCAGGATTCTTAACAAAGAGTGCGCCGCAAAGCTTCCCAAACGACTCGGGGATGTTTCTCTCGACATGCAGAGAACCCGTGCGGTGGTCAGCCACAGCGAGAAATCATCAAGGTACACAGTCCAGCGCTTGGTTCCATCCGGGGCTAAAGCAGATGAGGTAGACCTTGCTAGTAATGAATCGCTTGTTGAAGGCATTGTCCACTGGACAGGAAGCGAGATTCGCGGGAAGAAGAACGAGCGGCTCTTCATCACCGGCGTACTCAAGTCAACGTCGGATCACCTCGAAAACATCCTCGCCAGGAGTGCAAACTACACCAAAAAGGATTTGGTCAAGGACTGGGACGACCTCATTCATTCCTACCGGATGGCAGCGGAAGAGTTTGAGAAAACCAATGATGGCACTGGCGCTCGCCCCGGCACATACGCTGACCCAAAGTACGCAAAGAATTGGGAACTCCAGCCGGGCCGAACTGCCTGGTTCGACCCGGACTCAGAGCTGCTCTCACCCTCCATGATCGGAAGGACCCTTTTCGACGCCTCTCCGTGGAAACTCATCGAGAACACCAGCCACAGGCCGGCGACAACGCTCGACGAGTTGTCCGCCGCAGACCGCGTGTTCGGGTGGGTTCCGCGCGAGAACACCTCGACGACTGCCCACCGTGCGCAGCTAAGTATCGGAAGCGTGCAATACCGCAGTTGCGCAAATGGTTCGAATCCGGTGGTGCACTTTAGCCAGCCACTTGACCTGGCAGTACTCAACGGTGGCAAGACAAATAGCGCAGGGTTCTACGCTACAAACAGCTATAGACAAGGCTCTTCTCTGCGCGGCCGCAAGTTTTACGTTGCGCATCAGGGACGCTTTGTAACCAAGAATCAGGACAAGTACTGGGATGACCCGTTGACAAAGAAGTCTAAGCGAGAATTCCTCCTTCCCGAGGCCAGCGACGGCAAAGACCAGTCCAATGTGGCTATTGCAATCAGTAGTTGGGTGAACTATGGCGTCACCTTCCGGTGCCAGTTGCAGCTCCACAACGTTGCGCACAACGATGCCGCTGCCCTGCTCTGGTTGCTCGATATCAGCAACAACACTATTCAGTTCAAACAACCCGGTATAGGCTCAGAGCCTGTACTGCTGTTAGGACTAGGCAAACCCCTCGGATTCGGCGCCACCAGGTGCAAAATCGTGGCATCAGATCTCCGCGACGACGAGGACACAACCAATCGGTACAGCATGGATGCGCTTTTCGAGCCACGCCCGCTACGCGTCCACTCGGCCGACGCGGATAGCGAGACCTCCGCACACGTGGAAGAACTCAAACAGCATTTCACTCAGTTCTTCGACGGCGACAACGCCGACCCCTCAATCCGGCAGGCTGTGCGCGAGTTCTACCTCATGGTGGCGGGCTTTGGTAAGAACACTCGGATCCACTACCCGCGACTCACCAACGAATCGAGAGGCAAGCAGTACGAGTGGTGGCAGAAGTCCACTGACGCCACACTGCCGATGCTGAATTGGGAATCCGGCGAAGCACCGTTCCTGGAATACCCACCACAGTAGAAGGCACCACCGATGATGAAAATCCTGAACTTCACACCACACGCAGTTCACTTTTTGGGCGATGGCGTAAACGGTTGCCATGATGATGTCGTATTGACCCTCCCTGCAACGGACGCAGCAGCCCGGGTGTCAGAAGCAGTCACGCCGGCTGATGCTCTGCACGCTGACGGCGTTGCTATCCCTACCGCGCAGGTCAGCTACACCGAGCAGGTAGAGAACCTGCCTGACTATTGCGCAGGCACCATCTTGATTGTGTCGCAACTGATTTGTCAGGCGCTCCCGCATCGGGACGATCTCTATTTCCCTTACCCAGTCGCACGCAACGAACGCAATGAAATTATCGGCTGTAGAGGGTTAGCGAGGCTCGTATGATCGTCAATGCTTGGGACCTGCTGCTCGGCAACGTGGACGCGCGCTCAGTGAAACTCGCCCACGTCCACGCAGCCGTATCACGCTTGCTGGACCAGCAACACTGGCAACGCGCAAAACCGTGGTCCATAGGCATGCTGCAGGAGGAACAACCAGGTGTTGCGTCGCTACGGGTTACTACTATCGGCGACGAGGCCACCGACCGCTTCCTTGAGCAAGCCTTTCCGGGGCAAACGCTCCAGATCGGGAAGCAACAGGCGCAGGTGTTGTTTGAGCCCGCTCGTATTTTCTCGAAGAGCGAGGAAGACCTGCGAGCAATCACGCCTTGGAGGCGGATTACTGTCGTGTTCCGTACACCCACAACGTTCCGCACCGGTAGCAAAACCACACCATTGGCGGACCCGGCGCGACTGCTGAATTCGATGACGCACCGCTGGGCGGACGTGTTCGGCAGCCCACTTCTTCCGAAAGAGACGTTTACAGCAGAGAAGCAGAATATCCTGGCCAATAGTCGGGTAACTGATATTGATGGGCGAAACCGTGTATTCACCCTCGGGAAGAAGGTTACGGTGTCAGGATTCGAAGGCACCATGACCTACGAGTTCGATGCGATCCTTGCCGCCCAGACGTTCAGTTCGCTCTTCGGTCTCGCGTTGCTTACCGGGTTGGGGTCCTACACCACCCGTGGCTTGGGCGTGATCGACTTGGATGCAGAAAAGTAGCCGACGTTGCCAGCTCCGCTCATCGAATCTGTCGCCGATCCTTCCAATCTTTGGGATGCTTGGGGGGGTCGACGTACGCAGAAATGCTGCCGGGGAGCGGCACCATTCACGCGCAATTGACGCGTTCCAAGATGCAGCAACAGAAAGGATTGCTGAACTCCATGAGCAGCTGCTAAGCGGCGAATACCAGCCCAAGCCGTTCCATCGGTTCTATATGGCTAAAGATGACGGAGGCACTCGAAAGCTGTCGGTTTCTTCTGTTCGGGACCGCGTTGTCGAGCGGTCGGTCGTCGAACAGTGCGCCCCGTTTACAGACCGTGGGGTGGATGCCGCTGCCCACGCATACCGCCCAGGACGTGGGGTGTTTACGGCGACCGCAGACATCGTCGAATACCGAGACAGCGGACTTGACTGGTGTGCACGTATGGACATCGACGACTGCTTCGACCACATCCCCCGCGAATATGCCCTCAAGGTTTTCCTTTCTCTGCTTCCCGACAACTCACTCGACGAACTCCTTCATAAGCTGGTCGTGCGGCCAGTTGCAGGGGAAGCACTCAGCAACGTGGGCATCCCGCAAGGGTGTGCACTCTCACCACTTCTGTTAAACCTTGCTCTCCGCGCCTTCGATCGCAAACTGCAAGAACGGGGCTACGTCCTCGTCAGATATTCCGATGACATGGCAGTATTCGGACACACAAAATCCGAAATGCTCGACGCCATCACCTACGCCACACAACTCTTAGGAAGACAGGGCATGACGCTCAACAGCGAAGACAGCGAAATTATGAACTTCAAGTCTGGGTTTACCTTCCTCGGCGAAGAATTCGGACCAAAGCACCCCAGTACCGCTGAAGTAAACGAGTACGAGGAAGCCCCAAAGAAAACGCTTTACGTGGCAAAACAAGGCTCCTACGTGCACACGGATAAGGGACGCATCAGAATCAGCGACGGCAAACGCCACGAGCTGCTCAGCGTACCGAAAACCCATGTCGGAGCAATCGTCTGTTTCGGCTCCATCGGGGTTTCCGCCGGTGTGAGATCCCACGCGCTCTACACCGGGTTACCCATCACGTTCTTGTCACGCCGCGGATCCTTCATGGGACGCTTGCAGAGTGCTTCCTCAGCAGCCAACGTTGAGCGCCTCCAGCTGCAAATTGCGGCCAGCACCGACGAAGAGTTCTGCCTCGCACTTGCACGGGAGTTGCTTTCTTCGAAGCTGAGCCATCAGCTCACGCTGCTCCGGCGACATTCCAGCGTAGCGAATGCCAGAGCAGTAAAAGATTCTATCAAAGACATCGTCGAAGCACGTCAGCAGCTTACCGACGCCTCTTCAATTGAGGCTCTCATGAGCCTTGAAGGCATCGCCGCCCGCAATTACTTCCACGCCTACGGGCTGCTCTTCCCCGAACCACTGCGTTTCGACGGCCGGTCCCGCCGCCCACCCCGCGACGTTGTCAACGCTGCACTCGGGTACGGCTATGCCGTTCTTGCTTCGGAAGCGACTGCGGCTGCTGCAGCCGCCGGATTGGAACCGGCGTGCGGCATTATGCACGCATCGAGCAATGCGCGTCGGAGGCCAAGCTTGGCTCTCGATCTCATGGAAGAGTTCCGCCCCTACGTCGTAGATAGTGTAGTCCTCCAACTTGCCAAGTGGGGCTCGCTCACACCTGACCACGGGTGCCCAGACAGCGATCGGCCAGGCGGAATACTCCTGACTAAGAAAGGGAAACAGGTCCTGCTGAAAGAATACGAACGGCGCATGCTCCAAGTCCGTTCGAGTGCGCTGGATAACTTCAAAGGCAGCACGCGCCGTACCCTCTACCGGCAGGCCGAGTGCGTCATGCGCGCAATTGAGGAACACGACCCGACACTCTTCACAGGATTTACATGGCGATGAAGTATCTCGTTTGCTACGACATCTCCCACAACCGGCGCCGCTCCAAAGTGTCTGCTCGCTTGCAAGCCATCGGCGAGCGCATCCAAGAATCTGTCTTCATCGTCCACGCCACCACCCCTGACACCTCCTGGCAGCAAGAAATCCTCGACCTATGCAACCTGGATGTTGACCGCATCCTTTTCTTACCCGTATGCAAGTCCTGCTACGCTGCTATCGGATCCCATGGCCAAATGGACCTCGAAGACGGCCAGCAGGGGTGGTTCATCATCTAGGAAAACACGGCAGGAGTGTGAACAGGCGTGACCAGGCAATATGCTTCTTTTTTAACTCGTCTTGCCTCCCATCCATATGCCAAATGCCCGGTGTGTGAACGCGCCTCCAATCGATGCTGGTCACAGGCTACGAAAATCTGGTAGGGTTCGAAGCTGAGTCTCGCTGTTTAGCGAATTGAAACGCGTCGAAGGTCATTGGGATCTGCTCACCTTCAGGTTCGAAGCTGAGTCTCGCTGTTTAGCGAATTGAAACATAATTACTACAGGGTGCATGGAACTTTCCTTTCTGGTTCGAAGCTGAGTCTCGCTGTTTAGCGAATTGAAACTGGTCACCAGAGGCAATGGCCTGGTCGATTCGTGTTCGAAGCTGAGTCTCGCTGTTTAGCGAATTGAAACGAATTCGACACGGTCGTCGGCGTACTTATTGTTATGTTCGAAGCTGAGTCTCGCTGTTTAGCGAATTGAAACCTTAGGACAGTGTTGCATCACAGCGCTGTACTTAGTTCGAAGCTGAGTCTCGCTGTTTAGCGAATTGAAACCAGGTGAGGTCGCAAGGACGGTTTTCTTGCCTTGCGTTCGAAGCTGAGTCTCGCTGTTTAGCGAATTGAAACGCAACGACGAATCCGACAATGAGGGTGAGGACGAGTTCGAAGCTGAGTCTCGCTGTTTAGCGAGTTGAAACTAGTCGAACACGGTCTTGTTACCAGCAAGCTGTGCCGGGTTCGAAGCTGAGTCTCGCTGTTTAGCGAATTGAAACGACTTTCCATTAGAATGAGCGATGAACTTCGGATCAGTTCGAAGCTGAGTCTCGCTGTTTAGCGAATCGAAACTCATCATCTTCGTATCTCTCCTTTTTTGATGACGTTCGAAGCTGAGTCTCACTGTTTAGTGAATTGAAATGTATCCCCACATGTAAAGCATGGTGCTTGCATGGCGTTCGAAGCTGAATCTCGCCGATTCGTCGGGAGACCTCAATCAGCAATCCCCCAAGAATGTCCGGCGCGGTAGCTAATATTTATATGTGTCTGAAAACCGTATAGCCCGAAAACAGGACTTAGCCGAGCTTCTCAACGCTGTCCTCACGACTGATACCGTGGTTGACCAGCTGCGGAGCGCCTCAAACATTCTCGCTCGTGCCATCAGCGACCTCAGGAAACCCTACCTCGCCCGAGTCGAGGAGCCGCAGTTTATTGTGGCGGATCTGTACATCGGCACGCGTGGGTTTGGAGTGCTCGACCAGCTTTTCAAACGTTTGCTCGAAGCGACGGAAGGTTCTGAGGAGCAGGCGAAAGGGCTCATCGATAGGCACCCGATGGTGGTGCTTGCTGCGCTGGTCCACCACGCGTTGATAAGCGGCGATGCATCATTCTGGGACAGTTTCCTGCACAAATTTAATTTGGACGAAGATCACTGGCTTCCTCAGTTGACGCGTGATCGGCTGCATTCCTGGCTCACGAGGACACGGCTCGCCCCGTTTAATGACGTTTCTTTTCGGGGACGTGATTACGTCGCAAAGATTTACTTGCATGCTGGAATCTCAGCGAAGGATGCGCAGACCGTCGTTGAGCTGATTCAAACACTCCATGGCGATGGGATGAAGTTCGGGGACGCTCACCAGTTCGCGCAGTATGTGCACGGCGAGGCGGTCCGGCGCGATCTCCCGTTCACACTCCAGAACCTGCTGAAATACAGTGGCGAACGCGCCATCAACATTCTTGAGCGCTTCTACGAACTCGCAGAGTTCTCGCGTTCAACCCCTGGCTGGGAAGACGCTTTCGAGCCGGGCTATACCGCTTCTCTACCTGAACCTGCGTTCACCACGGTTGTCGATCTGCTCGCCGGCCGCGAACTGGTAACTCAAGAAGAGCCAATTGCTGCGAGGGCTGCTAAGCAGAGTGCCGCCCCAACGATTCACGTTGATCTGGAAAACGGGGTGATTGAGTTCGTTATCCCCGCTGTACCGGCAATGGAAGATGTCGACGCCCACGAAATCAAGCACGCCTTCCTTTTTGACTCCCGACGCATCGAAATCTCCCAGCCGCGGGACTACACCACGCTCGGGTTCCAGGAAGTCCGCGTCCCAATCAGCGAACAAACTCGGAACATTTATGGCATCCGCGGTGGCAGCATCAAGAAGATCGCTCAGGTTTTAGATCCCGACCGGCCATTTCTGTTTCTCCGTCAAAGCGGACAGCCCCGGAGAAATCAGAAAGAGTTGACCGGTTCTTCCGCATACATCCTGATGCCTGGCAGCGCGAAGCTTTCGAGCAACCACCCGGAAATCTCCTCTATACCCGTCGATGGCTGGCACGGGTGGCGTATTCGCCATCTTCGTCTGCGCAATGAGCCTCTCAATATTCGTATCGGCTCGAAGCAGCACACGGTCCCGGTGAATCGCATTCGGACCCCGCAAACAGACTTCGCGGCCGTTGCACTCGAGCATGTTGTTGGGCTGAATCACCACCCGGTACTGCACACCATCCCATCAATTACCCTGCCCGATGACGGCGCAACCTGGACAATCAAGTGTACTCACCGCGTAAATGGCACCCCCGGCGCTGAGGACTACGAAGTCTACGAGTACGAAGTGGATGAGTACGGCACACCAATTCCGCTACTCGACGCCTGCGACGACCCTTGGGTCGGCGTATTCGACTACAGCATTTTCCGGAACGGAAGCCTGAACGAGACCTGCACCATCAATATCGCCGAGGGGCTGAAGGCCTCACTCACGTACCAATCCGCAGAGTCCCTTCCATACCGGATCCTCATCCCCAAGCCCGGGAAGAACTTTTCCTCAGGTGGCACGCTCAGCCCGGCGTTTGTAACGTTTGACGACGCAACACGCTCTGGCCTCCGGCTTCCTCCAGCCAACAAGCGCACAACACACAACGGCGCACCGAAGACGTTCCGAGTATCTAACGCAGCAGCCTCAGACACGTACTTCCTTGACGTCCAGGTCAACGCTCCGGCCATGGCATTCCGCATCCCCACAGTAGACCGTGCCAATGTATGGCGCTCCGAGCCGCTCACGTTCAACATCGACGACGTGGAGACGACCGGATTATTCGAGCTTCGCTTCCCAGAACCGGCCTTTGAAGTCAGCGCGCACATTATAGAAATGAAGGCAGACACGCACCGCGTTCTCCGTAGCATCAGCCTAAGCTCCAGCTATAAGAAACACCGCTGGCAGACAAGCATGACCAGCCTTAACGCCGGTTTGGAGGGTGGTCGGACCTACGTACTCGCGGTGAGCTGGTACAAGGAGACCGAATACGATGCGTACGTTCGCCAGAACCCGAATCGCCGCGGCAAATTCCGGCCCGGGGAAGTTGAACGAACAAATGTCTTCGCTCCCATCGCGCGGCTCTCACGCGCAAAACTGCTCAAAAACGTGGAGGTAGACGGTGCCGAAGCGGTACTGACAACAGGACGAACAGCTGAACGGGGAATCGACCTCCGCGCATGGCTCCTGTTCGAACCCGAAGCACCCGCACACGAGCTCAAGGTGCAGGGAAACACGGCTCAACTTCCGGAAACGTTGCTCGGGAAAGGCCCACTCATCTTCGACGCGAAAGAAAAGGCCTTCCTATCTACATGGGCATCCCCGTTCCCATCGCGGCAGGCGTTCGTTGTGGACGACGGGACCGTGAACAGCTTTGTCGGCCCCCTTAGCGCAGATATCTGGCTCTACCAGCCAGTGCCCAAAAACGCGCTGCTCCCGGGTGAGCTTAAGAAGGTGTGGGAAACACGGAGGAAATTCCACCACGTCATCAGCACGTACAGTGATTCGATGTTGGACTTCAATGAGGCCACACAGCTCCACCTTCGCCACGACCCACGCGCCTCACTGGAGGTACTCGACGCGACATCGCTGTCTCAGAATGAACAGGTTGCAATGCTGCTCGCCACCAGGCTGATATATGACAGTTTCGCCTCACCAGAAACCAGCGGTCCATTCCACCCGGCTCCATGGATCGCGGTACTCCAGGAAATGAACGACCTATGCACCCTCTATGAACGCACCGCCACCCCGGAAACACTACAAGAAATAGAGGCCTCACAGGCTTTCCTGAAAGACACCGGCAAAGTGGCCTTCGACCTGCTCTATCGGCAAGGAAACCCCTCCCAGATCTTCCAAGACACCAATCGGGAACTACAACAACTTCCAGTCATTCCTGCGGAACGGTTAGCACGCCTCGATGAGCTACTCAACGTGGTTGCGCTCGACCACGCAGTGCTGGACGTTGCTGCGCGCATGATTGCCCATGCCGAACTCATCCGTGCACATGCACCACTGGACAGGATCTCGGACATTGCCACACTCTTCAAGGAGCTTCAGGGGGTGGAATACCTCATCGGTAATAAAGCCAGCCCTGCTCTCTACCCCGCAATCACCACTCTGAACACGAACGGTGCACAAAGCAACGACCTGTGGTCAAAAGTCCCCTATGTGTCGTTGGTGTCCATGCTGCTACTCCGCATGACCGCGCACGAACTGATCAAACCTATCCCGTTCCTCACTGAACACCTCGACACCCTTGCCGAGCTGGCGCTCCACGCACCAAAACTCTTCATCTTCGACCTCGTCTACGCGGAGGCAGTCACGCTCTCCCTCACCAATAAGGACCTATCACTATGAGCAGCATCTTTGACCAAGTTTTCCAATCTGCATCGACGCCGGTTAACACCGAAGGAAAGCGTCGAGAAGCAATGGTGCACGAGGCGAACGCCACCTCGCAGCACAACATTGACCCCGTAGAAGCTGCCTCCTCCATCAAAGATGACTACTACCGCTACCTGCGAACCCTGTTGCGCATGCGGCAACCAGACATCGCCGCGGCATTCGCTGAAACCTTGCGCAATGACGCCTCCCTGGCGAAAGGCCCTATCCTCGAGCTGACACCGGCGTATGCCCCCGGCAAGACGGCCAACCAACTCATCGACGAAGGCGTCCTCGCACCCGGATTCCGAGACCTCTCAGGCAGCTTCGACCTCGAGCGTCCCCTATACGAGCACCAGGAACACGCGCTACGCAAAGCGCAAGCCGGCAACAACATCATCGT
Source organism: Corynebacterium gottingense (assembly GCF_007559235.1). Lineage (NCBI taxonomy): Bacteria > Bacillati > Actinomycetota > Actinomycetes > Mycobacteriales > Corynebacteriaceae > Corynebacterium > Corynebacterium gottingense. Next base: position 21,443 of record NZ_VMHH01000008.1, on the reverse strand, counting down.
CTCCACCGGTACTGGCTCCGGTAAAACCGAGAGCTTCCTGCTGCCCATCATCAGCGAGCTCCTTCGCCAGAGAGACGCCGGCAAGCTCGGTCCTGGCGTGCGTGCGTTATTGCTCTACCCCATGAACGCACTCGCGAATGACCAGGTCAAGAGGCTGCGCTCGCTTCTCGCGGATATCCCTGACATCACGTTCGGACGCTACACAGGCGACACCAAAACGACGCGAAAGGAGGCGCTCGAATACTACAAAGTCGTCGAAGGCCACGACGCCGAACCCATCCCAAATGAGCTCCTCTCGCGTGAAGAAATGCAGGAAACCCCACCGCACATCCTGTTGACGAACTACGCCATGCTCGAGTACCTGCTCCTGCGACCACGAGATACCGCCCTTTTCGACGGCGCACACGCCAACAACTGGCAGTTTATCGTGATCGACGAAGCACACGTCTACGCAGGTGCCCAAGGAAGTGAAGTTGCCATGCTGCTGCGCCGCGTACGCGACCGTGTCTCACGCGACACGCCGCTGCAGTGCATCGCCACCTCAGCATCGCTCGAAGGCGGAGACGAGCGCGTCACCGAGTTCGGCTCCGAACTCTTCGGGGCGCCGTTCAAATCCGAAAACGTCATCTACGCCACCAAAGTCACCCACCCCACCGAGGCCACCTGGTCACTCACCCCCGAGCTTCTCGACGCCCCCTACGACACCGGCGAATGCCGCACTGCCGTGTACAACCAGGCCGAAGTAACAGCCACCAACGAATACGAAGCCCTGCAACGAGAACAGCACGTAGTACAACTACGAGAACTACTGACCCAAGGCAGCCAACCCCTCGAAGACCTCGCCCGAGAGCTCTGGCCAGACCTCGAACTGCGTCAGGCGATGCACCGCGTGCACAACATTGTTCTGTTGGCAGGATCAATCACGCAATCCCAGCCACAGGGAACCCCTGTGCTCTCTGCGCGCTACCACATGTTTATCCGCGCAACCGAAGGCGCGTTCCTCTCCTATGCACCCGGGCTGGTTCCGCAGGTCCAAATCCAGCGACACCTTCAGACAGAGGACGGACGGCCCGTCTACGAGATCGGCAGTTGTATCACATGCGGAGCAGTACACATCCGAGCCGAACAAATCGACGGAACGCTCCAACCAACTGCATCCAGCTACAACTCACGCTCCCTGTATTGGGCGGTACTCAACCCAGACGGCGACATCGCCCTTTCCGATGACGACGACCAAGTACTCCAGCCCTCACAAGCAACGGACACGCACGCAGAAGTAAGCAAGCTGCACAGACTATGCATGGCGTGCGGAACCATCAACCACAGCGACGTTACAGCCTGCAGAAACACTACATGCCACAGTAGTGACCTCGCACCGATCCGTCTGCTTCCCAACGATCGCTCCCTTACCTGTATCGTCTGCGGGGGCTCCCGCGAAGGACAGATCCGGCGCCTGCTCACCGACAACAACGCCGCGCCCGCAGTGCTCACCACATCGCTGTTCCAACTCTTGCCGGAATCACGAGATGCCGAAACTCGTGCGCTGATCGGCGGAGGACGCAAGCTGCTCGCGTTCTCCGACTCCCGACAAGCTGCGGCATTCGCCGCACCGTACCTGGAGAACACCTACCAGCGGCTACTCGAACGTCGCATCTTTGTAGAGGCCCTCCGAGCTACAGCCGGTGCGCCTGCTTCCCTCGAGCAGATCACGGCAAAGGCGTGGCAGATCGCACGCGAGAACTCTATCTTCGAGCAAGGGCTGAATACCACTGGGCAGCAACAAACCATACACACAGCACTGTTCGCCGACCTGACCTCCGTCGCGCGACGTCTCTCGCTCGAAGGTCTCGCCCTCGCGAAAGTCCAGGTCAAGAACGAAACGCTCCAGACTATGCCGCTGCTTGACCAGCTGACGACGCTGCTCAGCGAACAGCTTCCAACTCATGAGGCACACGCCGCCGCAACCGCACTACTGAACGTCCTAGTCACCGAAATGCGACACCGCGGCGCCCTTATCGCTTCCGACAAAGTCGACCTTGACGACGACAGGCTCTCGCCAACTCACGGCCAATATTCATTCCGCCTCGAAGGCGGAGGCGACCCAACCAACCGTGTCTACTCCTGGCTCCCCGCAACCGGACGGACGAACCGCCGTGAGCAGTATGTCCGGAAGTTCCTTGCCAAAATCGGCGAGACGGATGGCACCGGAGAACGCGCCGAAATCCTATTGCGCTTCGCATTCGAGGGCCTGCAGGCAGCTAGCATCATAGACCGTCCGAGTGTCAAAGCAGCCGGATACGCCGTTGTCCCCCAACAGTTAGAAGTTCTGCACGGCCAGGACTCAGACTGGTTTGAGTGCGATACCTGCCGTACCGTGACCCCGTTTAACGTGCTCAATCTGTGCACCAACGGTTCCTGCGAGGGAACACTCCGTCCACTGAACACCAGTAGCGACGTTTTCCTGAGCCACCACTACCGCGACCTCGCAGAAAACATGGAGCTCATCCCGCTTCGAGCAAAAGAACACACCGCGCAGTGGACCTCCGAGGTGGCCGCCGCCATCCAACAAGACTTCATCAAGGGCGCCCTCAACGTGCTGAGCTGCTCCACCACCTTCGAACTCGGCGTCGACGTCGGTGATCTGCAGGCCGTGATCCTCCGAAACGTTCCACCACGCACCGCCAACTACGTGCAACGCGCCGGACGCGCGGGGCGTCGGGCCGGCTCCGCCGCGTTCGTGCTCACATATGCCCGGCGCGCCTCACATGACTTCTCCATCTTCACCGATCCACTCACCATGATCGATGGAGAAATGCCTGCACCGTTCATCACCACCGAGAACGTTCGCATCGATGAACGCCACATGTACTCAGTTGCCTTCGCAGCGTTCCTCCGGGACCAGGCTGAGCGCGGACGCGAATGGCACACCATCGGCGACTTCTTCCTCGGCACCGACCTCGTGCCCGAAGGGCTCACGCACCTCGAGGACTACCTCGCAGACCTCCCCAGCGACATCACCGCTGCTTATCGAAGAATCTTCCCGGCTGCCGTGCACGATTCCCTCCGCATTGAATCCAAGGGGTGGATCCAGCCCTACCTCGACCTGTGGAAGAAAGAGTACGACGGTTTCAAACACGACCACAGCACCCTGGTGCAAGCCCGCGATGCGATGAGCGCCGAGCACAACTTCAAAGGTGCCGAAGGCGTCCGCTTCAGCATCAACACACTGGTCAGGCAGAACTTGCTCACGTACCTTCCCCGCGTCAACCTCCTGCCAAAGTACGGGTTCCCAGTAGACACCGTTGAACTCCAAACCACGTTCAGCAACACCGGCAAACAGTTCAATCTGTCTCGAGACCTGCAACTCGCTATCAGCGACTACGCTCCCGGCTCAAGCGTGATCGCCGGAGGTTACGAATGGACCTCCGGAGGTTTACGAACCATTCCAGAACGAGCCGTGCCCAACTATCACTGGGCGCAGTGCCCACACTGTGAACACATCGAAACCTCAACCACCCCACTCGCAGATGGCACCGTATGCTCCCGTTGCGACGCCCCACTGCCAATTCGAAGCGACCGTCAAATGACGCACCCCATCTTTGGGTTCATCGCGCAACGGGCAACGCGCCGTGCCCGGATGGTCCCGCCATCCGGTCGGTGGAACCGCGTCGAGTTCGTCCGAGACTTCGGTGACGTAAACGCCACCAGGACCTACCCCTCCGCAGCGATTGGTGCCCATGCAGAAACCGCATCATGGAAGCGCACCGAGATGGGCATCATGGAGCAGGGACCCCAAAAGCGCGGCTTCAAAATCTGCGAACGCTGCGGCTACGCCACCAACGAAGCCGAGTACCCCAAGCAACACACCAACCCGCGGAACGGGCGCCACTGCACCGGACGGCTAGAAGTGAAAACGCTCGGTCACTTCTTCCAGACGGATATCGCGACAATATCTATCCCCTCATGCCGCGACCACGACTTCGAACCATGGCGAAGTGCACTCTACGCCCTCATCGAAGCATCCTCCGAACTCCTCGAGATCAACAGAGACGACCTCAACGGCACCATCGCGATATGGCAAGACCGACCAACCATGGTCCTCTACGACACCGTGCCCGGCGGTGCCGGAATCAGCCAGAAGATCTTCGAACACATGCCAGAAGTAGCCGCAGCAGCACTGAAGAGAGTGCAGCAATGCAGTTGTGGCATTGACACGTCTTGCTACCAGTGCCTCCGATCCTACTCCAACCAGCGATACCACGAAGAGCTACGCCGCGAAGACGCAATCAACCTCCTCAGTGAACTGGTCCGTGCAACTGGGGGAGAGGCAGCGTGATTACGACCAGCAGTTGCATCAGGGTTCAAGGCGTGGACGGAGCCGACGTCGATCAGTCCAACTAATGGGGAGCAGTTCACATACGGGCTCAATGCTGTCGACTCAGAGGCTTCTCGCTTACCGACGCCGTGCCACCTACTCCCCCAGCGCGCGCCCCTGAATCGCCTTCGGCACGGCCACCACGGCCAGCATCGAGCACACGCACAGCGCGGCGATGTACGCACCGATGTAGATGGCGTTGCCGGTGCGTTCCAGGATCATCTGCGAGATCATCGGAGCGAACGCACCACCGATGATGGAGCCGAGCGCGTAGCTGATGTTCAGGCCAGACAGGCGGACGGAGGCGGGGAACATTTCGGCGTAGAGGGCGGATTGTGGCCCGTAGGTCACGCCGAGCAGGATGCCGAGGACGATGGTGGCCAGGGCGAAGAGGAAGATCTCGCCGGAGTCGACGAGTACCCATTGCGGCAGCGACCACAGGATGAGCGCGACGTAGCCCCAGAAGAAGACGGCGCGACGGCCGATGACGTCGGAAATGTGCCCGCTGACCAGGGTGGAGATGAACCACGCGCCGCTGCCCAGCAGCATGATCCCCAGCACCACGGGGCGCTCGAAGCCGAGTGTCTGCGACCCGTAGGAGACGAAGAAGGCGATGAGCAGGTAGCCGGCGGCGTTGTTGCCGGCGAAGATGAGCGCGCACTGCGCAACGAGTTTGGAGTGGCCGGCGAACAGGTCTTTCGGCGGTGCGGAGGAGCGTTCGCGCAGCTGCTCCATCTCGGTGAATACGGGCGATTCTTCGACGGAGCGGCGGATGAAGAAGCCAACCAGGATCAGCGCGAGCGAGGACAGGAATGGGATGCGCCAACCCCAGGTCTCGAATTGTTCGGGCGTCATCGCGGCGGTGAGCGTGAGCATCATGATGGTCGCCAGCATCATCCCTAGCGGCACGCCGAGCTGCGGAAACGCGCCGAAGTAGCCGCGCCGCAGCCCTGGCGCGTGCTCGACGGCAATGAGCGCGGCGCCGCCCCACTCGCCGCCCGCGGACATGCCTTGCACGATCCGCAGCACCACGAGCAGGATCGGTGCGGCAATCCCCCAGGACTCGTAGTTGGGCAGCAGCCCCATGAGAAACGTCGCCAGGCCCATGCCGACGAGTGTGAGCACGAGCACGGGCTTACGCCCGATACGGTCGCCGAGGTGGCCGGCGAGGATCGCGCCGAAAGGCCGGAACAAAAAGGAGATACCGAGCGAGGCCCAGGCGATAATCTGCGCCAGCCCCGGCGAGGCGTCAGCGACCGGGTTGAAAAACTGCGTGGCAAAGATCAGGCCGGCGGCCTGCGCGTAGATGAAGAAGTCGAACCATTCGATCGTGGTGCCCACCAGCGCACCGCCGAGGACGCGCTTGTGCTCGTTGGTGAGCTTTTCATCAGTTCCGTGTGAAGTTGTCACTCAAGTGCTCCTGGTCTCACCGGCGCCACCATGGCAAAACGTGACGGCCGTCGGGTGCATGCCATGCTACAGGACCCCCCTTTCCGCAGCGCACGGGCGTGTTCGGCGCGGTTGCTACACTCACCACACAACCGCCACTCGCCCGAAAGGCCCCGCCATGCTCCTGCCGCAGCAGATAGGTCACGTGAACGTGCCGCCGCTGAAGATCCAAGGGATCAAGACCAAACTTGTCCCCTTCATCGCGGCGAACGTTCGGTGGAACGGCGCAGGGACCTATTACGAACCGTTTATGGGTTCGGGCGTCGTGGGGTTCAACCTCGCACCCCAGCGCGCGGTGTTTGTGGACATCAATCCGCACCTGGTCAACTTCTACCGCAGCATCCAATCCGGGGAGCTCACCGCCTGGAAGGTCCGCGACTACCTGGAGCAGGAGGCGCCGAAGCTGGCCGCAACCCCGGCGGACAAGTACTCCTACTACTACGAGGTCCGCGACCGTTTCAATGAGACCGGCAGCCCCTTCGACTTCCTCTTCCTGCAGCGCAGCAACTTCAACGGCATGATGCGGTTCAACGCCAAGGGCAGATACAACGTCCCCTTCTGCCGGAAGCCGCAGCGCTTCCAGCCTGCGCTGATTACCAGGATCGTGAACCAGGTCCACTGGGTGGAAACGCTCCTGTCCAAGCGCCCTGAGTGGGAGTTCCGCCACGCCAACTTCACCGACATCATCGGCCAGCTCACGGAGCAGGACTTTCTGTACCTGGATCCGCCGTACATCGATAGGCATGACGAGTACTTCTGCACGTGGAGCCAGAACCTCGCCGACCAGCTGGCCCGCCAGGTGCAGGACTCCCCCGCCGGGTACGCGCTGAGCATGTGGCACTCAAACATCCACCGCGAGAACACGCACCTGCGCGCCTGGGAGGGCGAGCTGCGCACCACCGAGCACTTCTACCACGTCGGCGCGTCGGTGCAGAACCGCAAAGCGATGACGGAGGCGTTGGTCATTTCGCCCGGGCACGCGGTGCCGGGGGATGAAGTGGCGTCGACAAGCGCCAAAGCAAGCCCCGAAGCGAGCCTGGCGACGCTGTTCTAGTTCAGCCGGATCGCCCAGCCGCGGTCGGCCACGAAATCCTTGTACTGCGCGTAGGACGCACGCAGCTGCGCGGGGTCGAACGGGGCGCTGTCCTGGCGTTCCAGCCAGTCGAAGTACGCGGGCAGGTTCTTGAACTTCGCGCGTTTGACCTCGGCGGAGTCGGCGTTTCTGGGGTGGTTGCGCCAGTAGTGCTCGAACACGTCGTGGCCGAGCAGGGCGAACGGGCCGGCGCCGTATTGGAACGGCTCCATCGACGTCGCCTTGAACGTGGCCAAATTATCGGTGTTGCCGCTACCGGTCTTGTCCCCGGCCAAGCGGTACTTCTCCATGAACGCCACCTCGACGTCCTCGTAAGCAGGGCGGATGCTGTCCATGTTGGCGACGGGAACGCGGATCGTCTCGAAGCGGTTCGTCCGCGAATACAGGAACGCCAGCACATAGTGCGCGTCGTAATCATCGTACGTGCGGTAAATGTTCTTCGTCCCGTCGTTGCGCAGGTAGCTGGTGAAACTGCCCAGGGTGAAGCTGAACGCACGAGTCGCCCCGCGCTTGCCCACGCTGCGGTAGGTAGATTTGACGTCAATGGCAATGAGCCGCCCATTCGGCTTCTCCAGCACGAAGTCCGGGTACTGGGTCTGCACCTCGCTTTCGCGGAAGGTGTACCCCAACGCATCGGCAAGCTGCTTCACGTACGCCGTCGCCACCACCTCAAACGCGCGCCCCACGATTTTCGAGTCATTCCCAAACGTGAACACGTCCCCGTCCTTGTTCACAATCCCCACCAGCTGCCAGTCCGCCGCATCCTTGGGCAGCAGCCCCAGCATCGTGCGCACCACCACGTCCTCGTGCCGAGGCAGCAGCGCCTCCCGCTCCACTTCGCTTGCCGACGCCACCGGCCCCTCTTCAATCCGCATTCTCTCACTCTAAACCAGGGCGGTCTCGCTTATCGACGCCACCGCACCCGACGTGTTGGGGCGGGAACGGGGCGCTACGACGCCTCTCCATATCAATGGAGCCAAAGCGGATCTCCCCCATCCCCGGTGGTTACGCTACCCAGTTGAGGCAGAAGACGATCCATGGCAGCGCAACAATGTCAATCAGCACGGCACCAGAAAGTGGGACAACCACCATTGCTACCTTTGACTGCAATCCGTGCTTGCGGCCAACCGCGTCCATGTTGGCGACCGCGTTCGGAGTGCCGCCAAGACCGTGACCCATCATGCCTCCGCAAATGACCGCTGCATCGTAGTTTCTGCCCAGGACCCGAAAGACAACCAACACGACCAAAGCAGCAAGTACAGCAACTTGTACAAGCAAGATGACCAGGAGCGGCAGCGCGAGATCATAGAGGTCCCAAATCTTGAGACTCATCATGGCTTGCGTGAGGAAGTAGCCTAAGGAGACGTCAGAAATCAACTTGAGGGTTTTCCCGTGAATCTTCACCCAACCAAGCGCGTCATTAAGGTTGCGCAAGACAATCGCAATGAGCATGGCACCGACGTATCCCGGCAACGAGTACCCGGTCCATTCACCGAAGAGCTCGCCCAGGTAGACACCGATCACGACCACTACGCCGATAACGGCCGCAGTCGCGGTGACGGACCCTTCGCTGATGTCTGAGTCGTTATCTACTCCGCGCTCTTCGACGTTGCCAATATCGTGGGTCTCCACCGCGAGGTTGTTTCTCTTAATCAGCCACGTTGCCAGAGGTCCGCCGATAAGTGAACCGGCGATAAGACCAAAGGTTGCCGCTGCGATTGCCACAGCCGTAGCGCCTTCTGCACCGAGCTCCTCGGCGGTAGGGCCGAACGCCGCAGCAGCGCCGTGGCCACCTTCGAGTGAAACAGCTCCTGCCATGATGCCCAGAAGCTCGTTGAGCCCCAAGACCTTGGCGAGGCCAATTCCAACGAGATTCTGGAGAATCGCTACCGACCAACATGCCAGCAGGTACACCATGAGAAAACGCCCGCCAGTTTTGATCAGGCTTAGCGATGCTCCCAGACCAATCGTGGTGAAGAAGGCCAGCATTGCGGGCGACTGCAACGTGGTGTCAACCGTGAGTTCAACCGATCCCCACTCCCGCAGCCCAAGCACCACAAGGGCAAAGAGAAAACCCCCAACCACGGGCCCCGGAATGGCAAACATGCTGAATACCTTCCAGCTTCTCGCCGCCCAAGCGCCAAACAACAGCAAAAGCAGTGTGATTGCTGCCGAGCTAATCAGCCCTATCTCAATTTGCATATGTCACCCTCTTTCATCGTTTGTGAACACGATTACTTTAGACACCACAGTGAGGTAGCTCGCTCTTCGGGCGGGTGTTATCACCTTCACAAAAGGAGAAATAGGTTCAAATACGCGACGCTCCATAAACCGAAAGACCAAAGGCCCCGCGTAACTCATTTTCCGTTCCCGCAGGACCTTGCCTAAGAGAAACCCCTACACCTCCGGCAGCAGCTCCGACTGCTCGCCCACCGTCGTGATCACCAGCGCGTCGCGGGCGCGCGAGGCGGCGACGTAGAGCAGGGAGCGCTCCTGCTGCAAAGCGGCGGCGCGGTCGTCGTCGGACAGCCCGGCGAGGCGGAAGGGCTGCGGGAGGATGTCGCGGCCCACGCTCATCAGGATGACGTGCGTGAACTCCATGCCCTTGGCGCCGTGCATGGTCATCACGGCCACCTGCTCCCCCGACGCGTGCGCCGCGTCCTTGGTCTGCACGGCGTCGATGCCGTGGTCGGCCAGCCCGCTGACAATGCGGCTCAGCTGCCCGCGGGTGCGGCACATCACGCCGATGCGGGGCTCGTGGACCTCGTCGGCGTCCAGCCAGTAGTTAATGTAGGCGGCCGCTGCGTCGAACTCCTCGGCTGGCGTGGCGCAGCGCAGGAGCTGGGGGTTCGGGCCGGAACGGGCGGATCGGTAGCCGCGGGTGTCATCGGTCTCTCCCGCGGAGTCGGTGAACTCCCCTGCCGCGTTAAGGATGCGCACGGCGTAGTCCAGGTTCTCCTTGGTGGTGCGGTAGTTCAGCGTGAGCTTGCGCGACGCCTTGCCGCGCGTGAAGATGCCGAAGCGGCTGAGCACGAGGGGCTGGCCGTAGATGCGCTGGTGGGAGTCCTCGGCGAGGAAGATGTCGTTGGGGCCCGGGTCCACGCAGGCGCGAAGGAAGCGCCAGTGGCCGGCGTTGAAGTCCTGGGCCTCGTCAACCACGACATGGTCGAACAGGGCACGGTCCGAGCGGTCGCGCTGGATGCGCAGGAGCTCGGCACCCACGGCGGACATGGTGGGCCAGAACAGCTTGCCGTCCACTGCCTGGGTCTGCATCGCGGACTGCAGGAGTGTCCACACCACCTTTCGTTGAGTCCTACTCAGCGGCGTGCCGCGGCCGGTGCGGGCCACCTTGAGGTACTCCGCCTTGGTGGTGATGGAGTTGGCCAGCACAACGCCCTCGTACTCGCGCTGGAGGAAGGTCTCGTTGGTGGTGCCGGCGGGGAGGGAATCGGCGACGGGGGCGTCGATAAGCGGGCGCGAATTCTGAGTTCGATTTCCAACAATCGCACTCAAACCATAACTCAAAATCACACTCACAATCCGCTTTTATGATCCTGAGCTGCTGCTTTATGGTTTGCGTTTGAGTTATACTTTGAGTTCTGGTTTGCGGAGACGGGGTGTCAGCTCTCGGCAGTGGGCTCCTGTTTTGGGCGGAAAACGCCGCGCAGCTTCGGGCTGAGCAGGAATGCCGTGATGGTAAGCACCAGAATCACCGAGATGACGAAGGCGCCGTACGAGGAATCGTCGCGCGGCCACAGGTCGATCAGGCCCGGGATGGCAAGGGCGGTACCGACGATCGCCAGGTTGATGTTGAGCTGCTCGCGGCGATCCTGCGCCTGCTCCGCGCGCCGGCGCTTCACGTTATCCAGCGCCACGCGGATCGCATCGCCCTGCGTCTTGTAAATGTCCTTGCGCAGCTCCAGCTCCGAAGCGACCTCGTGGAAATCGTCGCGCGTACCGGTCTCCTTGAGCATGTGATGCAGCACGGCCGTATCCACCGGGCGGCCGCTCACCGACTCGTACCAGAGGTAGTCGCGGAAGATGACAAATTCCGTCTGGATGTCCTCAAAGTCCCGCAAGCTGGTGCGCAAGATTTTCGACGCCAACTCCACGTCCTCGTCGTCCCACTCCGGCTTCCGGCGGACGGCTTCCAATTCCTCGGAGCCGAAGGACATGCGACGCATCTGCTTCGCCATCACGGACAGGTAGTTGTCCGCTCGGCGGACCAAGATGGCCAGGTCGACGAGGCGGGTGCCGGTGAGCATCCAGAAGTTGTTGTTGCGGTTCTCAATCGGCGAGCGACGCACCACCGCCAGCCCGTTCTCATCAGAATGCACCGTCCAATCCTGGAACAGCTGCACCCGCGACTCATCCAGCGAGACCTGGTCCATCGCCGTGAGCTCCGGGCTGTAATCGTCGGCGCGTGTGGCCAGGAACCACGCCCACGCGTCGTGGCGCGTCCAGGTGCCTAAGCCCTCGCGGAGAGAGCTGCGCATGCGGCGGGGCAACTCGGGCTCGTCGCAGGCCGGGATCGCCGTGATCGTGGTGTACGGGCGCGTTGCCAGCGGGCGCCGGCGATCCCCCTTCACGTAGGCGGTGCCGCCGCGGCTGACCTGCAGCTGTGCGCCGCCGAGGCCCTCGTTGACCCTATCGAAGCACATCTCGAGGAGGTTCCCGGCCCGCGGCGCCTCGCCGGGCCGCCCCACCTTGACCTTGCTGCGCGGGCGGTGCAACGACTTCGACACCGCCTCGAGCGCGTCGCCCGAGCAATGCTCCGCGACCACGTGCAGCACCAGGAACTGGTTGCGGAACTCCCGCGAGTCCGGTGTGTCAGGTGTGTCCGGCGTCTCGGGTTGATTGGCAGTATCGGCGTACTTGAGCTCCGGGCCCTGGTAGTCCAGGAGCTCGGCGCAGGTGAGGGTGACGGAGGCGAGGGGATTTGTGGCGTCGATAAGCGAAAAGCTCGAGTCCACGGGAGACTGGCGCGGATCCGCTGGCGGCTCCTTGCCGTTTTCCGGGGTGATGTCCGGCTGGAACAGGAAGCGGCGGGCCGAGACGCTCATGCCGTGGCGATTGCGCGAGGGGGCGAATTCCGACGCCCCGCCCTTCGCGTCCAGCGCGTCCGCGCCCATCGACTCATTGAGCGGCTGGCGGAAATGCACGTTCGCGCCGCGGTGGAAGACGCGCGGCGAATACCTCCAGGCCGGCTGATCCAGCTTCCGCTCCCGCTCCATGGTCTCCGGGTTGCGGTAGGTGCCGCGCGCCTCGTCGAAGGCGGGGACCTGGATCGACTTGATGCCGCGGAAACGGCCCGGCGCCCAGCGGGTGAAATCGGCGCTGTCGAAGGCCCCCACCGGAAGCGGGACAATCACGGCGAAGTGCGCAAGGCGCCACTCCGGGAGCTCTTCCTTTGTGGTCTCGAAGTCCGCGGGCAGGTCAAACTTGGCGCCCTGCAAGTCGTAGGCCAGGTTTGTCCGGACGTCGTTAGCCTCATCGGGCGTGAGGTCCTCGGCGCGGCGGGGAGACGCGTGCTGGTCGTGCTGCTTTTGTGTGGGCGTGTCGTGCGTGGAGCGGGTCATGGCGCCTTCGGATTTCGGGGCTGGGGATGAGGTGCATGCGGACTGTCCGTGCGCTGACATAGTACGCCAAGCGAGGGGGATGCGCCGAGTGAAACGGGTGGGGGTAGTGCAAATTTCGTTGCTCTGAGCTGGCGTTTTACTGGCGTGGTGTGTGTAGGGCGCCGTTGGGGTAGACGTATTGGGCAATCCGTGCCATACTGCAATAAGCAGGCCCCTTCGCCCACGGCTCACCCCCCCGAAGCCGGAAGAGCGTTCAACACCCCCCCATTTAGAACGCGAGTGTGCGAGGGGGTTCTGCGTTGCCGTAGGGAGGATCGGTGGGGGTTGCGCATTCGGCGAGTATCGACCCCGCCGGTCCAGACACCCGCTAGAAGGAGCTGGAGCCGCCCGAGCCGGAGAAGCCGGAGCTGAACCCCGAGTTCGTCCCACCGGAACTGGAGCTCGGGCGGTTGGTCGTGCTGTCCCACAGGGAGAGGGTGGCGTAGGTGTACACGCCCGGGTACGCGTAGTCCCGTTCCCACAGGCGTGGCGCGCGCGGATCCTTCACGCCCTTTCGCGCGGTGAACTGCTGCTCCTGCAGGACGTCCATGAGGATGCGGTAGTCCGCGAGCAGGCGCACGAACGCGTCCATGAACGCGGGGTTCGCCGGATCTGTGGCTATCGCGTCGAGACGGTTCACGATGTCCTGCAGCCCCGCCTTCAGGTGGGAGTCCTTCGCCTTCTTGCCGGCGTCGACGGCGTCGGCGCGCAGGGTGCGCAGGCGCTCGACGCGCACATTGACGTCGCCCTGCTCCATGCGGAACAGGAGGTTGATGTTCTCCTCTGCGCGCTCCACGTCCTTGACGGTGGCGGCGGCGTCGTGGAGCTGTTCCCAGTTGGCCAGGGCGTCGCTGTCGGTGTCAACGGGGAGGTGCGCGACCGCGTCGTCGATGGCGAGGAACCGGTCGCGGACCTCCTCCCACTCCTGGCGCAGCTCGCCGTTGGCGAAGCGGGAGGACAGGGAGTGGGCGCGCAGGTCGAGTTCGGAGAGGCGGAGGGCGAGGGACGAGTGGGCGTCGATAAGCTTCTGGCGATCGAGGCGGGCCTCGGCGATCCGCTGCTTGCGACGCTCAATGCGCTTCACCGGCACGAAGCCGACCGCGAGGGCCGCGGCGAACAAGCCGAAGCCGGTGGGGATGGCGGTAAGGTAGCCGAGGAAGCTGGAGTCGTTCCGGCTGGCGACCTCCTCCGGGTCCATCGCGACGCGCGCGCCATCCAGGAGGCCGCGCGGGATGTCGCCGGAGGCCAGGCCGTCTTTCATCGCCGCGAGCGAGCGGTCGAGGTGGCTGCCGCTGCGGAGCGCGAGCTGGCTAGCGACGTCTTTACCAGCGAAAATGAACTGGTGGCGCGTCTTCATCGCCGCGCCGACGAGGATGACGCCGTCCGCGAACGTGTCGTCGCCGATCTCGTCCGGGTAGGTGTCGCGCATGAAGTTCTCCACCGAATCGTTCACGTTGTCCAGCGAATCGTCGAACACGATGAAGCGCAGCTGCTGCACCGTCGACGGGTGCGGGAGGTCGTCCGCACCGTCGAGCAGCCGCAGCTCCTCGTCCGGGGAGAGCAGGTCGTCCGGGTCGTCCACGAAGGCGGGCGGCGCCTCCGCGACCGTCTCCACCGGGTCCGGCTCCTCGGGCGCGCGCCACAGGGCGAACATGAGGATCGCCGGGAGCAGGCCGATCACCACCGCGACCAGCACCGCTAATCGACGCGCACCGTTCGCCCTGAACTGACGACTGAACTTGCGCTCCTCGTCCCACTCCGCGTTACGACGCTTACTCTCCGCAGTCTCCTGCATCTGCCACCACTTGCCGCCGGGGACAGACTCGTACTCTCGGCTCACCATACGGGGATTATCACACGGATTAGCGCGGTGCGCTGGGGGTTTGGTGGGAGTTGGTGCGGGTTGGTGTGAGGTTTGGCGTGCTCTGTCCGTGGCCGTTTCGCGCAGATACCGATAGTAAGATACCGAACTCGCGCTCCTGAGCGGCGTTGTCGGGGTCTTACTATCGGTATCTATTGCCGGGGCAGCACACGTGGGGCCCGTGGGGCGCGTGGGACGGCGTTCGGAGGGAGACGTCGTAGCTCGACGGGACATCCCCGCTCTCTCTCCGCAGATACCGATAGTAAGATACCGAACTCGCTCTCCTGAGCGGCGTTGTCGGGGTCTTACTATCGGTATCTATTGCCGGGGCAGCACGCGTGGGGCCCGTGGGACGAGTGGTGCAGCGCTTTTGGCGGCACGAGAAGGGCCCGACGTCCGTGTTCATAACGCCGGGCCCTGCTTCGAAATTCTCCGGCCCTTAGTTTACAAAACATGAAGGGCATTACCTACCCGTTGAAGACAATTGATTCGGTGCATAATTTTCATTTCTTAAAGCGCTTCACCAGCAAGGGAAGTTTCCTGACCCTACCGATAACCTGGACAAACGTGCACAACATGGTTGTAGTTCGAGGTAGAGGGCGTGTTTCTAACACTGCATAGAACGTGTATTTATACCAGAGCGCGGAGGCCACGTAAGGAGATTCCTAATTGTAACGACAGGAGAACCTGAGCCGGGCGTGCGGAATGTGACATATTTCATATCGAGGGGGCGGGTATTGCGGCACAAAATCCGAATTTAAATGGGACCGGAACGCGAAAACGCCGGCGAGTTGAGATGACTCGCCGGCGTTTAACGGACCGTTTAGATGTTGAGGGCGGAGCGGATCTGGTCGACGATCGAGTTGATCACGCCGCCGAGGTCGAAGACCAGGGCGCCGAACAGAGTGAGCAGGCCGAAGAGTACGCCGCCCGCGAAGAGACCGGCGGACTCGGCTGTGGAGGAGCCCTCACTGGGGGTGGCGGTCTCGGTGACCGTGACGGTCTCGGTTGCAGTCGCCGTTGCCGTCGCCGGGGCCGGGGCCGCAGTGGTCGGCGCAGTCGTCGGTGCAGTGGTCGCCGCAGTGGTCGGCTCGGTGTTCGGGGCGGTCACCGTAGTGGTGACGGTGGTGGTCTCTGTAGCCGCCGGTGCCGCCGGCGAAGAGGTGGCAGCCGCAGAGGTCGCCGCCGCAGAGGTGGCAGCCGCAGAGGTGGTCGCCGAAGGAGCCGAGGTCGTGGACGACGGGGCCGGAGCGTCGGCCGCGCGGGCGGTCAGCCACTGGTCCGGGCCGATCGGGTGGTCCACGATGCGGACCTCGCCGATGTTGCCGAACCAGCCGTCGACCTTGTCGTTCTCCCAGGCGGAGGTGCCGAGGAGCCACTGGGCGCCTTCGCCGCCCATGCCGAGGGGGCCGTAGCCGTCGCGAAGAATGGGGGAGCCGTCGACGTACATGGTGACCGACTTGTCCTTCGGGTCATTGACCACGGCCACGTGCATCCACTCGCCCTTCGGGACCTCGTGGGTCCAGTTGGAGAAGCCCTCGCCGTTCTGGCCCCAGGCGTACCAGCGCAGCTCGCGGAGGCTGGACACGCCCAGCATCTGGATCGGGTCGCCGTCCTCGCTGTCGGGGTGGGCGACGGTGCCGGACTCGTCGCGGATGAGGGCGTTGGACCACTTGTTGTTGTCGGCGTTCCAGTCCTCGTCGAGCTTGAGGAAGGCCTCCATGGTGTAGCCGTTCTCAAACTGCATGTCGTTGATGTCGGCGCCGGTGGCGGTCTCGAACCAGGCGGTGGAGTGCTTGAACTTGGGGTCCTTCCAGCGCAGGGAGCCGCGGTCCGAGGAGAGGGGGTGCGTGTCTTCCGAGAAGGTCACGGCGTCCTCGCGGGCGCCGACACGGTAGCGGACGCGGGTCATGTCGTTGCCGTTGGCCACATCGGGGATGACGGCACCCTTGGGGGCAGGGGAGGCGTCGTTAAGCATCTTGCCCTCGAACGTGGTCTGGCCGGGGCGCCAGTGGACGGCAGTGCCATCAACGTGGACGTAATCCTGGTCGTTGCGGGGCTTGTCCTGCTCGGTGACCTCGTAGGGCTGGAAGCCGTCGGCGACGGTGGTGCGGAGGAGCTCGGCGTAGTCGGGGTCGTTCTCATCGCCCTTGGTGAAGTCGGGGGCGAAGGACTTGAAGCGCTCGGCGAAGTTGAGGTCGATGGAGTAGGAGTCGCCCTCGCCCTCGGGGAGGAGGTGGTCGAAGCTGGTGAGCTTCGCGTGCTCCTTGTCCTTGACCCACGGCGAGTAGGCCGTCATGTCGAGCGTGTTGTTGGTCAGGTCGAACTGGAGCTGGCCCATCAGGCCATTGCCGCCCAGGTAGGCCATCTGGTAGTCCTGCAAGATGTTGATGACGTCGTGGCCGGCGTCGTTCTTCTCCACGTGGTAGCCCGCGCCGTGGTGGTGGCCCGCGATGGTGAGGAAGATCTGGTCATTCTTGCGGATCAGCTTGTCCCAGAGGTGCTCGCCGTACTCCTTGGTGAAGTAGGTGGAGCCGTCGCCGCCTATGCCGGAGATCTCGTGGGCGGTGAGGATGACGGGGAGGTCCGGGTGCTCGTCGATGACCTGCTGGGCCCAATCGAGGGTGTCATCAGGCGCGCGGAAACCCAGCGCGAGCAGGAGGTACTGCTGTCCCTCGGCCTCGAAGATGTGGTACTCGGAATCCGTCTTCTGGCCCGGGAAGCCGTAGCCGTCGCCGCCGTCGTGGATGCCCGTGGACTGGTGGCGGGCCTGGAAGGTGGCGTTCTGCTTCGCGCGCTCCTCTGGGAAGTACTCCTCAAACGCGGACGGGCCGTCCTCGCCGTCGAACATGAAGTAGTCGTGGTTGCCCGGCAGGATGGAGTAGTTGAGGTGCGCGTCCTCCAGCGGTTTCATCGCCTCCGAGCTGATGTCCCAGGAGTTGCGGACGTTGGCCTGGTCGACGACATCACCAAGATGCGCCACGAACTGGGTGTTCAGGTCCTCGTGGTGCTTTGCCAGGAACTGGGTCTGCGCGTCGAACGGGTTCGAGCCGTAGCGGGTGCCAAAGATGTCGCCGGCGTCTTTGTCGCCGTAGCGGGCGTAGAACTGGGTGTCCGGAAGCACGCCGAGGGTGAAGCGGGAGGCGAGGTCGGCGCCGGCTTCGGCGGCGTTCGCGGTGGGGAGCGGGAGCTGCGTCATCGGGGTGAGCAGGGCGAGCGCGGTGACGGCCGCGATGTGTGTGCGCATGGGGGATCCTTTGCGGTGCGTGACTGACGGGATTGCTTTGGTGGGTGAAATCCACACTCAAACGTAGCGCTGCCAGGTTGCGTTACGGTGAAATTGAGGTGAAGGTTGGGAGTTGGAGAGGGAAGTCCAATGTGCGGGGGCGGGCGGAATAGGGGATACAGTGGACCCGCACAACCGAGCCCAGCAGGAGGACCCCATGCCCACACCGAAGACGCTGCAAATGTTCATGATGGACGGGACGCCGGACGGGCCGATTAAGGCGTCGATTGCGAATTGGGTGGGCCGCGTCTATTCGATCCCGCGCACGGAGATCAATTCGGCGAAGCTGAAGCAGCGGCCGGACCTCAACCAGCCCGCGGTGTACTTCCTGGTGGGCACGAACCCGGACACGGATCAGCCGAAGATCTACATCGGGCAGGCCACGCGCAGGCAGAACGGCATGGCGTTCGCGCGCGCCGCCGAGCACACCCGCAGCGACGACAAGGACTTCTTCAACCGGATCATCTACCTCGTGGTGGTGGACAACTCGTGGGGTCCGACCGAGATCACGTTCCTGGAAAACGCCTTCCACCAGCGCGCCGTCAACGCGGGCCGGTACGAGGTGGCGAACGGGAATACACCGTCGCCGGGCAACGTGACCGAGGAGGTGCAGGCGGTGCTCGACGAGTTCATCGAGAACACCAACCTGATCATCAGCGCCCTCGGCATCACGGCGTTCCAGCCTGTCGCCTCGGAGGCAACGCGGCGCGGGCAGGCGGCGGTGCCGCAGGAGCACGCGCCAAGCAGTGCTGACGACGAGCCCGTGTTCGAGCTGGCCAGCTACGACCGCTCCATCCACGCGCTCGGGCAGCGCACGCCGGGCGGGTTCGTGGTGTTCAGCGGAGCCAAGCTGCGCGAGGACCTCACGGCGAGCGCCCCGAAGGCCATCACCGCCAACCGCGAGCGGTACGCGGACAGCATGGACAACTTCCGCCTGACCAAGGACGTGGAGTTCTCCAGCCCAAGCTCGGCCGCCAGCTTTGTGCGCGGCGCGGCCACCAACGGGCGCACCGCCTGGCACCTGGCGGAGAACGCAAACGTCAGCCTCGCGGACTGGGAGGACCGCGAGACTGATGAGGTGGAGGCGGAAGGGATGGGGGACGGAGGGGCGTCGATAAGCGGCTAGAACATGCCCCAAATGGACACGACGAGGATGAGCGAGCCCATGACCAGGAGGAAGATGGTGTCCGGGCGGCGGGCGTAGTGCCTGAACGCGGTGGCTTTGAACGCGAGGAGCGCGGGCAGGATGTAGAGGAGGAACGCGACGAAGACGCCGCCGACGACGGAGATCATGTCCAGGACCGACGGGTTGAGCACCGCGACGAGGACGGCCGTGACGAAGACGAAGACGTTGACCACGCGGCGGATCGAGCGCGGGGTGAGCTTGGCCGCCGTGCGCGGGGCCGCGACGCGGATGAGGTAGCCGGTGCCTTCCTCGGTGCCGAGGAGGTGGCCGAAGTAGGACGTGATGATCGCGCAGATGGCAATGAGCGGGCTGACCCACGCGAGGAACGGCGTGTGCGTCTCGTTGGCCAGGTAGGACAGGACCGGGACGTTCTGCTCGTTCGCGGCGTCCATGCCGTCGGCGCCGAGCGCGAGCGCGCACGACCAGACGAAGAACATGGTGAAGAGGACGAGCATCGCGGCCGTGACCAGCTCGATCTTGGAGACGGCGCGCTCGGTCGCGGCGACGTCGCCACCCGTGCGCTTCTGCATATCCAGCGCGAACTGCGACACCGCCGCGATGTGGCTGAATGAGAACACCAGCACCGGCATGATCAGCAGCACCGCCTGCCACATCGGCGTCTGCGACTCGTAGCCGCGGAAGCTGGCGACATCCCACCGCGGGATCAGGTAGATCGACACCGCCGCGAGCGCAAAAATCAGCGGGTAGACCAGCGCATTTGCCAGCCACAGGGTCACCTTCATGCCCAGCGCGTAGGCGCCCGTGAGCACGCCGACACATACGGTGGCCAGGATCCAGCGGTTGATTTCGGGGCCATGGAGCTGATTAACAACGAAGCTGTCAACCGTATTCGTGATCGAAATGGCATAGATGAGCACCACCGGATAGATGCCCAGCCAGTACATGAGCGCGCTGGCCAAGCCTCGCTTGCGGCCGGTCAGCGCGGTGACGACCTGGAGCACGTCCAGGCCTTTCGACGGCGACGCCGCCACGATCCGGGCGTACGCGCGGTGCGAGAGGAACACCATCGGCCCGATGATCAGCGTGGCGATCACCAGCGGCCAGAACCCGAAGCTGCCCGCGTTGATGGGCAGGAACAGGATGCCGGCGCCGACGCCGGTGCCGAACAGGGCGATCACCCAGGAGAAGAAGTTGCCGTCCGGAGCCTTGGAGCGCCGCTGCTCGCGGATCTGCTCTTTGTCCGCCTCGGTGAGGTGGTCAGCGTCGAACTGCGCGCGGCCGAGCTCGAGGTGCTCGTCGCTGTACTGCTCGGGCAGGTCGGCGTAGGGGACGGGATGGGTAGTGTCTTGCTTATGTGAAGTGGTCATAGTTCCACGCTTTCAATGTCGTAGCTCACAAGGGTAGCACGGGGGTCGTACCCACTTTCGACGCCAAACCGAGTTGGTAGGCTGACGCGCGGGGAGGGGACATGGAAAGAGCAATGCTTGTGACGCACCTGGTCCGGCCGGGGGAGATCGACGCGCTCACGTGCCGGAAGCTGTCCGCGACGCGGTACGTGGCCGAGCAGGTCTGGCGCGGTCTCAAGGCCTACGAGCAGGAGTTTCTGCGCGCGTACGCGATTGGGGTCGGCGCACAAAAGTCGGTGGTGGTGGGCCGCTCAGCCGCCGTCATCATGGGCCTATGGACGCTGCCCGCGAAGCACTCGCCGGTAATGCTGGCCAATCCGCACCACTCGCCGCCGCCGAAGAAGCAGTGGCCCGAGGGGGTGCAGTACCGGGAGATGCGGATCCCAGAGGTTGACCGGGCTTCCATCTCGCTGCTCGACGGCGACACCGTCCTCCTCACCACCCCCGCCCGCACCGCCGTCGACGTCGCCCGGCTCCACGGGGTGCGCCACGGCGTCGTTGCGATGGACTCGTTCCTCCACCAGTTCGGCCCCGGCGCGCGGGCGGAGCTCGAGGAGGTGGTGCGCCGCCTGGCCAGGAAGAAGGGCATCGCGCACGCGCGGACGGCGCTGGCCTGGAGCTCGTCCCTGTCGCAGTCGCCGTACGAGTCGCTCCTGCGCGTCATCCTCCGCGAGCGCGGCATCGAGGCGCAGGAGCAGCTGTGGATCGGGCCGTACGTGCGGCCTGACCTGCTGTGGGACCAACTGGTCATCGAGGTCGACGGCGACGTGAAGTTTGCCGAGGACGGGCAGACCGCCGCCCTGGAGCAGGCGCAGCGGGAGAACTGGATCCGGGTGCAGGGTTACGAGGTTGCCAGGCTCACACCGCGGCAGATCCTGCGCGACGAGGACTGGTGCATCCGCCACATCCTCGACCTCAAGGCGCGCTCGGAGCAGCTCGGGCCGCCGCGGGTGCCGGCGACGCAGTGGCGGCCCGGCCACGGGGAGCACTGGCGGCGGTAGGCGGGCCGGGGGTTTGGCGTTGCGGTTGGGGTTGGTGGGGCTTTTGGGGCTGGAGTCCGGGCCTTTGCGGATACCGGGCGGCCACCGCCCAGCTAGATACCGATAGTAAGACACCGATAATGCGCTCCATGGGGGCGAAAACGGGGTCTTACTATCGGTATCTGTGGTTTTGGGGCGGGTCGGGGTGGTTTTGGGGCGGGTCGGGGC
>NZ_VMHH01000007.1:0-137662 GCF_007559235.1 Corynebacterium gottingense | reverse complement strand
TATTCTTCGACTTGCTGGTTTGTATGCTGGGAGCCTCCGTCCATGATTGCACAATGCTGTTTTGTTTTTAGCGGTAGGGCGCAGATGTGTATAGGTGACAGGTTCTATAACCCGCAGGTGGCGGGGGCCGACCAGGTGGCGGCCGAGGTGGCGCAGCGCGTCGGCGGCACGCCGCGTGCGAACAATGACCTGCCGGACGCGGAGACCCAGCTGCCGTCGGAGGCGATCCAGAACCGCAACGCGATTACGGTTGTGCTCGCGGGGCGGTAAACGGGGGCGTCGATAAGCAGTTGCCCTGAAACAAATTGACGATGTTTCGGGGTACCCCGACTTACACTTGACCACATGGATCCTTATCGCGATTTTGCTCGATCCGCGGAGCCCACGTTGGGCGTGGAGTGGGAGATTTGCGTCGTCGACCCCGAGACGCGCGACCTCGTTCCGCAAGCCGAAAAGGTCATTGAGCAGGTGGAACGCGAGCACCCGGGGACCCGGCTGGAGCGCGAGTTCCTGCAGAACACCATCGAGCTGGTCTCCCCGATCTGCCGCAATACTCGCGAGGCGATGGGCGCGCTCAACGCCGACCTGGGCAAGGTCCGCAGCGCCGCGGAGCAGCAAGGCCTCCGGCTGTGGGCCAGCGGCGGCCACCCCTTCTCGGACTTCCACGAGCAGCCGCTCAGCCCCAAGCTGACGTACCAGGAGATCATTAACCGCACGCAGTATTGGGGGCAGCAAATGCTGCTCTGGGGCGTGCACTGCCACGTGGGCATCAGCCACGAGGACCGCGTGTGGCCCATCATTAACGCGATTATGACGCACTACCCGCACCTGCTGGCCATCTCCGCGTCGAGCCCGGGGTGGGACGGCATTGATACCGGCTACGCCTCAAACCGCACCATGCTTTACCAGCAGCTTCCCACCGCGGGCATGCCGTACCAATTCCGCGACTGGGACGAGTGGGTCGGCTTCATGCGTGACCAGCAGACCTCCGGTGTGATCAGCCATACCGGCAGCATGCACTTCGACGTCCGCCCGGCCGCCAAGTGGGGCACGATCGAGGTGCGCATTAGCGACGCCCCTTCGAACCTCCGCGAACTTGCCGGAATCGTCGCCCTCACGCACTGCCTCGTGGTGTACTACGACAGGAAGCTGTCTGCAGGCGAAGCGCTGCCGACGCTGCAGCCCTGGCACGTCGCCGAAAACAAGTGGCGCGGCGCCCGCTACGGCATGGATGCGCTCGTGATTACCAGCCGCGACACCGACGAGCGCTGGGTAAAGGATGAGCTGCGCGACATGCTCGTGGAGCTCGCACCCATCGCGGAGGAGCTTGACTGCGTGGAGGAGCTGGAGCTCGTGCGCGAGATCTTGCGCGACGGGGCGGCCTACCAAAGGCAGCGGAAAATCTACGAGGCGACCGGGGACTGGAAGCGCGTGGTGGACGCGACCTGCGACGAGATGCAGGAGATGCAGCCGCCCCGGTAGCCCAAGGCGGCGACCTGCCACCGGCGAGCTCTAGTCCGCGGGCGCGTCCGGGTTGACGCGGCGCGGGTGGTAGGCGGCCGGCCGGTCGTTGCGGGTGAGCTGGTCCTCGGGACCGTAGAGCCCTTCGCGCCTGGCCACGCGGCCGAGGCGCTGCGCGGTGACCGGGTTGGTCATCAGCGCAAACAGGACCAGGAGCACCAGGATGCCCAGGTCACCGCGCTCGTGCACGGAGAAGCTGGGGGAACTGACCAGCCGGATGATGGTGCCCACGAACATGAGCAGGAGACCGGTGGTCTGCGGCTTGGTAATCGCGTGGACCCGGGCCAGGGTGGAGCCGAACCGGACGGCGCCGACCGCCGCCGAGAACACCATGAAGGATCCGGGGAGGATGAAGAGGAGAGAGATGGCGTCGAAAAGCATTGCCCAATTCACAGTGAACCATCCCTCTTGCGGAAGCGGGCGACGGAGATCGAGGCGATGAAGCCGAGCAGCGCGATGACCATCATGACGTTGACCACCGTGGTATCCAGCGTCCAGCACACGTAGAGGGCGAGGGCGCACTGGAGGGAGGCGGTGATGGCGTCGTTGCCCAGCAGGCGGTCCATGGAGTCGGGGCCGACGATGACGCGCCAGGCCAGCAGCAGGAAGCCGACGGCGATGAAGACGGCGGCGATGCAGAGGAAGACGTTGTACAGGGTTGGGTCCATGGGGTTAGCTCCTGCTCTCAAAAATGTCGATCAGCTGGCGCTCGAGGGCCGCGACGTTATCAATCTCGCGCTGGATGGCGCGCGGGTCGGCGGCGTCGAGGACGTGGATGGTCCACTCGCGGTCGGCGAGGTTGATGTCCGTAACCGAGCCGCCGGGCTGCAGGTTGTACGCGCAGGTGGCCAGGTACAGGACGAACTCGCTACTTAGCCGCATGGGGACGGTGAGGATGGCGTTCTTCGGCGGCGCCGCGGGGCGCAGCGCCAGCCAGCTCACCTTCGCCGACGCGATGAGCAGGTCGCGCAGCCACACCAGCCCGAACAGGACGAGCTTGCCCCACCGGACCTTGTAGTCAGTGTTGGGGATGCGCGGCAGCGGCAGCAGCAGCACGATCAGCAGCGCGAGCGCGAGCCCAGCGGCGACGTTGCCCCAGCTCAGCTCGCCCATCAGCAGCACCCACATGAGCGTCAGCCACACCACAAACAGCGGCCGGAACCGGTGCCTGACGCCTTGCATCGTCTCCAGCATTTACTCCTCACCTCCGTTGGGGCTCATGCTTGTCTGCGCCTCCGCCCCCGGCGTCGCTTCCTCCGTATCCCCAGCGACGGGCGTGGGCACGGTCTCCGTGGAAACGCCCTCGCCGCCTTCCGGTGCCTGTTGGTCCCGCTCCACGTGGTGCCGGTCCAGGTTATCGGATGCGCCGTAGTCCGAGTGCGGGGTGGTGAAGCGTTCGGGGCGCCGGGTCGGCTCCTCGCTGTCCGCCCCCACGGGGCCCTCCAGCACCGCGTTGCGGTAGATCGAGCTGTCCTGCGCCGACTCCGCCGCGCGGTCCGTGATGCTGGAGATCGGTCCTGCCAGGAAGGTGATGGACACGGAGGCGGCGACGAGCAGCGCCGTGGACAGGAGCATGCCCGCGGGCAGGCGCCCGACGTCGTCGCGCTGCTCAAACTGGG
The DNA here is from genome assembly GCF_007559235.1 of Corynebacterium gottingense. Taxonomy (NCBI): domain Bacteria; kingdom Bacillati; phylum Actinomycetota; class Actinomycetes; order Mycobacteriales; family Corynebacteriaceae; genus Corynebacterium; species Corynebacterium gottingense. The sequence continues at coordinate 134,522 of NZ_VMHH01000007.1, read as the reverse complement.
TGGTTTCGCCGCGCTCGGCAAGCAGGGACGGCCGCGCCATGGCCACGTTGCCCTCGGGGGCGTCGGCGCGGTCGCGCAGGAAGCCCTTGGACCAGACCAGGATCATGGCGTAGAGGGTGAGCAGCGAGGTCACCACCGCGCCGCCGATAAGGACCCAGGCCAGCCAGGACCCGTCGTCTGCGCCTGCCTGGATGAGCATTACCTTGCCCAGGAAGCCGGAGAACGGAGGGATGCCGCCCAGGTTGAGCGCGGGGATGAAGTACAGGATGGCAATGATCGGGGCCGTGTACAGCAGGGAGCCCAGGCGTCGCAGCTGGGCGGAGCCGGCTTGGCGCTCCACCAGGCCGACCACCAGGAACAAGGAGGTCTGCACGAGGATGTGGTGGACCGCGTAGAAGATCGCGCCGGACAGGCCCGTCATGGAGCCGAGCGCGATACCAAAGATCATGTAGCCGATGTGCGAGACCAGCGTGAACGACAACAGTCGCTTGATGTCGTTCTGGGCAAGCGCGCCCATCACGCCGATGATCATGGTCAGCAGTGCCACCCACATGAGCAGGGTGTCCAGGGAGCCATCCGTAAACACGGTGGAGCGCATGCGGATGATCGCGTACACGCCCACCTTGGTCAGCAGGCCCGCGAACACGGCGGTGACCAGGGAGGCCGCGGTGGGATAGGAGTCAGGCAGCCACGCGTCCAGCGGGAACACGGCCGCTTTGATGCCAAACGCAACAAGCAGGGTGGCAAAGATGGCGGCGCGGGTGCCGTCAGGGATCTCCTCCATGCGCATGCCCGCCTGCGCCATGTTCACGGTGCCCACGGCGGAGTAGACCAGGGCTAGGGCGACAAGGAAGACCATGGACGAGGCCATGGAGACCATCACGTAGCCGATGCCGCTGCGCACGCGCCCGGGTGAGGCGCCGAGGGTGAGCAGGACGTACGAGGCGACCAGGAAGATCTCAAAACCGACGTACAGGTTGAACAGGTCGCCGGCCAGGAAGGAGAGGTTCACGCCCATGCACAGCAGCATGTAGACAGGGAGGAAGACGGCAATGGGGTCATCCTCGTCGCCGTCGCGAAGCCCCTGCGAGATGCCGTACCACATGACGGCGAAGAGGACGGTGGCGGAGACGAACAGCATGATGGTAGACAGCCGGTCCGCCACGAGCGTGATGCCCACGACGGCGTCCCAGCCGCCCATATGCACGGTCTGGATGCCGTGGACGTCGGCGATGATGATCATGGCGCCGGCGATGAGGGCGAGCGCGAACAGCGTGGTGAGCGCGATGGCGCGCTGCAGCTGGACGTGCTTGCCCGAGACCAGGATGAGCGCCGCCGCGATGGCGGGCAGGATCAGCGGCATCACCGTCAGGTACGGCATGGCGGGCAGCGCCCAGTCGGCGAAGTCGAAGAGGCTACTGGTCATTCTCCGCCTCCTTCACGGGTGTCTCGAACGAGCGCGGGCCGAATGAGTCGCCGGACACGCTCGGCTTGCCGGTCTCCGGGTCGTCGGAGCGGTCGTGGTCCGGCGCGGCTGCGGGCGTGGTCGGCCGCTTGGCAATCGCGCGGTCCTCCTCGTCGCGCTCGATGATGTCGTCGGTGCGGTAGCGGTACTGCCGGTACGCCAGCGCGAGCATGAACGCGCTCATGGCCATGGAGATCACGATCGCGGTGAGGATCATCGCCTGCGCGAGCGGGTCCGCGCTGTCCGCGTACTGCTCGGATTCGCGCCCGAGAATCGGCGGCGAGCCCGCCTGCCCGCCGGACTGCAGCAGCAGGAGGTTCGCCCCGTTGCCAATCAGCAGCACGCCGAGGATCATGCGGGTCATCGCCCGATCCAGCATCATGTACACCCCGCACGCGATGAGCACGCCCGAGCCGATCAGGAGGAAGAGGTTCGCTTCCATCTACTTGCTCCCTTCTTGGGCTTGTTTGCTTATCGACGATCCCGCGCCTCCAGCCGAAGCCCGCTCGGACTCCCTGGCGGCGCGCCGCTGCGCCTGCTGCTCCCGGCGCCGCTTGTTCTTTTCCTGCAGCTCGCGGGCGCGGTCGCGGGCCCGCTGCTTGCGGGTGTCTTCCTCGCGGTCCAGGTACGCGCCCATGGAGCCGAGGATGTGCAAGGTGAGGCCGACGACGATGGCGTACACGCCGGCGTCGAAAACGAGCGCCGAGGGGACGTCGAACTCGCCGATGAGCGGCAGCGCCAGCGAGGCGTAGCCGGTGGTGAGCGGCGGGTTGCCAAAGAAGAGCGGTACCACCACGCACGCGGCGGAGAGGAGGATGCCCGTGCCCAGGATCTTCGCGGGGTCGACCGGCAGCGCCTCGTCGATCTCCGCGCGGCCGCCCGCCAGGTAGCGCAGCGTGAACGCGAGCGCGGCAACCAGGCCGCCCGCAAAGCCGCCGCCGGGGGCGTTGTGGCCGGAGAAGAAGAAGTAGAAGGACAGGAGCATGATCGACGGGAAGAGGATGCGCGTGACCACATCGACCATGATGGAGCGGTTCTGCGCCGTCTCCGAGTCCACGCCCGAGGCGAGCCAGCGGGGCTTGTTGGTGGACAGGGTGGGGCGCCGGGACTCGCGCCCGAACGTGCCCGTGCCGAAGATGAGGCTGGCCACGCCGGTGGCGGCGATGACCAGGACCAGGATCTCGCCAAAGGTGTCGGCGGCGCGCAGGTCCACGAGCAGCACGTTGACGGTGTTGCGGCCGTGGCCAATCTCGTACGCCAGGTCCGGCATGTACTTGGACACCGGGTCCTGCACGCGCGCCGACATCGCCGTCATGGCCACGATCACCACGGAGAGGCCCGTGCCGATGGAGAGCCAGGCGCGCAGCCGGTTGTCGTCGTTGCGCGGCTCCACCTCCGTGGGCATCTTGCGCAGGACCAGCATGAACACCACCATGACGATGGTCTCTACCAGAGCCTGCGTGAGCGCGAGGTCCGGGGCACCGTGCAGCGCAAAGATGAACGCGAGCGAGTAGCCGGTGAGGCCGACCATGACTACGCCGGACAGGCGGTTGCTCTGCAGCGTGGCAAAGATCGCCATGGCGCACAGGATGCAGACCACAAGGCCTTGCCACGGGTTGTCCCACAGCAACATATGGATGTCGTTGCTCTGCCCCAGAATCAGCGCGGCGAGCGGGACCACCATGAGCGTGGCAAAGATGACCGCCAGGTTGATGGTCAGCGAGCCGCGCTGCGTCGACGCCGTGAGCTTGAGCGACGCGTTGCGGAGCTGGTGGAGGATGAGATCCCAGATCTCGTCGGCGTCGCCAAGTGCCGGCTTGTCAAAGCGGACCCTGCGGATCAGGTCGCGCTGCCAGAACAACACGGTGCCGGCCACGACGATCACCACGGTGAGCATGAGCGGGGTGGTGATGCCGTGCCACAGCTTCAACGGCGCGCCCTCGTCGCGCGGGAAGCGGACGTCCAGGTAGGAGTTGATGGCGTTGGACAGCCAGGCGGGCAGGAGCCCGAACGCGATGGTGGCCAGCGTGAGCATCGCCGGGGAGGCGGACAGCAGCGGGCCGATGTGGTGCATTTTTGCCACGGCGGGGGAGACGCCGGTTTCGCGGTGCTGCGCCTTCGTGGCGAACGCGCCCCACAGGAAGTACAGGGAGTAGCCCATCGTCAGGATGGAGCCGACCACCAGCACGACCAGCGTGATGTGGCCCGGCATGCCGTGCAGCGATTCCTCGTGCAGGATCGCCTCCAGCGCCGACTCCTTGGCAATGAACCCGAACAGCGGGGGCAGGCCCGCCATCGACGCCGCCGACAGGACCGCCAGGAACGCGACGAAGGGTTCCTTGCGGCCCAGGCCGGAGAGCTCACGGATGTCGCGGGTGCCGGTCGTGTGGTCGATCGCGCCGACGATCATGAACAGCGTCGCCTTAAACATGGAGTGCGCGAACGTGATGGCCAGGCCCGCCATCGTCGCCTCGCGCGAGCCCACGCCGATCACCGCGGTGATAAAGCCCAGCTGGGAGACCGTTCCATATGCCAGGATGAGCTTGAGGTCGCGCTGCTTCAGCGCCATCCACCCGCCGAGCAGCATGGTGAACAGGCCGGTGGAGATGACCACCAGGTGCCAGGTGCTCACGGCCGCCATGTCCGGCGCCAGACGGGCGACCAGGTAGATGCCCGCCTTCACCATCGCCGCCGAGTGCAGGTAGGCGGACACCGGGGTGGGCGCCGCCATCGCGCCGGGCAGCCAGAAGTGCCACGGGGCTTGGGCGGACTTGGTCAGTGCGCCGAGCATAATGAGCACGATCGCCGCGGAAATCGCGGGCGTGTTCTGGATGTCTGCGAACTGGGGGATCTGGCTGAGCTTCCAAATGCCCGCGTTGAACCCGAGCAGGTTGATGCCCACCAGCATGGCCAGCCCGCCCATGGTGGTGATCATGAGCGCCTGGATCGCGGCCCTGCGTGACGACGCCCGCTCGCCGTAGTACGAGACGAGCAGGTAGGACAGGATGGACGTCAACTCCCAGAACACGTACATGAGCAGGAAGTTGTCAGAGATGACCAGGCCGTACATGACGGTGGCGAACATGGTGAGCTCGCCGCCGAACTTGGCCAACCGGCGCGGGTTGGAGTCGAAGTAGCCCCAGCAGTACAGCAGGACGAGGGCGCCGACGCCCAGGATGATCAGGGAGAAAAGCCCGGCCAGGGGGTCGAGGCGGAACTCCAAGTTGAGGTTGACGGAGGGCATCCAGGCGTAGCTGGCAACGATCTCGCCTTCGTGAGTAAAGATGCCCCGCTGGAACAGGCTGGCCATCCAGATGAAGCCGCCGAGTGGGACCGTGGCGAGCATGCCGAACGCTGCCCGGCCGCACAACCTGATGAGTGGAGGTGCGGCAATCGTCGCGATAATGAGCGCGGCGAGCAGCGTGAGCAAAGTGCGGACCCCTCCTCGGGCATGTACGGATCGAGTTCTCTTACCGAGCCCAACAAGCCCAACAAAGCGGCCCAAGGAGGCACAAAGCCGCCATGAATTGGAAACCCGTGCGAGAGCGTGGGGCGCGTCGAAAAGAATAGGCGCGGCCAATGCGTCCAACTGTACCGATTAGATAACTATTTCGCTACCGAATTGTGGCCGCATCGTGACCGCGCCCTGAGTGGCTGAGGGTGGCTTACTTGCCGTACTGGCGGAGGAAGCTGGCCTCAGCGACGGCGATGCGCTCGATCTCGGTCGGGTCGACGGACTCGTCCACGCCGTGGATGCCGCAGGCGGGTTCCTCAACGCCGTAGAGGGCGATCTCAGCATCCGGGAACTGCTCCTGCAGTGTGTTGGTCAGCGGGATGGAGCCGCCCGAACCGATGAGGGTGAGCTTGTCGGTGCCGTACGCCTCGCGCAGGCACTCGCCCAGCTTCGCGGCGGCGGGGCGCTCCGGGTCGGTGGCAAACGGGGCGTTGACGCCGCTGATTTCCACGGTCACCTTCGCACCCCAAGGGGTGTGCGCCTTGATGTGCTCCTCCATCTTCTGCGCGATTTCGGCCGCGTCTTGGCCGGCGGGGACGCGCAGGTTGAACTGGGCCTCGGCGCGCGGGTTCACCGCGTTGACCGCTTCAGCGACCGGGGTGGAGGTAAAGCCGATCATGGTGACGGCCGGGCGCGCCCAGCACATGTCGGCGGGGTCGTCGTCGACGGTGCCGAGGAGCTGGACGCCGTCGAGGACGCCCGCGTCGGTGCGGAACGTGTCGCGCTCGTAGGCGTCGCCGGTCCACTTGGCGGTGGTGTCGACGCCGTCGATGGTGGTGCGCCCGTGCTCGTCGAAAAGCGAATCGGCGATGCGGATCAGGGCGTGGGCCGCGTCGGGGGCGGCGCCGCCGAAGCTGCCGGAGTGGATCGCGCCCTCGAGGGTTTCCACGGTGACCTTCACCTGGGCGCCGCCGCGCAGGGAGGTGGTCAGGGTGGGCTCGCCCACGGCGGCGTTGCCGGAATCGGCGATGAGGATGGCGTCGGCGCGGAAGATCTCCGGCTCAGCCTCGATGAGCTTGCCCAGGCCGTCGTCGCCGCCGAGCTCCTCGGAGCCCTCGACGACGACCTTGAGGCCCAGGTCGGTGCCGCCGGCGGCCTCGACCAGGCGCAGTGCCTCGAGGTGCATGGCCAGGTTGCCCTTGCAGTCGGCGGCGCCGCGGCCATACCAGCGGCCATCGCGCTCGGTGAGCTCGAACGGGTCATTGGTCCACACGGACGGGTCGCCCGCCGGGACGACGTCGTAGTGGGAGTAGAGGAGGACGGTCGGGGCGTCGCCCACCGGCTCCTTGACGGCGACGATGGTGTCCGCGTTGTCCACGGTGGCGTGGCGGGTCACGGTCAGGCCCAGGCCCTCGAGGGCGGAGACGGTCCAGGCGCAGGCGGCCTCGTGCTGGTCGGCCAGCTCCGGGGTGGAGTGCGGGGAGTTGAAAGAGACCAGTTTGGCCAGGTCGGCGAAGATGCGTGTGCGGTCCGGTGTGAATTCACTCATGGGGGCGACGCTACCATTGGGGAAACGGTGGGCGTCGATAAGCAAATGGTGCTTGCACTCGCTGGGGGTGAGTGCTAAAAATGGGTCCTAGCACTCGGAGACGCCAAGTGCTAAGCGGGTGAGGCTGCACCACTCAGCAGCCGTGCCGTCGCGGGCGCCTGCTTGAACCGACGAATTGAGTACTCGTTCCACAATAAATAAGGAGCAACAAACTCACATGGCAAAGACCATTGCATTCGACGAGGAAGCACGCCGCAGCCTCGAAAACGGCCTGAACACCCTGGCAGACGCCGTGAAGGTGACGCTTGGCCCGAAGGGGCGCAACGTTGTCCTGGAGAAGTCCTGGGGCGCGCCGACCATTACGAACGATGGCGTGACCATCGCGAAGGAAATCGAGCTCGAGGACCCGTACGAAAAGATCGGCGCCGAGCTGGTGAAGGAAGTTGCCAAGAAGACTGACGACGTCGCTGGCGACGGCACCACCACCGCAACCGTGCTCGCCCAGGCGCTCGTGCGCGAGGGCCTGCGCAACGTTGCGGCCGGCTCCAACCCGATGGGTATTAAGCGCGGCATCCAGGCCGCGACCGACACGGTGTCCAAGCACCTGCTCGACTCCGCGAAGGAAGTGGAGACCCAGGAGCAGATCGCTTCCACCGCTGGCATCTCCGCCTCCGACCCGGAGATTGGCAAGAAGATCGCCGAGGCGATGTACGCGGTTGGCAACGGCACCGTGAACAAGGAGTCCGTCATCACGGTCGAGGAGTCCAACACCTTCGGCGTTGACCTCGAGGTGACCGAGGGCATGCGCTTTGACAAGGGCTTCATCTCCGCCTACTTCGCCACCGACATGGAGCGCGGCGAGGCCGTGCTGGAAGACCCGTACATCCTGCTGGTCTCCGGCAAGATCTCCAACGTCAAGGAGCTCGTCCCGGTCCTGGAACAGGTCATGCAGTCGGGCAAGCCGCTGCTCATCGTTGCTGAGGACGTTGAGGGCGAGGCCCTGTCCACCCTCGTGGTGAACAAGATCCGCGGCACCTTCAAGTCCGTGGCCGTCAAGGCCCCGGGCTTCGGCGACCGCCGCAAGGCGATGCTGCAGGACCTGGCCATCCTCACCGGCGGCCAGGTCATCTCCGAGGAGGTCGGCCTGTCCCTGGAGACCGTCGGCATCGAGCTGCTCGGCCAGGCACGCAAGGCCGTCATCACCAAGGACGAGACCACTCTGGTCCAGGGCGCTGGCGACCAGGCCCAGATTGAGGGCCGCGTCAAGCAGATCCGCGCCGAGATCGAGCACTCTGACTCCGACTACGACCGCGAGAAGCTGCAGGAGCGCCTGGCCAAGCTGGCCGGCGGCGTTGCGGTGATCAAGGTCGGCGCCGCCACCGAGGTGGAGCTGAAGGAGCAGAAGATGCGCATCGAGGATGCGGTGCGCAACGCTAAGGCTGCTGTGGAGGAGGGCATCGTCGCCGGCGGTGGCGTGGCACTCCTGCAGGCCGCCAAGGAGCTCGAGGGCGACTTGGAGCTGACCGGCGACGAGGCTACGGGCGTGAAGATCGTCCGCGAGGCACTCTCCGCTCCGCTGAAGCAGATCGCCCACAACGCAGGCCTGGAGCCGGGCGTCGTTGCGGACAAGGTTGCTAACCTCCCCGCAGGCCAGGGCCTGAACGCCGCGACCGGCGAGTACGTGGACATGCTCTCCGAGGGCATCAACGACCCGGCCAAGGTGACCCGCTCCGCGCTGCAGAACGCCGCGTCCATCGCTGGTCTGTTCCTGACCACCGAGGCTGTCGTTGCGGACAAGCCGGAGCCGGCTGGCGCCGCAGGTGCCGGCATGGACCCGGAGGCAATGGGCATGATGTAAGCCCGTTTGCGCCCGAAACGCCCCGAGTAGCCCCGCGCTGCTTGGGGCGTTTTGCTGTCTCCCTCGGCCCCCTTCCAGCCCGTATACCCCCGTATGTGGGGAAATGTCCGTCTCTGTGGGGGCATTGCTTATCGACGCCACCGCAACCCCCGTTACGCCGCCCCGCCGGAGTTAAGAGACAGTTAACTTAGTAGCACCATAACAAAGCTGTAACGGCGCAGGTTGGCGGTGAACCTTGGAAAAAGGTTGCGTTTGGGTGAACGAACTCTCAAATGGGGGCCGATTTTGGCGGGGAAAAAGTTTCGCCGGAACACTTGCGAGCTCACAATGCTGTGGCAAAATATTTCGTGTGATGCCCCATGGAGGGTGTCAGGACACTGTCAATCTAGAGCCAGACACTCTGGCACCTACACGTAAGGGGAAAACAATGGGTGACCTCTCTACCATCGCTGACATGCTGAAGGACTTCGGCAAGTTTGGTAAGAACTTCGTCGAGCTGTTCCGCGGCATTCCGGACATCCTGATCCGCTTCGGCTCCCTGGGCGACGCTGCCAAGGAGCTCCCGAACGACACTGCCTCCAAGTAGTCGTCTCTCGCGCGTTCACTTTCGGCAACGCGCAAACTTCAACACTCACCTCATTGGCCTTGGATAGGGTCACTCGTTAAAAGGAGATAATCATGGAAGCACTTCAGAACTGGGCATTCCTGTCCTCTGACGCACACGTTGCTGGCGCACTGCTCGGCATCCTGGCTGCAGTTGCTAAGGCAGCTGGCAACCTGGGCGAGCTGATCGGCCTTGTCGCGTAAGACAAACCGCCTTACAACCCCGCCGCTGCGCGGGGTTGTTTTGCGTTTAAGGCGTCTCTTTGGTCGCGTGCGCGGAACCGGCGAAGCGCAGCTTGAGCTGGAGGCTCCCCGTGCTGAGGCTCCCCGCGCAGAGGCGAATCGCCCGGAGGCGAAGCGCCCGGAGGCTGGGCGGGCCAAGACCTCAAAGCCGAAGCCGGAAGCAACTCAGCCGGCCAAGGATCCCAGCGCGCTTGCATCCGAGGAGAAGCTGGTCGCTCCGGTGCCGGAATCGACTCGGAAGGCCCCGGATCCGAAGCCCGCGGCGAAGGCCCACAACGCACACCAGGCGGACACCCCGGCGAAACTGACTTCCGATTCCACCTCTCAATCTTCCATCGAACACAAACCCCAGACGGGCGGTAAACTTAAGGACATGGCTGACCACAAGGATGATGAACTCCCTTTGATCGACCTGGCAGAGGTCGAGGGCTGGGTTGTTGACGATACTGATGAAGACGATCCGGTGCTCATGATGCCGGACGGCACGCCGATTCAGACCTGGCGTGAGAATTACCCGTACGACGAGCGCCTGAGCCGCGCGGAGTACGAGAAGGAAAAGCGCGCGCTGCAGATCGAGCTGCTGAAGTGGCAGAACTGGACCAAGGATACGGGCCAGCGCCACATCATCCTTTTCGAGGGGCGCGACGCCGCCGGCAAGGGCGGCACCATCAAGCGCTTCAACGAGCACCTCAACCCGCGTGGTGCCCGTACGGTTGCGCTGGAGAAGCCCAGCCCGCGCGAGTCCACCTCGTGGTACTTCCAGCGCTACATTGAGCACTTCCCGTCCGCGGGCGAGATCGTGTTCTTTGACCGCTCCTGGTACAACCGCTCGGGCGTCGAGCGCGTCATGGGCTTCTGCACTGAGTCGCAGCACGCGGAGTTCCTCCGCGAGGTACCGATGCTGGAGAACATGATCCTGGGCTCCGGCATCTCGCTGACCAAGTTCTGGTTCTCCGTGACCCAGCGCGAGCAGCGCACCCGCTTTGCCATCCGCCAGGTGGACCCGGTCCGCCAGTGGAAGCTGTCCCCGATGGACCTGGCCTCGCTGGACAAGTGGGACGACTACACCCGCGCCAAGGAGGAGCAGTTCCGCTACACCGATACGGACGAGTCCCCGTGGGTGACCATCAAGTCCAACGACAAGAAGCGCGCCCGCCTCAACGCGATGCGCTACATCCTGTCCAAGTTCGAGTACACGAACAAGGACCACGAGCTCGTCGGCGAGCCGGACCCGCTGATTGTCAAGCGCGGCCGCGACCAGATCGGCGACTAAGCTCGCGCCTGATTGCCCGGTCCCCGTGGGGGCCGGGCTTTTCGCTTATCGACGCCCCTACTGGTCCTCGTCCTGCAGAATCGCCTTCGACAGCTTCTTCAGGCTCTTGAGCTGCTTGGCGCTGGACGCGTCGAGGGCGCGGTCCTCGGCATCGGCGACCTCCGCGGCGAGCGTCCCCAACGCCTTGGAGCCCTTCTTGGTCGCGGTGACGATCTGGCGGCGCCGGTCCTTCGGGTCGCGGTCGCGCTTGACCCAGCCCAGTTTCTCCAGCGAATCGACGAGGCGGACCATGTCGGAGGCGTCGACGGCCAGCAGGCTGGACAGCTGCGACTGCGACAGCGCAGTGTTGTCAACGCAGGTGAGTACCCAAAAGCCGCGCATGCTCACGTCGTGCTTGAACAGGGTGCGCTCCACCTCTTCCTTGGTGTGGCGGCGGACCCGCTCGATCTGGAAGGACGGGGACTTGGTGAGTGCATTGGGGAGCTCGTCGTGCGTTGCCATGCCCACATCATACGGTTAGTTGGCTAATTCAATCAATTACAGTTGCGCGGAAAACTGCCCCCGCCGGGCGGTGCGTTTTGCCGGGGCAGGCGGCTATTCCGTGGGAAGGTCGGCGGCGAGCCAGGCGTCTGTGCCACCGGCGACGTTGATGACGTTGTCCCAACCGCGGGCCTGCTCCAGGTACTCGGCGGCGTGGGCTGAGCGGCCGCCGGACTTGCAGATGACGTAGATGTCCTGGTCCGGGTCGATCTTGTCTGCCAGGCCGACAAAGTTGGACAGCGGAAGATTGACGGCGCCCGCGGCGTGGGCGATGGCGAACTCGTCGGGCTCGCGGACGTCGATAAGCTGTGCTCCCTGCGGTACTTCTGTGACATTGACTGTTTTCATAGGGCCGATCCTATACGCTATTGCGCCATGGGATCCCGGAGACCGCGTCGCCCGCAGTGGGTGTATTGGGTGCGGCGCGCGATGGTGCTTGCGGTGCTGGTGGCGGTGCTTGCGCTGCCGGTGGCGCTGCTGAGCCGATGCGGGGGAGGGGAGCCGGGTGAGGCGGGCCCGATTGGGCAGTCGCGGCCGGTGGAGATGGCGGTGCCGCAGATAGGCTTGCGCGCCGAGTTTGAGGAGGGGGATTGCCGGGTGAAGGACGGTGCGATCAATCCGGCGTCGATGGGCAAGGCGTGCGCGTACACGGCGGAGGGGAAGCCGTACCAGCTGCCGGGCCCGGGTGCTGGCGACGTTGCCGTGGTGGCGGGGCATACTGGCGCGGCGGTGCGCGGTGTGTTTGACGGGCTGTACGACGCGCGCGCGAATGCGCACAACGTGCGCGAGGGGGACACGCTTTACCTGCGCACGCAGGACTCGCGCGCGGCGGGCAAGTGGTTGGAGTACCGCGCGACGGACCTGCACGATCCCAAGAAGGAGGGGCTGGCTGACGACGCCTCCGTGTGGGGCACCGAGCCCATGCCCGGTCGCCTCCTCACCATCTCCTGCATCCAGCCGGTGAACCCACTTGCCGCGGCGGTACGCAACGCGGTGGTGGGGTGGCAGTTTGCGGGCGTGGTGGATGACGCGACGGTGGACGCCGCCGGGTAGCCCGCGCCTCCGCGCGACAATCGTTGCCAATGTGTTACGTGTGACTCCTGGGAAAGCGCGCCACCTCTGTGTAAAGTCTAAAGGTGAACTTGAGAGTGACCCTTGCTCGAGACAGGAGACCACCATGAACCGCACTTCCCTCGCCGTCGCTTTTGCCGGTGCGCTCACATTCGCCGCGGCGCCGCTCGCCAGCGCGCAGGACCTCCCCGCCGAGGTGACGGACGCCCTCGGCGCCACCTACTTCCTTAACCAGGCAGGAGACCACTACGTGTCCGACGCCAACCTCGTCGCCACCCCTTACGCGCAGCTGAGCGCCGACGACCAGGAGCGCGCGGTTGATGTGACCAGAGCAGCGGTCGCAGGGCTTATCGACGCCCCCGCGTCCGCCACCTCCGCCCCGGCTGCTCCCGCCGACGCGCCGGAGAGTCCGCAGGGTGACCAGCCTGCCACCCCGGTGCAGCCCGACGCGGACCAGGCCCCGGCGGAGAAGGTGCTCGATGCGGACGCGGTGGACCCGAACAACCCGGCGCCAGTTGCCGGCGGCTTAGTCGCGCTCCCGTCTGTGCTGAATGTGGATGGGCAGACCTACTACCTGAACAAGGACGGCGCCACCTACGTTGCTGACGTGGCCCGCGTTGCCGAAACCCCGACGCCAGAGGAGGTAGAAGCCTCGGCGCAGCTGGTGACGGGCAACGCTGGTGCGATCCGTGAGCAGGGGTTGGAGGAGGCCCGGGCCGGTGGTAAGGCCGAGCAGGCCGACGGTGAGGTAGCACCCGCAGTGGAGGTGCAGCAGCAGGCCGCGCCCGTGACCGCAGATGCTGTCGCCGGCGCGACCGAGGTACAGGCCCGCGGCATGGCTGCCGAGACCGGCTCCAACACAGTGGCTCGCGCGCTCGTGGCGCTGTTGATCGCCTCCGCGGTCGGCGCAGCGGTCTTTGTAGTGGGACGCCGGTACCTGGTGTAGCCCTGTGGAAGCCGTCGGCTGGATCGTCGGCTGCTTGGGGCGCTCGCATGATGTGCGGGCGCCCCTTTTTTGTGTCCTACCTCCTGGTTTTCTACCCCCGTTTGCCCACACCCGAGGGAGGTGTTGTGGCGAAGAACATCCAAGCGTTGAGTGTGTCTCACCACACTCCGCCAACCCTTCGGCGATGTAGTCAAACGTTCAAGTTCCCAGGTTAGAGGCCTTAACTCTTTAGTCGAGAAGTGCAAACGAGCTGCATAAATGTCTGAATATTCAAAGTTTTTCCAGTTGAGCCCTAATTAATTGAAACAGACATGTATTTATCTAGACATTCATGCAGTTTGGGTTTAGATTCCTAGGTGGTGCCCAAGCTGGGCCCACGTTCAAGCCGGGAGAGCCGTTCTCGGCGCACCTTTCCCACCGCTGACCACATTGGGCCCAGCGATTCATGATCTTCCGAAAGGACTTTCACTATGGCTAATGCCATTACCAAGACCGCAGCCATCGCAGTTGCTGCGGGCCTGACCTTCGCCGGCTCCGCCGGTATCGCTACCGACGCGTTCGCGCAGACCATGAATACCACGGCTGTCTCGACCGCTCCTGGTGTACCGGATGCAAGCAGCATTCCGACCGATAGCAAGGTGAAGCTGACCATCAACAAGCGCGTCAACCCCACGGAGCTGCGGCCAGCCAACGGTGAAGCCGATACCGCAGCCTCTGGCGCAGGGCTTGCGGGTGTCGGATTCACGGCAGAGAAAATTAACGTAGACATTACGAAGCAGGAGAACTTCAACAAGGTCGCCGAGCTTGCGAACAAGCGCAACATTGCTGGTGCGGAGGCACTGGGGACCGATGCTCCGAAGGTCTTTAAGGAGACCGATACGAACGGCCAGACCTCTCTGGATCTGGAGGTCGGTGCGTACATCATCCGTGAAACCAAGACTCCGAAAGCAACCTCGACTGAGTCTTATGTACCCGCCGAACCGTTCATCGTCTTCCTGCCGATGACTAACAAGGAGGGCACCGGCTGGAGCACGGACGTGCAGGTATACCCGAAGAACTCCATGGCGAAGGTCTCCAAGACGGTCGTCGATGCAGGGAAGAACACCAAGAGTGATAAGGCGCAGGGGAAGGCAGGCGAGCCCGGATACCTCGGCGCTCGTCCGGCCGACAATGCCGTCGTCAACTACACCCTTGACGGTGTTGTTCCCGCAGCTCCGGAAGGCCGCGAGCTGAAGAACGTCACGCTTACGGATGCTTCCAGGAGCGACGAGCTGCAGTGGGATACGGCCAACAACGCATTCATCGAAGACGTCGTTGTCGTCCGCAACGGCAGTGAGGTAAAGATCGATCCGGCTAACTACACCGTTGACGCGAAGGCCGCCGTCCCGACCACCAACCCCGAGGGCCTCGCCGCTGGCGCGAACCAGGCGTTCACCGTCACGGTTAATGCGCAGAAGGCTGGTCTGAAGCCGGGCGAGACCGTCCGCGTCAAGGTTAAGGCGACCATGCTCAAGGACGATGCCACTTCCAAGGGCATCGAGAACTCCGTCCGTGAGTCCTTTGTCTTCCACAACCCCAGCACCAACAACGACGATAAGCCCAGGGAGACGCCGGACGACAAGGTCGTCACCTACGTGGGCAACATCAGCGTCTACAAGCGTGGCGACAACAACGCGGCACTGGCTGGCGCTGAATTCCAGATTGGCAAGTGCAACTCCGGCAAGGACGGCATCGACGGCGACGCAATCCAGACCGGCGTCACCGACGCTGAGGGCAACCTGACCTTCCCGGGCCTGCACGTCACCGACTACGTCAACGACGCGGAGGTCACCGACACGGTTGCGAACTACTGCGTGAAGGAGACCAAGGCACCGGCAGGCTACGCCCTGCCGAAGGGAAAGAACGCCGTTCACGAGATCGAGCTGAAGCGTGCGACCTCGAAGGCACTGAACACCGAGAAGACTGCGTTTGATGCTGCTGCAGCCAAAAACGTGATCGCTAACGGTGCCGTGATCGACAACGTGAAGAAGACCACGCCCACCCTCCCGGCAACCGGTGGCATGGGTGTGCTGATCATCGTGCTGGCTGGTCTGGCCATCATCGGCGGCGGTGTCTACGCGGCACGTCGCAACTCCCAGGCGGCCTAAGCCCGACGAAGGTCGGCGCGCGCTCACGGTGCGCTGACCGCCAGGTACTCCCGTCCGGCCCCTGGCGAGGGGCTGGGCGGGGGTGCGAGTGGGCGTCGATAAGCAATGGGCGCCCAACGCCTGAACGCGGGGAGGCGTAAAACTCCCGCCCAGTTTTTACACATCAGGCGTGCCTAGGTAGGAAGGATCGCGCAGTGACTACTGCCGTGGAAGGCAAGCACCGCAAACAGCCGGCGCAGAAGTCGTTTTTCCAGCGCATTGCGCTGCCGGTCATCATTATTCTGGCGGGGCTGATGGTGCTGATGTACCCGGTGGTGGCCACCCAGTGGAACAACCGGGTGCAGGAGCAGGTGGCCAAGCAGTACGAGGAGCAGATCCAGGAGGCGCCGCCGGAGCAGATCAACCAGGCGCTCGAGGCGGCCAAGGAGTACAACCGCACGCACACCGACGGCCCGATTCTGGACCCGTGGCTTGCACGCATCTCCGAGGACAACCTGGACTACCAGGAGTACGAGAAGCACCTTGAGGGCGTGTCCGCGATGTCGCAGCTGGCCATCCCGTCGATTGACCTCCGCCTGCCCGTCTACCACGGCACGCGCGACGAGACGCTACAGAAGGGCCTCGGCCACCTGTACGGCTCGGCGCTGCCCACCGGCGGCGAGGGTTTCCACTCGGTGATCACCGGTCACACGGGCCTGACCAACGCCACGCTTTTCGACGACCTCGTGGACGTCGAAGTCGGCGACGCCATCTACCTCTCCACCTTCGGCGAGCGGATGAAGTACCAGGTCTACGACATCGAGGTGGTCCTGCCCGAGGAGACTGACAGCCTCCGCGCCGAGGAAGGCCGCGACCTGCTCACGCTAATCACCTGCACCCCCTACGGCATTAACACGCACCGCCTTCTCGTCCACGCGGAGCGCGTCCCCATGGATCCGGACGAGGCGAGCGTGCTCGATGAATCCACCAGCACCGTGCAGTGGTGGATGTGGGCGCTCGGACTTGTTGCGCTGGCGATTCTCCTCGGCTTGGCCTGGTGGATCTGGCGCGAGAAGCAGAAAAACGATCGCGCGGGCGCTTCGAACGAGGAGGTTTAAGTCCTAGTGCGCACACTCAAATACTTCGCGGCCGCTGGTGCGGTGTCGGTGGTGCTCGTCGGCGCGTCGCTGCCTGCTACCGCAGACGACCGTGTCATCAGCGGCAACGACCGCAACATCGCGGCGGAAAGCGTCGACGTCAACGAGCCGATCTCGCTGATGGTCCGCAAGGTAGCCAGCAACCCTTACGACGACATCCCGGCGGGCCAGAAGCCGACGTCCATCGCCGGCGCAATCTTCACGCTGTCGCAGGTGCGCGGTGTGGACATCACCACGTCCGGCGGCCGTAGCGCGGCGCGGAGCATGTCGCTTGACGACGCCCACGCTGCCGGACTGGACAAAATCTCCACCCTCACCACCGGCGACAACGGCCGCGTACAGTTCATGGACTTGCGGCCGGGCCTGTACCTGCTCGAGGAGTCCGCGCCGGATTCCGACTACGACTACCGGCTGTCCAACCCGAAGCTGATCGTCCTGCCGCTGGCCAACGCGACGGGCGACCGCTTCAACTATGACAACGTGATCGTGACCAAGCCGGGCAACAACCTGCCAGGCGGCTCGACCTCGCCGAACACCCCGCCCCCGACTCCGCCGACCACCACGGTGACCACCACCCCGACTGTGACGCCGAGCACGGAGCGCACGCCATCGACGGAGCGCACCCGCACCACCACGAAGACGACGGGCGAAACCACCACCAAGCGCACCACGGAGCCGACGACGGTGCGCACCACCGAAACGACCACTGGCCTGGCCACCGCCAACGGCGGAGGCGGCGGCAGTAACGGTGGCGGCTCGAACGGCAGCAACAGCAACGACGACCGCGGAGGCTTCCTGGCCTCTACCGGTGCTGACGTGCTCTGGGCCGCAGGATTGGGCATGGCCCTGGTGCTGGTCGGCGTGATCCTGGCGGCACGGAGGAAGGAAGAAGACTAATGAGGAGTACATCGATGCGTCACACCACCACGCGCTCGCGCGTGGCACGACCGGTCCGTGCGCTGCTCGCGGCCGTGCTTGTCATGGCTATCGGCACCGCCCCCGCCGGCGTGGCCGAGCCGACTGCCGACCAGTCTGCCCCGGACCCTGTTGTTGCCGAGCAGCCTGCTCTGGAAGCGGATTCCCCATCTGTTGACTCCGGTACTTTCGGAGCTAGCGACGACGGATCTGTCGCGGACGCTGCAACCCCCGCTGCCGCCACGGGCGCTGCAACCTCCCCGGCGGAGTCCTCGCCAGCGGCACCAAGCAGCGCTGCGCCACTTGGCCCGAATCCGCTTTTCCCGGGCACGGTCACCGAGGACGGCATCACCGTCAATCGCGACGGCGACGTGGACACCATCCACGTCCACGATTCGGAAGGGGAGTTGTGGCAGTGGGGCGGGAAGGCCTCGAAGGAAAACGTCTTCGCGCTGACGCGCAAGGGCGAGGTCACCGAGGTGCTCTCCGTAACCGCCGACGGACGCGAGCTTGAGCGCAAGAAGTTCGGCTGGGTAAACACCAAGGATGTTGCCTTCATCGGCTTTGACCTGAACGCCCTGCACACGATCCCGCCGGTCGACGTGACGATCGAGGTCAAGACGAAGACTAAGGGCGACTACGAGATCGCCGAAAGCGAGGACATCCCGACCTCGCAGGAGTTCGCCAAGACTGGCTACGACCCGAAGGAAGAACTCGACCCTGAGGTTGAGGCGCAGCTGCGTGCTGCACCAGAAAGTTCAATTCCGCATCACCCCGGAATGCTGGACCAAAAGCTGTCTCTCAGCAACGTAAAGGCTTCTCAGTCAAACGGAAGTCAAAAGTTGACCTTCACCATTAACGAAACTGGTGAGTGGCAAATGACTCGCGTAAGGGTCAGCTACTCCTGCTCTTCCAGGGACTACTCCGGCCTTGGAGACGCTGTTGGCATCACTGTCGACCGCAACGGTCAAAACATTATCCCTCGGAACACCGAGAAAATGCCTTATGGCACGAATGCCAAGAGTACGTTCGGCTACCCTTGCGATCGAGAATTTCAAAGGGTAAAGGACCCGACGAGTGGCGCATGGAACTTCACCGGTAGTACTGACATCAAGTTCCAGGGTGGCGACACTGTAACGCTTGACATTGCTGGACCAAACCGCTCGGACTACAAGGTGGAGATGTGGGCTCAGCGGCCGAAGCTTGACCCAACGAAGGACCCGGAGACGATCGCCAATGATCAAACGAAGAACTTCTCGGTCACCGGCGAAGGTGTGGTGATGAGCCCAAGCCAGACGATTGGTGGTAACCCGTACGAGACGACGTCAAAGTTCCGTCAAGACACGAACTTTGAGCGCGCAGTCGTGCGTGTGGCAGCTCCAAACAGCGTTCTTGCACTCGAAAAATATGGTTTTACCGTGGACAAGATCGAAGACGGCGTCACACTGCAGCGGAAACTCATTCGAGCTACGTCGGACTACGTCGAGTTTGAGGTTTACCCGGTGAAGAACGGCGCCCAAATTAAGTCAGCTACCGTCCCTAATGGAGCGGTGCTTACCTTCACATCCGCGTTCGGGGATAACCCGGAGCTTGTTAACGCCGACGTTACCGTCGTCGGCACGCCGAAAGAGGGATCGGGTTGGGATGGGAAGATCTCTCCTCCAGACGGTGCTAGTTGGGTGCACTCACGGGTACCAAACCCACCTATGCCCAAGAAGTGTGGACTGCGAGTCGCTATCGTGGCGGACCAGTCGACGTCACTTCGCTACGCCGATGGTGACGCTTTTACGCAAAGCCGTGACGCAGCGAACGCCATGGTAAAGGCATTGAGCGGCGCACCGGCCACGCAAGTGGGGATTTATACGTTCGCGCGAACCTCGCCCTCCTCAGGGATGCCTGGGGTAGGCGAAACAAACGGGCCCGTTGATATCAACACTGCTGATGGCAAGATTAACCCGGAGATCACAAACGCTATTAAAGGTTGGACCACGGATAAAGCCCAAGGCACCACTAACTGGGAATCTGGCTTGCGAAAGGTGAAAGATGGTGGCTACGACGTTGTCTATTTCATCACTGATGGTATGCCAACCTGGTACGACAAATCGCACGAGGATGTTCGAGTAAAAAACAGTGGTGCCTTCGTGCAGCAAGGTGCGCTGAACGCTGCAATTGATGCAGCGAACGAACTCAAAGCAGCGGGAACCCGAATAGTACCGCTGATGGTAGACCTAGAGTTGCAGGCCGGAAATATCGTCACACAGGACTACGTGCTGAAAAACCTTAAGCCTATGCCGGAAGGCGGAACTAAGGTGCCGGGCACATATTTCACGACGAACACCGGTGTGGCGCCCAAGAGTGCGCTCTACAAACTCAAAAATGGGGCAACGGAGGACACCTTAGTCAACGTTGAGCAAGCACTTTCGGGAAAGGGTGCTTTCAATGTCTATAAAGTTGACAGCTCTGGCAATCAAACGACGATCACCGGGGACCAGAGTCAGTGGACCTACGGTGCGCGCGGGGTGAAAGCTATGGGTGAGGATATCTCCGGCGAAGGGGATACTATCCGAGTTAAAGGCTATTCCTTGCTAGCAGCTCAACTTGAGAGCATTGGAAAGCAGCTGACGCTGAACTGCAGCAACATTGTCATCAAAAAACAGATCGTGGATGAAAGCGGGATCGTCACCACCGAAGATGCCCCAGGGTGGGAGTTCACAGCGTCGACAGCGCAAAAGGTGCTGCTCCCAGGGGGTCAAGAGAGCCCGGAATTTTCAAGTGCTCAAACTACGGCAAAAGGCGCCGGAGCCCAGTGGAATGTTGCGTCGGACAAATCGGTGACGATTAACGTTGAAGAAACGCAAAAAGAAGGGTTCGTTTACAAGGGTGTGACCTGTAAACAAGAGGGGAAGGAGACCGCTCTTCCCACTCGAAAATTCGGCGATGCGGGATTCCAGGTCGACGTTCAGCCTCAGGACGGGAAACCAGTCTCGGTCACGTGTGAAGTCTCTAACCAGGGAAACGAGACACCAACTTATGGACTCGCTCTGAAAAAGGTGGACGCATCCAACAAGGAAATAGATCTAAACGGAGCGGAGTTCACTCTAAGCTGGGGTAGTGGTGCGGCCGAACGCGTAGAGATCACTCAGGGCGAAGATAAACAATACTCTGCCGAGCAGATCCTTGAGCCGGGTAAGACGTACACGCTCGTTGAGACGCGTTCCCCTCTCGTTGGCGATGGGGGAAGTGGAGAGCGGTATTCTCTTCTCGTTTCCCCTGTGCGCTTCAAGATTGATGTCGAGAAAGGCCGACCGGTGGCGAAATTCGCGCAAGGAGACCAGTGGGTCACAGACGCGTCAACGTCGGGTGTATGGGCGGAGACGCCGGACGGTGCAGACACATCCACCGTGTTCCTGAGCGTAGCTAACGTCCGCCAGGGCAACCTGCCCAAAACCGGCGGGCGCGGCCTGCAGGCGCCGCTCGCGGTGAGCACCGTGCTGATGCTCTTCGGTGCAGCGCTGGCACGCAGGAGGGCCGTCCAAGTTTAGGCTAGGCATGGACCTTTCAAGCCGTTAGACTTCTCCGTGGTGATCGCCCCACCCTCGCAGGGGCGGCGCACCCCGGAGAAGTTCTTCTTTTGCCCAGTTCAAGGCCGCTCTCCGTTGCAAGGCGACGGAGGCTCGGGCCGGATGCCCACGACCATCCAGACAGAGGAGGTACCGACCACATGCGCACATATGGTGTTCCAGGCGTCAGCGGGAAGCGGAAACGGGAACTGCGGGTGCTGCTCGCTGCACCGACCGCGGTGTGCGTCGTGCTCTTCGCCTCGGCACCGGTGTCGGTGGCTGAAACAGAGACCGAGACGTCTGCGGAGGCGACAACCGCGACCAGTGACGTGGAACAATCGGACGAAACCACCCCGCCAAGCACAGCAAGCGCGGAAGAACCGACCGGGCCTGAGACCGCAACGAGTGCTCAGCCGGAGGTTTCGGGGGTGCCTGAAGGTGGGGGCGTGGGGGCGTCGATAAGCAATGAGCCCATCACCGTCGAGCGCGACGGCGACGTCGACATCGTGCGCGTCCACGACCCTGATGGCGAGCTGTGGCAATGGGGTGGCGCAGCGTCGGCGGAGAACGTGTTCGCGCTGGCGCGTGACGGCGAGGTGGGCGAGGTGCTGTCCGTGACCGCCGACGGCCGCGAGCTAGGTCCCGAGGAGTTTAGCTGGGCGAATACCGAGCGCGGCGCGTTTGTGGGGTTTGACCTCAATGCACTGCACACGATTCCGCCGGTGGACGTGACCATGCGCGTGCGCGCCGGCGAAGAGGGGGAGTACCGGGTCGCGGAAAGCGACGAGATCCCTGCGAAGCGCGAGTTCGTGGGGTTTGCTGAGGGCGAAGAGACGGTCGCGCCCGGCGCGAGGGCGGCGACGCCGTACGCCGCGACCAGCACGATGGGGCTGCCTGCGGGCCAGGCGTGGTCGGTGGAGCAGAAGCTGGCAACCACCGAAACAGTGACGGGCACGGCTACGCTCCCCGCCAGGGACGACGGCGACAAAGAGGCGATGGGCTTCGGCGGGGTGAAGCGCTTCATGCGCACCACCGCGAGCGGGTCGCGGCCGGACACGGTGGTCCCCGCGGGCAGCAGCCCCACGCTTGCGGTGACAAGGATACGGGTGATGACTACCTCGCCGAGGGTGACGTTCCCGGTGGGCAAGATTGCGCTGCTGAAGAATACGCGCAGCTGGTACTCGCTGGAATCGGCGAAGGTGACGCCGATCGTGGAGGGTGGTGTGACGCGTGGGTACGACATCCAGCTGTTCGACCCCGAGGCCGACGCCCTGTACAAGAAGGTGGACATCTGGAGCGGCAACCAGCTCGCCATCTCCTTTGACAAGATGACGGGCGTCCCACCGGCGAGCGACTACGCCGTGGAGGTCTACGCCTCACACCCCGTCACGAAAGCGTCCGCGGGCGACTACGCGTGGGGCAATGCCGACGACCCCGAGAAGCGACGCACGACCGTCACCCCGTCCGGTACGGACGGGATCGCGCGCGCCCGTGTCACCCGCACCACGCAGGAGGACGGCGTGCTGGAAGGCGAGGTCGCGGCGGCGGTAAAGGCGCAGAACGGCTACTCGCTGGACGGCGGCGAGACGCTTACCATCACTGGCCCGGACGGCAAGGTCCTCTACACGTGCAAGGCCGGAGAGGACCCATCGTGCGGGATCACACCCATCCCGGCCCAGGGGCAGACCACGGGGCAGGGCGGGGTGAAATTCACACTGCCGCAGCGGCTCTACGTGCCCAAAGGTTCGACGGTGGCGGTGACCATGGACTTCCGCAAAGACCCAACCCTGCCGGTGGCGGATAAATACCTGCGCGGGCCGTCCGGACCGATCCAGCTGGACTACATGCTCACCCCCGGCGCGCCGAGCGACCTCGCCGTGACCAAGCGCAACGCGCTGCCGGGCGACCCGGCTGTCGCCGACCAGCTGCGCGCCGCCCGCGACGCCGTCCGCGCCACCGGCGCCGACCCCGCGGAGTACCGGTTTTGGGCCATCGACGTGAAAAACGCCGGCACCACCATGGTCCCAGGCGCCACGCTCACGGATCCGCTCCCGCCCGGGTTCGACCCCGCCACGGCCGGCGCCCTACCCGCGGCGCTGATCCGCGGGTCGCGGCCGGCGGGGGAGAAGCTGGCGTCGAAAAGCACGACTGCCGACGGCACACTCACCGTAAACATTGGGGCGCTCCGACCAGGCGAGACGGCGCGCGTTCTCGCGTTCGCCCGCGCCACCGGCACCTGCACCCCCAACACCGTCACCGCGCGCAATATGGGCGGCGAGCTCACCCCGGCCGACAACGTTGCCACCGCGCCGTGCCCCGTGCAGCTGCGCGTGCGCAAGGTGGAGCACCAGGATCGCACCGTGGCCCTCGAGGCCGGCCTTGAGCTTCGTCCGCTTATCGACGCCCCGTCGTCCCCCATTCCCCTCACCCCAACCCCCGACGGCTTCCTCACCACCGGAGCCGCCCTCGAGCGCGGCCGGGAGTACCAGCTTGTGGAGACGAAGGCGCCCGCCGGGTACTCACTGCTCGCCGAGCCGATTGTGCTGCGCGTCGTGCGCGAGGGGGAGACGGACGTGATTGAGTTCCGCGGCCCCGAGGGCGCGTTTTCTCAGGAATCGCCGATGGTGGGGCTGTGGACGGGCGCGCCAGGGGAGAACGTGCAGCTCATCGACGCCGCCAATACCGTGAGTGTCTCCCTCGCCAACGTGCGCCAAGGGAACCTGCCCAAGACTGGTGGTGCGGGGCTCATGGTGTGGGTGGGCGTGGCGTCGATAATGCTCAGCGTTGGTTTCTGCGGGCTGTACCGGCGCGCAGAGCGAACTGGCTAATTGGTGGGCAAAGCTGTACTCTTTCTAAGAACGCCGTTAGTCATCTCTTAAAAAGGTCGTCCCCACGTGTCTTCCCGAAAGTATCTCGCCGCCGCGCTCGGCGCCTCCTTGTTGATTGTCAACGCCCCCTCCGCGCACGCGTACAGCGGAGAGGTCGATCCGCTCGACGCGCAGTGCAAGACTGATACTGCGCTGGCGAACCAGGGGAAGGAGCTCCCGGACGTGGAGCGTTACTTCTTCGGCTCGAACCAAAGCAACATCCACGGCAACACGCTCAAGGTCTACAACACCACCGCCTACGGCGAGCACCTGAAGGAGGCCATGGACGCGTGGATCAAAGCCACCGGCGGTCTGCTGCGTGTGGAGTACGTGGACCACCGGGACCCCGAAGCCGTGACGCTGGAGCTCGGGTCCTTGCCTGGGATTACTGCGGGCCGCCAGCAAGGCACGCCCGGCAACAACCCTCGCGTGACGTTGAATCAGGCGCTGTACGCCAACCCGGCAAACGTCCACCACGCCAGCATGGTGATGACGATCGCCCACGAGATGGGCCACGCCATGGGGCTCGCGCACTCCTGCAGCGGGGCGCTGATGAAGAATGGCACCAATAGGGGCAAGCTTGCGACGCTGCCGCAAAAGCTCGACGTGCAGATCCTGCTGCAGACGCACCCGCAGCTGCGCGAGCTGGGCGGGCAGCCGATGACGAGCGAGGCGCCGGAGCCGGCGGAGGAGACTGCAGTTTCGGCGGAGCCCGAGCCGTCCGTCGAGCCGGAACCGTCGGAGACCACGGCGCCGGAGACCTCGGCGACCTCGGAGGAACCGGAACCAACCGTGGCGCCCGAGCCGTCGGAAACTGCCGCGCCGGAGACCACGGAGACCTCAGTGTTGTCGCCGGTTGCCACCACGACGGAGCGGACACCAACGGAGCTGCCGCCTATCGACGTCCCCAAGCCCGCCTCCATGGCAGACGCTGAGCAGGCTGTCGAAGACTACTCGGAGAAGTACCAGCACGCACTTGCAGACGCCAAGGCAGCGGAGGACGCGGGCGATGCTGCACGCGCCGCAGCGCTGCAGCAGCACGCCGACCGGTACCTCGCCGCGTTCTTTGAGGCTGCCGACAACCGCGATGCGCTGGAAGCGGAGCTGAAGGCGAGCAGCGAGCCAACGTCTGAAGCTACTTCTGAGCAGCCGAAGCCCGCAGAGGAACCCACCCCGGCCGCCCCGACGACTACTCGCGCGACGCCTGTGGCCTCGAAGCCGCAGTCGACGACGTCGGCCGCTGAGACTCCGACGAGCAAGGCGACCACTACCGCGAAGCCTGCTCCGAAGACAACTGCTGATACGCCGAAGACGTCCACTAAGCCTGCAATGACGACGCAGGAGGCGTCGACGACATCGGCGGAGGCGTCCACCCCGGCCGCCCCGACGACTACTCGCGCGACGCCTGTGGCCTCGAAGCCGCAGTCGACGACGTCGGCCGCTGAGACTCCGACGAGCAAGGCGACCACTACCGCGAAGCCTGCTCCGAAGACAACTGTGGATACGCCGAAGACGTCCACTAAGCCTGCAATGACGACGCAGGAGGCGTCGACGACATCGGCGGAGGCGTCCACGACGGTTGCGCCGACAACTACTACCGCGACGCCTGTGGCCTCGAAGCCGCAGTCGACGACGTCGGCCGCCGAGACTCCGACGAGCAAGGCGACCGCGCCTGCTCCGATGACGACAGTGGCAACGCCCAAGGCAACCACTGAGCGAGTCTCAACGACCACTGTTGCGAAGCCGGTGGCGTCGACTCCGCGGGAGTCCACGGCGGAGGTGACGGATGTGTGGGCGTCGACAAGCACTCAGGCGCCTGCGACTGCGAAGGAAACGGCGCCTACCGTTGGCCCGGTCGACGTGGCAGAGCCCGCGCCGACGGAAACTCGCTGGCCGTGGCCGGCGCTTCCGGAGCGCCCGACCAGCACGACCAGCCCGACCAGCGAAACCACCAGCGTCGCAACCCCGACCAGCGCAGCTCCCGATCCGACCGAGGACAGCACCGCGACGACGCAGCCGACGGTGACCACCACGCCGACGGAGCCGGCCGACGCCCAAGATGAGTCCGGCAGTGCGTCGAGCGAGCGTGAGGGGTCGAGTGGTGGGACCATTGCCGCGATCGTGATCCCGCTGGTGCTGGGCCTTGCCGGCATCCTGGGGCTCGGCTGGGCCTGGGTCGGTGACCTCATCCCGGGCGTTCCGGCGCCGAATTTCTAAGCGCGTCGAAAAATCAGGATGGTAACCAGTAGATGGTGATCAGCCGAGTAACGTCTCGCAAACTCGCGGCTGTTACTCGGCTGATCACCATCCTGACGTTCCCATCCTCTGGTTACCATCCTGTCGCCTCACCGCGCGAACGGAGCCACCCGCCCCCGCAAAAACAGCAAAGGCCCGGGCCGCCAAAAACGGCAAACCCGGGCCAGCAAAGCAAAAGGCGTTACTTCTTGTACGCCTCGACGGCTGCCTGCAGGATCTTCTCCGCCTCAGCCTTGTCGCCCCAGCCGGAGCCGGTGACTTCCTTGTTCGGCTCCAGGTCCTTGTAGTGCACGAAGAAGTGCTCGATTTCGTTCTTGAGGAAGTCGGAGACGTCGGAAATGTCCTGGTAGCCCTCGTAGCGGACGTCGTCGATGACGCAGAGCAGCTTGTCGTCGCCGCCGGCCTCGTCGGTCATCTTGAACACGCCGATCGGGCGCGCGGCGACAACAACGCCGGGGAACACGGGCTCCGGGGTGATGACGAGTGCGTCGAGGGGGTCGCCATCGTCGGCAAGCGTGTGCTCGATGTAGCCGTAATCAGCGGGGTATGCCATCGGGGTGAACAGGTAACGGTCGAGGTGGACGCGGCCGGTCTCGTGGTCGACCTCGTACTTGTTGCGCGAGCCCTTCGGGATTTCGATGATGACCTCGGTAGCCATTGTTGCTCCTTTGCTTTGAGTGATGGTTCGGCTCACCATCATACGTGGGCTAGGGTTAGTGCCCGTGAAAGTATGGACTTGGGTAGTGGGCGCGCTCGCGCTCGGAGCTGTCGGCACCGTCGCGGGGTTCGGCGTCGCGGCGCAGCGCGATCTCGCATCGCTTGAGCACGCGCCGGCCTACGCGCTGCAAGCCCCGCCCGGTCTCCTCACGCCCGCGGAGGGGTCGCCGGTTGATGAGCAGTTGCTTATCGACGCCCTCTCGTCCCCCGCCGCAAACCCGGACCTTGGGACCTTCCACGCCCGGATCTCCAACGCCGCCACCGGCGAGGTCGTCTTTGACCAGCACGCTGACGAGCCGCTGCGGCCGGCTTCTGTGACCAAGATCCTCACCGCCGCGGCCGCGCTCTACCAGCTGGGCCCGGAGGATACGCTGTCCACTGCGGTGGTGCGCGGCGCAAACCCGGGCGAGGTGACCATCCTGGCCGGTGGCGACGTCTGGCTCGACGACGAAGCTTTGGATGCGCTCGCCGCCCAGGTCAGCAACGTCGGAGGCGCCGTCGACACCGTCACCATCGACACGTCCTCCTGGGACGGCATGGAGGAGTACCCCGAAAGCTGGGACCCGGAGAACGTGGACGCCGGCTTCGTGGCGCCGATGCAGCCCGCGATGCTCTCCGGCGGCCGGCTCGGCGGGGCGACGGAGGGCGACGTCCCGCGCACCCACACCCCGGCCCTGGACGTGGCGCAGGCGCTAGCGAACCGGCTGGGGGCGGCGAACGTCGCCGTCGCGGATGGGCCGGCGCCCGCGGACGCGGAGGTCGTGGCGTCGGTGGAGTCGCCGACCCTGCTCGAGCGGATGCGGGTGATGATGCGCAACTCCGACAACGTTTACGCCGAGGCGATCGGGCGCGAGCTCGCGCTGGCGCGGGGCACGACCGACGCGCCGCAGGCTGCCCTGGACACGCTCGCGGAGCAGGGCTTCGACGTCAGCGGCACCACCCTCTTGGACAACTGCGGGCTTTCGGACGCGAACCGCATCCCGCCCGCGCTGCTTGATGGCGTCCTACTCTCCTCAGCCACCGAAGCACCGATCCGCGACCTACTGGGCACCCTGCCCGTCGCCGCGGGCGAGGGCACCCTCGCCTCCCGCTACGGCGACCTGGCCGGCCGCGGCTGGGTGCGCGCGAAGACCGGCACGCTCGATGAGACCTCCGCGCTCGCAGGCACCGTCACCAGCGTGAACGGCAACGTCTACACCTTCGCGTTCATCTCCAACGACTCGTCCATCCTGGAGGCGCGCCGGGGGATGGACCAGCTCGCCTCCGTCCTCCGCGACTTCTAGCCATGGCCGCGCAGCCGTTCTGGCCCCGCACCTCGCCGCACTTCCTGGCCTGTCGGCGCGCCGTCCGCGCCGCAGACTCTGCCGCAGACGCTGCCGCAGCGCCCGTGGTCATCGGCCTGTCCGGCGGGCCCGATTCGCTCGCGCTCGTCGCCGCCGCGGCCGCAGAAGGCATCCCGGCGCGTGCCGTGGTGGTGGACCACGGGCTGCAGGAGGGCAGCGGTGGCGTCGCAAAGCGTGCCGCCGAGCAGGCGCGAGGCTTCGGCGTCCCGGCCGAAGTCGTGGAGGTGGCGGTGCCGCGCGGCGGGAACCTGGAGGCCGCGGCGCGCGAGGCCCGCTACGCCGCGCTCTTCGCCCACGGTGGCGAGGTGTGGGTGGCGCATACCGCCGACGACCAGGCCGAAACGCTGCTGTTGGGCGCGCTACGCGGCAACCCGTCCGGCATGGCACCGCGCGCCGGGCGCCTCGTGCGCCCCTTCCTGCCCATCCGCCGCGCGGATACGGTCGGCGCGTGCGCCGAGCTCGGCGTGACCCCGTGGGAGGATCCGATGAATGGGGACCCCGCGTTTCGCCGAGTAGCGCTGCGCACGCGCATCATCCCCGCGCTCACCGAGCTTCTTGGTGGCGACGCCGTGCCGCCGCTGGCGCAGACCGCCGACCGGATCGCGGCCGCGCAATCGCTTCTTAGCGCCCCCGCGACCACCTCCTGCGACGAACTCGCCGCCTTGCCCAGCGCCGTGCGCCGCTCCCGGATCCACGCGTGGCTTGTCAGCGCAGACGTGCGCCCCAACCGCGGGCAACTCGCCGCCATCGAGCGGCTCATCACGCATTGGAACGGTCAGGTCGGCGTGGACATGGCCGGGGGAGTGCGCGTGCGCCGGGTGGGCGGCGAGCTCACCCTCGAGCGGCGAGAGTAACGCCGCTTGAGGGGTTGCGCGATACTCAACACGACCGCGATCGCTCTCGCCGCTCCCGCAGCTCCCGCGGCAGAACACCCCGCGATCCCGGGCTCCTCCTGCGGCCTGTTCACCGGCTCGTCCACCCTCTCCTCAGACCCAGCCCTCTTCTTTGCTCACCCGGTCGCCGCGCTGATCGGTGCCCTGCTCGCGCCGTTCCTGCAATACGGGCTGGATACCCGACCGCCGGAAGACCGCTGCAAGCAGTCCTCCCGTTGTTGTCGCAGGCGGGGAAGAGGTGGCAGTATGAAGGAGTTGTAACCCAACAGGAGATGGAAGGGCCCAACCATGACCGAGCTGTACACCAAGAAGGATTTCAACGTCCCCGCGAACCGCTACGGCGACGACGTTGAGGCCATCCTGCTGACCGAGGACGACCTGCAGGCCCGCATTCAGGAGCTGGCGGACATGGTTTCGGAGAAGTATAAGGACGCCGAGCAGGACCTCATCCTGGTGTGCGTGCTCAAGGGCGCGGTTTTCTTCCTCACCGACTTTGCCCGCAAGCTTTCCATCCCGGCCGAGATGGAGTTCATGGCTGTGTCCTCCTACGGCAACTCCACCACCAGCTCTGGCGTGGTGCGTATTCTGAAGGACCTGGACAAGGAGATCGCCGACCGCGACGTGCTCGTGGTGGAGGACATCATCGATTCCGGCCTTACCCTGTCCTGGCTGCTGAAGAACCTGAGCGGCCGCGGCCCGAAGAGCCTCGAGGTCATCACGCTGCTGCGCAAGCCCGAGGTGCAGACCGCCAAGATCGACCTGCTCGACGTCGGCTTTGACATCCCCAACGAATTCGTCATCGGCTACGGGCTCGACTACGCGGAGCG
Organism: Corynebacterium gottingense; assembly: GCF_007559235.1. Classification (NCBI taxonomy): domain Bacteria; kingdom Bacillati; phylum Actinomycetota; class Actinomycetes; order Mycobacteriales; family Corynebacteriaceae; genus Corynebacterium; species Corynebacterium gottingense. Next base: position 104,859 of record NZ_VMHH01000007.1, on the reverse strand, counting down.
ATACCGCGACCTCCCGTACGTAGGCACGCTGCACCCGCGCGTGTACTCCGAGGGCCATTAGGCCCCGCCAGGCGACAACTAACTGCGACGACAAGTAAGACCCAAAAACTGTATGACTAAAAATAAAAACGTGTTGCGGTGGGGCATTTTCGCCGCCATCGCGCTCATCGCGCTGTACGTCCTCACGCTGTTTGGAGACGACACGCGCAACTACCAAACGGTCGACACGTCCGTTGCCGTCGAGCAGCTGCACAACTCCAACGCGCAGGAGGTGCAGATCGACGACCGCGAGCAGCGCGTCCGCATCGAGCTGCGCGAGCCGATCACGGTGGACGAGCACGAGGGCGTCGAGGCCATCTCCGCCCAGTATCCGGCGCGCACCACGCAGGAGATTTTCGACGCCGTGCGCGAGTCCGGGGCCGACAAGTACAAGACGAACGTGACGCAGGAGTCCTTCCTCCTGTCCATGCTGGGCTTCATGCTGCCGATGATCCTGGTCTTCGGCCTGATCTCCTACATGATGTACCGCATGCAGTCCGGCGGCGGCATGTTTGGCATCGGCGGCTCGAAGGCGAAGCAGCTGACCAAGGACAACCCGACCAACACCTTCGCGGACGTCGCGGGCGCCGACGAGGCCGTCGATGAGCTGCAGGAGGTCGTCGACTTCCTCATGGATCCGGGCGTCTACGAGAAGCTGGGCGCGAAGATCCCGCGCGGCGTGCTCCTCTACGGCCCTCCCGGCACCGGTAAGACCCTGCTGGCCCGCGCCGTGGCTGGTGAGGCCGGCGTGCCGTTCTACTCCATCTCCGGCTCCGACTTCGTGGAAATGTTCGTTGGTGTGGGCGCCTCCCGCGTGCGCGACCTGTTCAAGCAGGCCCGGGAGAACAGCCCCTGCATCATCTTTGTCGACGAGATCGACGCCGTCGGCCGTCAGCGCGGCTCCGGCATGGGCGGCGGCCACGACGAGCGCGAGCAGACCCTCAACCAGCTGCTGGTGGAGATGGATGGCTTCGGCGACCGCGAGGGCGTCATCCTCATCGCGGCGACCAACCGCCCCGACATCTTGGACCCCGCCCTGTTGCGCCCGGGCCGCTTCGACCGCCAGATCCCGGTGACCAACCCGGACCTGGCCGGCCGCGCCCAGATCCTCAAGGTCCACGCCAAGGGCAAGCCGTTGGCCAAGGACGTCTCCCTCGACGCGCTGGCCAAGCGCACCGCCGGCATGTCGGGCGCGGATCTGGCCAACGTGCTCAACGAGGCCGCCCTGCTCACCGCCCGCGTCGGCGGCAACGTCATCACCACAGACGCGCTCGAGGAGGCGACCGACCGCGTGATCGGCGGCCCGCGCCGCTCCACCAAGATCATCTCCGAGCAGGAGAAGAAGGTCACCGCCTACCACGAGGGCGGCCACACCCTGTCCGCGTGGGCGCTCAAAGACATCGAGCGCGTCTACAAGGTCACCATCCTGGCCCGCGGCCGCACGGGCGGCTTCGCCATGACTGCGGACGAGGACGACAAGGGCATGTACAACCGCAACGAGCTCTTCGCCCGCATGGTCTTCGCTATGGGCGGCCGCTCGGCCGAGGAGCTTGTCTTCGGCGCGCCCACCACCGGCGCCTCCAACGACATCGAGCAGGCCACGAAGATTGCCCGCGCGATGGTCACGGAGTACGGCATGACCTCCTCGCTCGGGGCCGTGAAGTACGGCCAGGAGCAGGGCGATCCGTTCTCCGGCAAGGGCGGCGGAGGCTCGCTGGAGTATTCGCCGGCAGTCGCCGCCAAGATCGACGAGGAAATGCAGGCGCTTCTCGACGAAGCCCACCAGGTGGCCTACCGCACCCTTGAGCAGTACCGCGACCAGCTGGATGCGTTGGCCTCCGCGCTTCTGGAGAAGGAGACGCTGCGCCGCCCGGACCTGGAGCAACTGTTCACCGACATCGAGCCTGTACGCCCCGAGCTGCCTGCTCACGACGCCCGCTTCCACCAGCAGATCGGCCGCGAGCCGGTCAAGACGCCGGTGGAGCTGGCGAAGGAACGCGGCGAGGAGCCGCCGAAGCGCTTCTCCATCCTGGAGGCGTCGAAGGCGACGCGTGAGCGTCGTCAGCGGGAGCGGCAGCAGCGCCAGCAGGGCCAGCAGAGCAGCGGCCACTGGCGCCCTGGCAAGCCGGGCAAGGACGGCAACGGCTCGTCGCAGTGGACCCCGCCGACCGGTGGCAGCCGCCCGAACTACGGCGGCCCGACGCCGCCTCCGGGCTGGACCTACCCGGGGGATGGCCAGCAAAGCCAGCAGGGCCAGCACCCGGGGATGCGGAACTACGCGCCGACCCCGGACCAGCCCGCCCAGCCGGAGCAGCCGGACAACGAGACCGCCGAGATCGGTTTCCGCCTCCCCGACAACGAGCGCCCCGACGAGTCGTACTACAACGACCCCGAGAGCCCCGACACCGCAAGCCGCGGCGGCAGCACCGCCTACCGCCCCGCGTCCGAGGACACGACCCGCCAGCTGCCGCGGCACCGGAAAGAGGACCGCGACAGCAACAGCGACAACCACCCCAACGACCCAGAGGACCGACCCAACAATGACCAATAAGTTTGACCAGCAGCGCGCCGAAGCCGCGGTGCGCGAGCTGCTCATCGCCGTGGGCGAAGACCCGGACCGCGAGGGCCTCAAGGAGACGCCCGCGCGCGTCGCCCGCGCCTATGAGGAGGTCTTCGCCGGCCTCCACACCGACCCCACCGAGGTCCTGGAGAAGACGTTCGCGGAGAACCACCAGGAGCTGGTCCTCGTGCGCGACATCCCGATCTACTCCACCTGCGAGCACCACCTCGTGCCCTTCTACGGCAAGGCGCACGTGGGCTACATCCCGGGCAAGGACGGCAAGGTCACGGGCCTGTCCAAGCTCGCCCGCCTCACGGACATGTACGCAAAGCGGCCGCAGGTGCAGGAGCGGTTGACGGGGCAGGTGGCTGACGCGATCGTCGATAAGCTTGGTGCTTCCGCAGTCATCGTGGTGGTCGAATGCGAGCACCTGTGCATGGCCATGCGGGGGATCCGCAAGCCCGGCGCCGTGACCACCACCTCCGCGGTGCGCGGCGGATTCCAGTCCAACGCGGCCTCGCGCGCCGAGGTCATGAGCCTGATAAGGAGCTAGCCATGGTCAGCGTGGCCGATCTCACTGCGCCCGGCCGCACGACGGTGATGGGCATTGTCAACGTCACCGAGGACTCGTTCTCCGACGGCGGCCGCTGGCTTGCCGCCGACGACGCGATCGCCCACGCGCACGAACTCGTGCGGCTCGGCGCAGACATCATCGACGTCGGCGCCGAATCCACCCGACCCGGCGCCACCCGCGTGCCTGCGGAGGTGGAGGCCGAGCGCGTCCGCCCCGTCATCGCGGCGCTGCACGCGGACGGGATCCGCACCTCGGTGGACACGATGCGCGCGTCGACGGCGCTCGCGGCTGCCGACGCCGGCGTGGACCTCATCAACGACGTCTCCGGCGGCCTCGCCGACACCGACATGTACCGCGTCATGGCCCAGACCCAGCTGCCGGTGTGCCTCATGCACTGGCGCGCCGACGCCTTTGTCAACGCCTCCGGGGCCGCCGACCACGGCGGGGACGTGGTGCGCGACGCCCACCAGGTGCTGGGCGAGCTGGTGGATAACGCGCTCGCCGCCGGCGTGGCGCACGACCAGATCACGCTCGACCCCGGCCTCGGCTTTGCCAAGACGGCCGCGGACAACTGGGCGCTGCTCAACGCGCTGCCCGAATTCATCGCGGGCGAGTTCCCCATCCTGGTCGGCGCGAGCCGCAAGCGCTTCCTCACCGGGGTGCGCCAGGAGCGCGGCCTGGAGCACGGCCCCGTCGACGCCGACCCCGCCACCGCCGCCGTCACCGCGCTGTCCGCGCACTACGGCGCGTGGTGCGTGCGCGTGCACGAGGTCGCGGTCTCGCGCGACGCCGTCGACGTCGCCGCCAAGTGGCGCGACGGGGGTGCGCACTGATGGCTGATCGCATCGAACTGAAGGGCCTGCAGTGCTACGCGCACCACGGCGTACTCCCGCACGAGACCGAGTTTGGCCAGGCCTTCACCGTGGACATCACCTGCTGGGTCGACTTCGCCGAGGCCGCGGCGGGCGATGACCTAACCAAGACCGTCAACTACGCGGAGCTCGCGCAGCTCGCCTACGACGTCGCCGCGGGCACCCCGCGCCAGCTCATCGAGACCGTCGCCACCGAGATCGCCGACACCGCCATGGGCCGCTTCGACGCCCTGCACGCCATCGAGGTCACCGTGCACAAGCCGCACGCCCCGATCCCGCTCGTCTTCGACGACGTCGCTGTCGTCTGCCGCCGCAACCGCAAGCACAGGAGGTAGCATGCGCGCCGTCATTTCCGCAGGCTCCAACATGGAGGATTCGCGCGCGCACCTCGCCTCGGTGGTGGCCCACTTCGCCGACTCGCTCGTCGCCGCCAGCTCCCTCTACGCCACCGCCCCCTGGGGCAAGACGGATCAGCCGGACTTTCTCAATCAGAGCATGCTTATCGACGCCCCCCTCACCCCCACCCAACTCCTCCGCGAGTGCCAGGCGCTCGAGGAGGCCGCCAACCGCGTCCGCGTCGAGCGCTGGGGGCCGCGCACCCTCGACGTGGACATCGTGGACATCGCCGGCTACACCTCCAACGACCCGGAGCTGACGGTGCCGCACCCGCGGGCGCACCTGCGCGCGTTCGTCCTCGCGCCCTGGCTGGAGATCGACCCGGCCGCTACCCTGGGCGGCGAGCGCGTCGCCGACCTGCTCGCCCGCCTGGACCCGGCGGAGCGCGACGGCGTGCGCAGACTGGAGGGCTAAGAGGATGAGCAGCGAGGGCATGCGCCGCACGTCCTACGCGGCGCTGATCGGGACGGCGGGGTTTTGCGCGGCGGCCACATTGATTCTGATGCGCCGGTGGTACGGGGCGGTGGCGTCGATAGGCGCTGCTGTGCCGTCGAGCCTCTGGGTGCTGGCGCTGGTGTGCGCGGTGCTCGTGGTGGTGGTGAAGCGGCGGCGCTCCGACGGGCGGGTCGGGCTGGACCGCTCGCAACTCAACCCGATGATGGCCGCGAATTTTATGCTGTTTGGCAAGGCGTGCGCGTGGGCCGGCGCGGTGTGCGGCGGGGCGTACCTCGGGCCGTTGGTGTACGTGGTGCCGCGGCTGGGCACGCTCGCTGCGGCGGGGGAGGACCTGCCGGGGCTCATCGGCGGCGTGGTCGGCGGGCTGCTGCTCGCGGTGGCGGGGGTGCTGCTGGAGAAGGCGTGCGAGGTGTCGCCACCCTCGTCGGGCGAGGGCGTTAGCTAAGGTACTAATCATGACTGCCCAACCCTCTTCTAGTGACCGCGGAAACCTCTGGGTCATCGTGCCGTTCGCGCTCGCGATCGTGGGCACGGTGGTGATGCTGTTTACCAACTCGGCAAACGCGCTGAAAATCTCGCTCATCCTCGCGCTGTGGGCCGCCGCGGCCGGGCTGATCGTGATTTTCCGCATGCGCCGCGACCGCGACGAAGCGACCCGCGCGCTCAAGCAGAGCGAGGCGAACCACAAGGAAGAGCTGGCGCGCCTGGAGCGGCAGCCGGCCGCCGCCGCGGGTGGCGCCGGCGCGAGCCCGGTGGACACCGAGCTGCTCCGCGAGCTGCAAGCGGAGATCAAGGCGCTGCGCTCGCAGCTGGAGGAGATGAGTGGGCAGGTCTTCGAGTACGAGCCGGCCGCGGTGCGCGCGGCGGCGCGGCGCATCCAGGAACTCGAGCGACCGGCGGAGGCCGAGGCAGCGGCCGAGCCGAGCGAGCCGGCTGAGCCGGTTGAGGCGCCCAAGGCCGAGTCCCACAAGCACGAGACCAAAGGGCCGTCGAGCTTTGACACCGCGAAGATCTCCGTGGTGCGCACCCCGGCGCCGGAGCGCGCGAACGGCTCCCACCGCCGCGGCCGACCCAGCGGCGCGCCGAGCAGCGACGCCGTGCGCGGCAACATTGGGCAGCAGCCGCAGCGCGAGCAGCAGAACCCGCTGTCGGCGCTGATCAGCGAGCGGACCAAGACCGAAACCGCCGCGCCAAAGCCGGAGCCCAAGCCACAGCCACAGCCACAGCCGGAGCCGGAGGAGCACGTTGGGCGGCATGAGCAGGGCGTCGAGAAGCGTGAAAGCGACGAGCGCCGCGGAGGCCGACGCCGCCGCGATGCCGGCCGCGAGGGCTCGCTGTCCGTCTCCGAGCTGCTGGAACGCAACAAGCGCTAGTGGCGCCGACACTCTTGACCGGCGCGATCGGCAACGCGTGCGGGCTCGCCGACGACCTCGAGCGCGCCGGGCACACCGTCCGCCCGCTCGACCTCGCGGACCCCGGGCTCATCGCGCACGTGGACCTCGTACTCATCGACGTCGCCAGCCCCGCCGAAGTCCGCAGCATTGCCGCCCGCCTCGCCCCGTACGCGCGGCCGCGCCAAATGTTCCTGCACACGGCGCTGCTCGGCGGCGCGCAGCTGCTCGATGACGTGGAAACGGCGCGCGCGATCGTCATGTGCGCCTACCGCCTCCACGGCCGCACGTGGCTCACGTCCGCGGCCGACGAGCTCGGCGAAGGCGTCGTCGCCATGCTCGTCGCGGAATCCGGCGGCACCGCCGTGCCCATCGCAGATTCGGCGCGCCCGCGCATCGCCGCCGCGCAGGAACTCCGCGCCGCGCAGCGCACCTTGCTTATCGACGCCCACCAACTCCTCACCTCCGCCATCCCCAACCTCCCGGCGCTCGGGGACGAGCCCGCGGGCGAGGGGCCGGGCCTTGACCCGGCCACGGCGGACCTGCTGTTGGGCGCGATCGACGACCCCGGTGTGCGCCGCGCGTTCGTGGATCTGCAGCGCAGGGGTGCGGAACAAGCCCGCGATGCCGCCATGCAAGTGTGGGCAATGGACAAATACGAAGGGAGAAACCAATGACGTTTACACCGGGAGCAGCGACCGTCGTGCGCGACGAGGCGCTGCTGGCTACCTACGGGCGCGCGTTCCGGAAGGTGGGCAAGTCGATCGTGGTCGTGCCGCTCGGCCGCGCGGTGCACGCCGGGCACATCGAGCTGATCCGGGCGGCGAAGTCGCTGCTGGGCTCGTACGTGTTTGTCACCTTCTCGGGCGACGAGGTCCCGGAGGTCTTCGCCGAGGAAAAGGTCGACGTGGTCTTCCACGGAGAACTGGGCTGCGCCGCCAGCGTGGACACCGGGATGGAGCACCTGGAAGACGCCGAGGCGGTCGGGCGCGACGTGGCGCGGCTGCTCGCCACGCTCAACGCCACCCACGCCACGGACCTGGTGCTGGGGGAGAAGGACTTCGAGCTGCTCGTGGCGACGCAGCTGGCGGTCACGGCGCTGCGCATGGAGGTGAAGATCCACAGTGTGCCCACGGTGCGCATGCCGGACGGGCTGGCGGTGAGCCTGCGTAACGGCGACGTGCCGGAGGAGCACCGCGACGCGGCGCTCGCGCTGGCCGCGGCGTTGACGGCGGGCGCGCACGCGGCGGAGCACGGAGCGGACGTGGTCCTGGAGACCGCCCGCGGGGTGCTCGCCGCCGCCGGGGTCGAGCCCGCCTACCTTGAGCTGCGCGACCTTGCCATGCGCCCCGCCCCACCGACCGGCGACGCCCGCCTCCTCGCCGCCATCGATCTGGGCGGCGTGCACCTGATTGATAACGTCGGCGTGCCGCTGGGCGTCGGGTTTAAAAACATCGAGGCATAGCGGGCGCTACACTCTTGGGCATGTCTGTGTCCAACATCGCTGCACTGCTGAACCAGCGCTTCGGCTTCACCTTCGACCAGGAGCAGGTCCTGGAAACGGGCCGCACCGCCGATTCCACCCTGTACACCGCGTCCAACGAGAGCGGCCAGGCCGTGGAGGTCGAGCTGTTTGCCGCCACGCCGGGGCCTGAGGCAGCCGATGTGGTCGGCGCGCTCAACACCGCACTCGCGGAGGCGTCGCACCCGGGCGTGTTCCAGCCGCGCGGGGCCGGCCTGACCGACGGCGGGCACCTGTTTGTGCTCCGCGAGGCCCCGACCGGCACGCCCCTGCGCCAGCTGCTGGGCGAGAAGCAGGCCGTCGGCTCCGCCTTTACCAAGACCGAGGCCCGCGACTTGCTCCAGCCGGTCGCCGAGGCCATCGACGCCTACAACCGCGAAGGCCACACTGACTTTGTCGCCCGCTCGATTACCGCGGACCACCTGCTGGTCCAGCCCGCCTGGTCGTCCACGCCCGTGAAGATGGCGCTCGTGGGCCCCGCGCCCTCGCTGAGTGAGGCCACCGATTCCGCCGAGCGCAACCGCGCCGATTTCCGCGACCTCGTCGCCGAGCTCACCGGCATCCCCGTGGACGCCGAGCTGGCCGGCGAGTCCGGCTCCTGCGCCGGCTACCTCCTCGCCCTGGCGGGCGGCGCCGCCTCCGCGGTCGAGGACCAGGGCCCGCTGACCTCCGTGGCGCCGCGCCCGCAGGACGGCTACCGCAAGCCCCCGGAGCCGTACGCCTACGGCCCGACCGGCGAGTACAAGCGCCCCGCCGTGGTGAAGAGCAAGATGAACCCGTGGCCCTGGATCATCGCGGTGCTCGTCCTGCTGCTCATCGCGCTCGGCGCGTTCTGGTGGTGGTGGGACAACAGCCGGGGCGCGCAGTGGGAGGGCGCCGACGCGGAGATCGCCGAGGCGTACCCGCAGCTGGTGTCCGGCAGCTCGGGCCAGAAGGGCTGGGAGGACCTGCAGTGCGAGTCCGCCACCCCGGAGCAGGGCCAGGAGGGCAAGATCCGCTGCGCCAACCAGGACCTGGGCGTGTCCGTGTCCAAATACGTGTCGCAGGACGCGCGCGACGAGGTCGTGCCGGGCCGCGACGAGGCCGTCATCCTGGGCAGCGGCGAGTGCATGATCGACTCCTACGAGGTCCCGGACGCCTACCCGCCGGCCTTCGTGATGGTGCCGGAGAACAAGGAGCAGTTCATGGTGGTCATCAACGGCCACGAGGCCGAGGAGAAGCGACTCGCGCTGCCGATGTGCGAGTAGCGCCACCGCCCGCCGTGGCATACAGTAGGCGGGCTCAGCATTGCCTGGAGCACAGGGGAGCGCGGATAAGCGTGCTGCCCGCGTGCTCCTTCTTTTATCCCACAGAAAGGTGACTCCGCGCGTGACCGCCCGTACCGCTTCCGCCACACCCAACCCGGCGGTCCTGCTTGGCATCCTCGTGTTCTCGGCGATGATGATGATCTTCAACGAGACGACGGTCTCGGTGGCCCTGCCGGCGATCATGCAGGAGTTCGCGGTCAGCGCGGACGTGGCGCAGTGGCTGCTCACCGGCTTCATGCTCACGATGGCCGTGGTGATCCCCACCACCGGCTTCCTCATCGAGCGGCTGTCCACCCGCACCCTGTACTTCGCCGCGATGGGCCTGTTCATCGGCGGCAGCGTGCTCGCGGCGCTCTCGCCTGCCTTCGTCGTCCTCATCCTCGCCCGCATCGTCCAGGCCGCGGGTACGGCGGTGATGATCCCGCTGCTGTTCACCGTCACGCTTAACGTGGTCTCGCCGCAGCGCCGCGGCACAGTGATGGGGCTCAATGCCGTGGTGATCTCGGTCGCCCCGGCGCTCGGCCCGGCGCTGGCCGGCGCGGTGCTGAACGCGTACACGTGGCACCACATCTTCTGGGTGATGGTGCCGGTGCCCGTGCTGCTCGTCGTCTGCGCGTTCTTCTTCATGCGCAACGTCGGCGAGACCCGCTCGACGCCGCTCGACCTGCCCTCGGTCGGACTGTCGGTGCTGGCGTTCGGCGGCCTGGTCTACGGCTTATCCACGTTCACGCGGCTCCTCACCGGCGAATCCGTCGCCCCGGCGATCGCGCTGGTGGTGGGCATCGCGTTCACCGTCGTGTTCGTGCGCCGCCAGCGCCGCCTCGCCGCCCGCCACCGCGCGCTGCTGGACTTCGGGGCGTTCCGCTACCGCGACTTCACCTGCTCCATCATCGCCGTCGTCTTCATCTTCGGCGCGTTCCTGGGCACCGTGAACCTGCTGCCCATCTACATGCAGGGCGCGCTCGGGCTGTCCACGCTGCTCACCGGCCTGCTCCTGCTGCCGGGCGGCGTGGCGCAGGGGATCGCCTCGCCGATCGCGGGGCGGATCTACGACGCCGTGGGGACCCGCCCGCTGGCCGTCCCTGGTGCGATCCTCATGGGGGCCTCGCAGGCCGCGCTGTGGCTGCTGCTTGGCGAGGATACCCCGGCGTGGGTGATCGTGGTCTCGCTGATCGCGGTGAACGTGGCGATGGCGATGGTGATGACGCCGCTGCTCACCGCGTCGCTGTCCGCGTTGCCGAACGCGCTGTACTCGCACGGCTCCGCGATCCTCAACACGCTGCAGCAGCTCGGCGGCGCGGCCGGCACCGCGGTGCTCATCGGTGTGATGTCGCTGCGCGTGGCGGCGGGCGCGACGCAGGCGGAGGGGTCTGCCTCGGCGTTCGTGGCGGGGGTGGTGGCGTCGATAATCGCCCTGGCCGCGGTGAGTCTTGTGGGCGGGCGGCGCGGTACCGTGACCGTGGAGTCGAGTGAGCCTCGCTGACCGACTACGATGGCTGAACGTGAATACGCCAGAACTTTCAGAGCAGCAGCAGATCCGCCGGGACAAGAGGCAGAAGCTTCTCGACGCCGGCCAGGACGCCTACCCAGTCAGCGTCGAGCGGACCACCTCCCTGCAGGACCTGCGGGCGAAGTACCAGGCCGTGCCCGAGGGGGAGGGTGACGGCGCGACCAAGCTGGAGCCGGGGCAGGAGACCCAGGACGTGGTGGCTGTCGCGGGCCGCATCATGTTCCAGCGCAACACGGGCAAGCTCTGCTTCGCCACCCTGCAGGAGGGCAACGGCACGCAGCTGCAGGTCATGCTCTCGCTCGCGGAGGTCGGCGAGGACGCGCTGGCCGCGTGGAAGTCGGACACTGACCTCGGCGACATCGTGTCCGTGAAGGGCCGGGTCATCGCTTCTCGACGCGGCGAGCTCTCCGTCCAGGCACAGTCCTGGCAAATGGCGTCCAAGGCGCTGCGCCCGCTGCCCGTCGCGTTCGCGGACATGAACGAGGAGCAGCGCGTCCGCCAGCGCTACACGGACCTGATCATGCGCGAGGACGCCCGCACGAACGCGATGACGCGCATCCGCACCATCGCCGCGGTGCGCAAGTACCTCACGGGCGAGGACTTCGTGGAGATTGAGACGCCGATGCTGCAGACGCTGCACGGCGGCGCCGCCGCCCGCCCGTTTGTGACCCACTCGAACGCGCTGGACATTGACCTGTACCTGCGCATCGCGCCGGAGCTGTACCTCAAGCGCGCGGTCGTCGGCGGCATCGACCGCGTCTTTGAGATCAACCGGAACTTCCGCAACGAGGGCGTGGACAAGTCGCACTCGCCGGAGTTCACCATGCTGGAGACCTATCAGGCGTGGGGCACCTACCACGACGGCGCCGAAATGATGAAGGGCCTGGTGCAGTTCTGCGCCCGCGAGGTCTTCGGCTCCGAGCAGGTCACGCTTGCCGACGGCACCGTGTACGACTTCTCCGGCGAGTGGAAAGTCCTGGAGATGTACCCGAGCCTCAACGAGGCCCTCGCCCGCAAGTTCCCGGGCCAGCCCGAGGTGACCATCGAGTCGAGCGTGGAGGAGCTCACCGCCATCGCCGACACCATCGGCCTCAAGGTGCCGGAGGGTGCCGGCTGGGGCCACGGCAAGCTGGTCGAGGAGATCTGGGAGGAGCTGTGCGGCGACCAGCTCTACGAACCGACGTTTGTGACCAACTTCCCGGTCGAGACCTCGCCGCTGACGCGCGACCACCGCGACAAGCCGGGCGTGACCGAAAAGTGGGACCTCTACGTCCGCGGCTTCGAGCTGGCCACCGGCTACTCCGAGCTCGTCGACCCGGTGATCCAGCGCGCTCGCTTCGAGGACCAGGCGCGCCTGGCCGCCAACGGCGACGACGAGGCCATGGTGCTTGACGAGGACTTCCTCGCCGCCATGGAACAAGGCATGCCGCCGACAGCCGGCTGTGGCATGGGCGTGGACCGCCTGCTCATGGCCCTGACCGGCCTGGGCATCCGCGAGACCGTCCTGTTCCCGATGGTCAAGCCGGAGGCGTAGGTGACACCGAGCGCGGACCACTCCGCGCGCACCGCGGCCGGTGAGGCACGCACCGCGCTGCTGCCGCGGCGCGTGCCGGCGTGGCTGCTCTGGTCCGCCGCGATCATCGGCCTGCTGCGCGCCGCGATCATCCTGCCGCTGCTTCGCGAAGGCCTCGACTTCGTCCCCATCTGGGACGCCGTCCAGCGCTACACGCACGGCGTCCCGGTCTACAACGAGGACTACTCCACGTCCGACCCCCACTACCTTTACGGGCCAGGGGCGAACGTTGTCCTGGCGCCGCTGGCGGTGTTCGGCGCGTTCGATGTGGCCCGGTGGGCGATGGTGGGGGCGAGTGTGGCGTCGATAAGCATTGCCCTCTGGTGGACCGCCAAGATGGTCGCGCCGGATTTGGCGCGCCCGCTCACGCTCGCGGCGATCGGCATTGCGTTCAACGTGCCGGAGCCGGTGGAATCCACGATCTACCTCACGAATATCAACGGGTTCCTGCTGCTGGTCATGGTGGCGTTCGTGCACGCGTGCCTGCGCGACTACCCAGGCTCACGGATCGTCGCCACGCTCCTGCTCGCGTACGCGGTGACGATCAAACCGCAGTTCATCGTGCTCATCGCCGTGCCATTCCTGCTGGGGCAGTGGTGGGTGCTCGTGGGCGCGGTGGCGGTCTACGCCGCCCTGTTTGGCATCGGCTGGGCGACCACCGCGGAGCCGGGCTGGTACACCGAGCGGCTTGTGCCCTACCTGGCGGAGACGCGGCAGTACGACAACGGCGCGATCGGCGCGCTCGGGCTCAGCGGCGCGGGCACGGTCGCGGTGAGCATCGTCGTGCTCATCGGCGTGTTCGGCGCGGTGGCGGTGCTGTTCCCGCAGCGGCGCGAGCTCGGCGTGGTGTGGGCGTTTTGCACGATCGGCGTGCTGTTCTGCGGCGTGTTCCTGGTCGGCGGCCTGCTGCAGGGCTACTACGCGGTGTGGTTGATCCCGCTGGCCATGACGGCGGTGGACCTGCGCTCCCCGGTGCGCAGTTGGGCGGCCGGCGTGGCGCTGGTGTGCACGATGGGCGTGATCGCGCTGCCCGGGGTGCCCAGTTTGCTCTCTACCCTCGGATGGAGTGCCCTGCCCTTTGCTATTGCGGTGGCGGCGGGCCTAAGATTGAGGCCAACAACAGGGTTGTTACCCGCGTGAGTTCGCGGGGCAAGACCTGGGGCGTTTTGGCGTCCCAGGTCTTTTTGTTTGCCTGAAGCGAAAAGGAGCATACCGATGGCATCCACGAAGGTCGGCCGCCAGGAGCAGGCTGCCGACATCCTCGCCGGTATCGGCGGGCCGGACAACATTGTGAGCATGACGCACTGCGCGACGCGGTTGCGCCTCGAGCTTGTCGACGCCACCAAGGCCGACAAGGAACGCCTCGAAGCCAACCCCAAGGTGATGGGTGCTGTGCCGCAGGGCGGGAGCCGCTACCAGGTCATCATCGGCGGTGACGTGGCGAATGTGTACAACGACATCAATAACCTGCCGGAGATGGCGGGGCACGGTGCCGTGTCCAACGACGACCTGAAGAAGCAGCAGCGCGACAAGGCCAAGGGCCGGCTGCCGTGGCTGGATACGTTCTTTGAGTACCTGTCGGACTCGTTCCGTCCGATTCTGGGCGTGTTGCTTGGTGCGTCGCTGATCATCGCGTTTGCGGCGGTGCTCGACGCGTTCCACCTCGTGGACTTCCACGCGGAGGTGAAGACCCCGGGCTGGCAGTTCGTCGACGCGATGTGGAACTCCGTGTTCTACTTCCTGCCCGTCGCGGTGGCCTACAACGCCGGCAAGAAGCTCAACATTGACCCGTGGGTGCCCGCCGCGATCATGCTGGCGCTGTTCACCCCGAACTACATGACGCTTGACGAGCACCCCGAGGCGCGCGTGGTCGAACTGTTCGGCGAGCCGACCGATGTGATCGACGTCTTCGGCCTGCCGATGATTCACAACGGCTACGAAGGCAACGTCTTCGTGCCGCTCATTATGGCCGCGGTCGCCGCGGCGCTGTACAAGGGTTTCCAGAAGATCATCCCGTCCGCGGTGCACATGGTCTTCGTGCCGTTCCTCACCCTGCTGGTGATGATCCCGGTCACCGCCTTCCTCATCGGCCCCTTCGGCTACCTGCTCGGCGCCTGGATCGGCACCGGCCTAGCCTGGATGAACGGCAACGCCCCGTTCGTCTTCGCGCTGCTCATCCCGATGCTGTACCCGTTCCTGGTGCCGCTTGGCCTGCACTGGCCGCTCAACGCCCTGATGCTGGTGAACATTGACACCCTCGGCTACGACTTCATCCAGGGCCCGATGGGTGCGTGGAACTTCGCCTGCTTCGGTGCCACCGCCGCGGTGCTGGCCATTTCGCTTCGCGACCGCGACCCCCTCATGCGCCAGACCGCCGGCTCCGCCCTGGCCGCTGGCCTGCTCGGCGGCATCTCTGAGCCGTCGCTCTACGGCATCCACCTGCGCTTCAAGAAGATCTACCCGCGCATGCTCGTCGGCTGCTTCGCCGGTGGCCTGACCATCGCGATCCTGGGCACCCCGTTCGGCGGCGTGAAGACGAACGCCTTCGTGTTCACCTCCATCCCGACCGTGTTCGTGTTCGACCCGATGTGGGTCTACCTCGTCGCGATTGCCGTCGCGTTCTTCACGGCTTTCTTCGTCATCCTCATCACCGACTACCGCACCCCGGAGGAGAAGGCGGAGGCGCTCGCCCGCGCCGCCGCTGCGCGTGACGGCGTGGAGACCGAGGCTGCCGACGCCGCCGACGCTGCCCCCGCTGCCGCTCCTGCAGCTGCCGCTCCGGCCGCGGCTGAGCCTGCTGAACCCGCTGAGCCCGCCGTGGTGACCAAGGAGGTCCTGGCACCGATCGCCGGCGCGGTCGTCCCGATGGACAAGCTCGGCGACGCCGCCTTCGCGTCCGGCGCGCTCGGCCACGCGGTCGGCATCGAGCCGCAGGCTGACAACGTCACCGTCGCCGCCCCGGTGTCCGGCAAGGTCATTTCCGTGGCTAAGACGGGCCACGCCTACGGCATCAAGACCGCCGACGGCGTGGAGATCCTGGTGCACATTGGCATTGACACCGTCAAGCTCGGCGGCGAGGGCTTCACCCCGGTCGCCGCGAAGAAGCAGCAGATCAAGGCCGGCGAGCCGCTGGCGGAGGTGGACTTCGCGTCCATCAAGGCAGCCGGCGTCGACCCGACCGTGATCACCACGGTGGTCAACTCCAAGACGCTCACCGGTGTTGATGACCTGGCCACCAACACCGTCACCGAGGGGCAGCCCGTCCTCGGCGTGACCAAGTAAGGTCCACTCAGCCACAACGCGCCCGCAGCGGAAGATCCCGCGGCGGGCGCGTTACGCTTAGGGCATGCAAGTCCTGCGCGTGTTTAACAACAACGTCGTGCTCGCCCGCCGCGGCGACGAGCCGGTCGTGGTCACCGGCCGCGGCGTGGGCTTCAAGATCAAGCAGGGCGACGCGCTCGACGAGACCAAGGCACAGCGCATCTTCGTGCCTATCGACGGCCGCGACCCCGACCACGCAGGCGAAATGATCGCAGGGCTACCGGCCCGGACGGTCGATGATGCTGCGGCCGCCCTCGAAGAGATCGGCGTGAACCCACGGCTGACCCTGGTGACCGCCATCGCGGACCACATCGGCGGCGCCGCCGAGCGGGCGAAGGCAGGCACCACCGTGGAGTACCCGCTTCGCGCCGAGGTCACGCACCTCTACCCGGAGGAGGCGGCGCAGGGGGAGCGGCTGCTCGCCGCAATCAACCGGCGGCTCGACGCGCCGCTCCCGCCCGAGGAAGCGACGGCGCTGACCCTGCACCTGGTCAACGCGGGGTTCAACACAGGCAACTTGGCGCACACGTACCGCATGACGGGCGTGATCCAGCAGATGCTGGACGTGATTGGGGCTGAATGGGGCTCGGGGGTGGACGTGGCGTCGATAAGCACTGCCCGCTTCATCACGCATGCGAGGTACCTCTTCGTGCGGCTGGAGCGCGGGGCGCAGCTGGACCACGGGAATTCGCCGCTGACGCGCGAGCTGCTGCGCGCGTACCCCGCCGAGATGGAGATAGCGCGGAAGGTCGCGCAGGTGGTTGAGCTGCGGTTCGGACGCGAGCTGACTGACGACGAAGTCGCGTACCTGGGGCTTCACGTCGCCAGGCTGCAGGAGGCGCAGGCGGGCGAGTAGTGTCGGGGGGCGGACTAGCGAAAGGAATGACCATGACCAACCGCACTGTTCTCTACGGAATCGGAGTGTCCGCCGGCACCGCATCCGGCCCGCTTGCAGTTGTGAGGCCCGCCGTCGGCGTGGACGACAACGAGCCGGCCGCCATCGAGGGCGACAGCGAGCGCGTCAAGGCGACGCTGCAGGAGGTGGCGGAGTCCCTGAAGCAGCGCGCAGAGCATGCGAACTCCGCGACGTCGAAGCAGGTGCTGGAGGCGACCGCGACGCTGGCGACGGACCGTGGGCTGATCCGCGGCATCGAGAAGGAGCTGAAGAAGGGCACCGGCGTCACGCACGCGATCCACGACGCCGTCGAGGTCTACGCCGGGAAGCTGCGCAAGCTCGGCGGCTACATGGCGGAGCGCGTGACCGACCTGTACGACATCCGCGACCGCGCCACCGCGCGCGTGCGCGGCCTGCCGGAGCCGGGCGTGCCGGACTTCGCCGAGCCGTCGATCCTCGTCGCCCACGACCTCGCGCCCGCCGAGACCGCGACGCTCGATCCGGAGCGCGTGCTGGGCATCGTCACCGAGGGCGGCGGCGCGACCTCGCACACCGCGATCCTGGCCGCGCAGCTGGGCATCCCGGCGGCCGTGCAGGTCAAGGACATCCTTGGGGCGATTGACGACGCCACCCCGCTCGCCATCGACGGCGGCGTCGGCGAAGTCATCGTCGCTCCTTCCGACTCCGACGTGAACGAGCTGGAGGAGCGCTCCCGCCGCCGCGCGGAGGCGCTGGCCGGCTCGTCCGGCGAGGGCGCGACCCGCGACGGCTACAAGGTGAAGCTGCTGGCCAACATCGGTACCGCGGAGGACGCGGAGAAGGCCTCCAAGTTCGACCTGGAAGGCTCCGGCCTGTTCCGCACCGAGTTCTTGTTCCTGGACCGCGACTCAGCGCCGACCGTGGACGAGCAGACCGAGACCTACACCCGCGTGCTGCGTGCCTTTGGCAAACGTCGCGTGGTCGTGCGCACCCTGGACGCGGGCGCTGACAAGCCGCTGAGCTTTGCCAACCTCGGCGAGGAAGAGAACCCGGCGCTGGGCCGCCGCGGGCTGCGCCTGTCCATGGTCCGCGAGGACCTGCTCAACGACCAGCTGCAGGCACTGGCCAACGCGCACGCCAACGTGCCGGAGGCCGAGCTGTGGGTCATGGCGCCGATGGTCGCCACGGTAGAGGAGACCCAGTGGTTCTGCGACAAGGCCCGCGGCTACGGGCTGCCCAAGGTGGGCATCATGGTGGAGACCCCGGCGGCGGCGATCCGCGCCGGGCACGTGCTGAGCATCGCTGACTTCGCCTCCATCGGCACCAACGACCTGTCCCAGTACACGATGGCCGCCGACCGCATGCAAGGTGAGCTGGCGGAGCTGCTCAGCCCGTGGCAGCCGCCGGTGCTGAACATGATCAAGGCGACCGGCATGGGCGGCTACGCCACCGGCAAGACGGTCGGCGTGTGCGGCGAGGCCGGCGGCGACCCGCTGATGGCGCTCGTGCTTGTCGGCCTGGGCATCACCTCGCTGTCCATGGCGCCGACGAAGGTGAACGCGGTGCGCGCCGCGCTGCGCCTGCACGATATGGACACGTGCCGCCAGATGGCTAACTACGCCGTCGACGCCCCGACCGCGAAGGAAGCGCGCGAGAACGTGCTGAAGATCGCAGACCCGGTCCTGCGCGACCTGCTCTAACGCCTTTCAGGCATGCTTGCCCGCGCGCCAGGGTTGCTGGCGCGCGGGCTTTTGCGTTGGGGGTCAGTCGGGCGGTTTGCGGCTGGGCGCGCGGGCGGTGTGGTCGGTGCCGGTTGGGGTGGCGTTTCCGTATGGTGAGACGTAGTAGATCCTTCCGTCCCGCCGTTCGGTGTGTCCCCGGGCGCCGGTCGCGGCTTGCGAGTTGTGGTACTGGCACAACCAACCAAGGTTGGCGGGTGTGGTTTCGCCGCCGTGGCGGTGTTCGGTCATGTGGTGGGCGTGGCAGTGTGTGGCTGGTACGGTGCAGTCTTTCCAGGTGCACGTGGTGGCGTCGGCAAGCATGATCTCGCGGTGTTTCGCCGAGGCGAAGCGCGCTTGATAGGCGTTGACGGGCCCGTCCATCGCGCCGATGAGGATGATGCTGCCGAGCTCTTCGAGTTGCATGCGCACGAATTCTTCCCCGGTGGTGATGACCCCGTTGGCGAAGTGGACCTCGACGTCGTCGCCGGTGCCGGCGATGATGCGCTGGTAGTCGCCGAGGTCCAGGTTGGCGGTAACTCGCACGAGGTAGTCGGCTTTGGGGCAGTCGTTTGCCAGCCAGCCGGTGATGTTGTCTTTCGCCGCGTCGTAGACGCCTTGGATGGCCAGGGCGGGCCCGGTGATGCGCAGGGTGGCCATGCCGTCGCCGTGGTGGGTCACGCGGGCTTTTTCGCGGCGTGGGGGTGCGGGTTTGAGTTCGGCTTTCAGTTCGTTGCCGGCGCGGGTGATGTGGGTCAGGTCGCCGGGGGTGTTGCACAGGGTGTCGATGTAGGTCCAGCGGGCGGTGGTGTCGGTGATGGTGCGGGCGCTGCGGGCGATGTAGGCGAGGGTGTCCAGGCGGTGCTGGTGGTGCTCGGCGCCGGTGTGGGCGCGGCGTTGGTAGGCGGTGTGGCTGGTTGTGCCGCACAGTACGGTTGCGGCGGTGTGGAGTTGGCGGGCGCGGTCGCGTGGCAGGCCGAGGGCGGTGAGGTCCTCGAGGGGCATGCCAGCGGCCGCCGCGACAAGTTGCATGCCGCGGCGGTCGATGGATACGAGGTCTGCCAGTGCGTTCATGGCAGCCACGTTACCGGCCATGAGCTGGGGAAACAATGGGTTGTGAGGTTTTACCCATTTTCGGCCCGGGAGGGAACCGCGGGCCGGTTTGGTGCGTCTAAATAGGGTTAGGGGTTTGCGTGTTCGCCAGTGGCGAACACGGGATGGATTGGGGCTGTGGCGCGTTAGAGTAGGTGAAAACTCACGACAAGAAGGGGCACACCATGTTCGAGAGGTTTACGGACCGAGCACGGCGCGTGATCGTGCTGGCGCAGGAAGAAGCGCGCGAGCTCAACCACAATTACATGGGCACGGAGCACATCCTGCTCGGCCTGATTAAGGAAGGCGAGGGCGTCGCCGCGAAGGCGCTCGAGCAAATGGGCATTAATCTCGACGACGTGCGCCGCGAGGTCATCGAGATTATCGGCCACGGCTCGCAGCCCGTCTCCGGGCACATCCCGTTTACACCGCGCGCCAAGAAGGTGCTGGAGCTCTCGCTGCGCGAGGGCCTCCAGATGGGCCACAAGTACATCGGCACCGAGTTCCTGCTGCTCGGCCTGATCCGCGAGGGCGATGGCGTCGCCGCGCAGGTGTTGACCAAGCTCGGGGCAGACTTGCCGACGGTGCGCCAAACCGTCATCCAGCTGCTCTCCGGCTACGAGGGCGACAACCAGAACCCCGAGGTGCCGCAGGCGGGCCCCGGCCCGGTCGCATCCGGCCCCGGCCCGCGCGGCGGCAACCAGCAGGGCGAGCGCTCCAACTCGCTGGTGCTGGACCAGTTCGGCCGCAACCTCACCGCGGCCGCCAAGGAAGGCAAGCTGGACCCGGTCGTTGGCCGCGACAAGGAGATCGAGCGCATCATGCAGGTCCTCTCGCGCCGTACGAAGAACAACCCGGTGCTCATCGGTGAGCCCGGCGTGGGTAAGACGGCCGTCGTGGAGGGCCTGGCGCTGGACATCGCCAACGGCAAGGTCCCGGAGACGCTGAAGGACAAGCAGGTCTACTCGCTGGATCTCGGCTCGCTCGTGGCGGGTTCGCGCTACCGCGGTGACTTCGAGGAGCGCCTGAAGAAAGTGCTCAAGGAGATCAACCAGCGCGGCGACATCATCCTGTTCATCGACGAGATCCACACGCTCGTCGGCGCCGGTGCCGCCGAGGGCGCGATCGACGCGGCGTCGCTGCTCAAGCCGAAGCTGGCGCGCGGCGAGCTGCAGACCATCGGCGCGACCACGCTGGATGAGTACCGCAAGCACATCGAGAAGGACGCCGCGCTGGAGCGCCGCTTCCAGCCGGTGCAGGTGGACGAGCCGAGCCTCGAGGATACCGTGAAGATCCTCAAGGGCCTGCGCGACCGCTACGAGGCACACCACCGCGTGTCCTACACCGACGACGCGCTCAAGGCCGCCGCCAACCTGTCGGACCGCTACATCAACGACCGCTTCCTGCCGGATAAGGCCGTCGACCTGCTCGACGAGGCCGGCGCACGCATGCGCATTAAGCGCATGACCGCGCCCGAGGAGCTGCGCGAGGTGGACGACCGCATCGCGGAGGTTCGCAAGCAAAAGGAAGCGGCGATCGACGCCCAGGACTTTGAGAAGGCCGCCGGCCTGCGCGACACCGAACGCAAGCTGGGCGAGGAGCGCGCGGAGAAGGAAAAGAAGTGGCGCTCCGACGACCTCGAGGACATCGCCGAGGTGGGCGAGGACCAGATCGCGGACGTGCTCGCGCACTGGACCGGCATCCCCGTGTTCAAGCTCACCGAGTCTGAGTCCTCGCGCCTGCTGCACATGGAGACCGAGCTGCACAAGCGCATCATCGGCCAGGACGAGGCGGTCAAGGCCGTCTCGCGCTCCATCCGCCGCACCCGCGCGGGCCTGAAGGACCCGAAGCGCCCGTCCGGTTCGTTCATCTTCGCCGGCCCGTCCGGTGTGGGTAAGACGGAGCTGTCGAAGGCGCTGGCCGAGTTCCTCTTCGGCGACGACGACTCGCTGATCCAGGTGGACATGGGCGAGTTCCACGACCGCTTCACCGCGTCGCGCCTGTTCGGTGCGCCTCCGGGATACGTCGGCTACGAGGAGGGCGGCCAGCTCACGGAGAAGGTGCGCCGCAAGCCGTTTAGCGTTGTGCTGTTCGACGAGATCGAGAAAGCGCACAAGGAGATCTACAACACGCTCCTGCAGGTCCTCGAGGAGGGCCACGTCACCGACGGTCAGGGCCGCGTCGTGGACTTCAAGAACACCGTGCTCATCTTCACGTCCAACCTGGGCACCGGCGACATCTCGAAGCCGGTCGGTCTCGGCTTCACCGGCAACACCGCCACCGATGCCGACGCGCAGTACGACCGCATGAAGCACAAGGTCAACGACGAGCTGAAGAAGCACTTCCGCCCCGAGTTCCTCAACCGCATCGACGAGATCGTGGTCTTCCGCCAGCTGTCGCAGGAGGAGATCGTGCAGATGGTCGACCTGCTCATCAGCCGCGTCGACCTCAACCTCGCGGCGCAGGACATGGGCATCGAGCTTACCGACGCCGCGAAGAACCTCCTAGCCAAGCGCGGTTTCGACCCCGTCCTGGGCGCCCGTCCGCTGCGCCGCACCATCCAGCGCGAGGTGGAGGATGTCTTGTCTGAGAAGATCCTGTTCGGCGAGATCGGTGCCGGCGAGATCATCACCGTCGACGTGGACGGTGATGTCGAGGGCGACGAGAAGAACGCGAAGTTCACCTTCACGCCGCGCCCGCGCCCGTTGCCGGCGGAGACCTTCGACGGCGCCGAGATCGCCGAGACTGCCGAGGGCTCCGAGGGCGAGCCCGCCGATGAGGTCCGCGAGATCGACCCGTCCCGCGAGCAGCCGGAGTCCGAGGCGTCGCGCTTCCCCGATGAGTCGGGCGACCACGGCACTGACGGCACTGACGGCACTGACGGCACCGAAGGAACCGACGGCCGCGGCCCCGAGCCGGTCTAAGCCGGGCTGAGCAGGCTCGGCGCCAGCACGGAGCCGACGCCTGCAAGGACCGCGAGTACCGCCAAAATCGACGTCACCGCAACGCGGGTGGCGTCGATTTTTTTCGGCGGCATGTAGTCGGCGAGCCACGCCAGGGCGTCGCCGGCGTTGAGCACGATCGGGGCGGCGTGGCCCGCGACCGGCATGTTGGAGATGGGGTAGGAGCTCAAGCGGGTGAGGGCGTCGGCGTCGTCGAAAGGTGCGAGCGAGCTGCCGGAGGACAGCGGCGCCGTCTTCGTGCCGGGGACCGACAGGAGGCGGTACTCCACGTCGGAGCCGAGCGCCTCGTAGTCGCGCGCCAGCTGCGTGGCTTGCTGCTCGGGCACGAGGTCGTCATCCGGGTTGGTCATCACCATGATCGGCGCGCTGACGGGGACGGTGCCGAGTTTGTTGTGGTTGAGGGTGCGGGTGAAGCGGTCGTCGGTGAGCACGAGCTCGGTGAGCGTCTCGCCGCCCTCAAACAGGTCGCCGTGGGGGATCGGCGGGTCGGTGATGCAGGACTTCTCCAGTGCAGCGAACCAGCGGCGGCCCTCGTCGGTGAGGTGCTCCTCGAGCGCCTCGCGGAAGTCGGGGTAGGTCGACGCGTAGCTGATCGTGGAGTAGCCCACGACGGTTTCGAGCATCCCGGTGCTGCCCTGCTCCATCACGGCCAGCGGGTCGGCGGGCGGTGCGCCGGCGAAGGTGGCGCGCACGTCGAGCTCGGGCGCATAGTCGGCGACCAACTCGGCGGCCGCGGCGGAGGCGCCCCCGCCCTGGGAGTAGCCCCAAAACGCGATGGCTTCGTCGTCGTGGGCGGTGGCACGGGCGGCGTCGATAAGCGCGTGGCCCTGCTCGATCCGGTTGAGGTACGTGTGGGTGCCGGGGGTGCCGAGGCCGATGTAGTCGGTGACCACGACGCGGTAGCCGGCGCCGATGAGCGTGCCCACGATCGGCGCCTCGTAGTTGATGCCGATCGAGCCGTCCTTGATGGACGAGAGCATCGCCTCGCCCGCCGACGGCGCGCAGTGGTCCGCCATGCCGCGCGTGCCGGGGGCGACGGCGATGAGGCCGCGCGCGTTGGGCGTGTCGTAGAGCGCGCCGGAGACTTCGACGGTCTCGCCGGCCTCGTTCTGGGTGGTGTAGCGGATGCGCTGGCCGTCGCTGGCCGGCACGTCGGCGCTGCTCAGGAGCGTTCCGGGCGGTTCGCTTATCGACGCCCCCGCCACCGGACTCCCCGCGCACACCAGCGCCACCGCCGCGGCCGGAAGGATGAATGTAGTGGTCTTCACCAGGCTGATGCTAGGCCAACATGAGCAGGCTGGCAGCCATTAACCCCATTCCGCCCATCATCCAGTAGACGGACGTGTGGTGGTGGCCGGTCTGGATCGCGCTGGGCATCAGCTTGTCGATGCTAATGAACACCATGATCCCCGCCACGGCGGCGTACGACAGTCCCATCGTCTGCGGGCCCATGAACGGGGCGATGAGCGCGAAGCCGACGAGCGCGCCCAGCGGCTCCGCCAGGCCGGACAGGGTGGCCCAGCCGGCGGCGCGCCACCGATTGCCGGTCCCGCGCGACAGGGGGACGGCGACGGCGACGCCCTCCGGGATGTTGTGCAGCGCGATGGCGATAGCGATCGGGGCGGCGAGAACGGGGTCGGCGTAGGCGGCCATGAAGGTGGCGAAGCCCTCGGGGAAGTTGTGCAGCGCGATGGCGATGGCGGTGAGCACGCCCGCGCGGCGCAGCGCGCCGGTCGCGCCCGACTTCTCCGGCTCGTGCGGGTTGATGTCGTCCGGCACGAGCCGGTCGATCACCGCGATGAGCGCCACGCCCGCGAAGAACGCCGCGATCGCGGTCCAGCCGCTGCGCAGCGAGTCCATCGCCTCCGGCAGCAGCTCCACGAGCGAGATATAAACCATGACGCCCGCGGAGAACCCGAGCGAGCCTGCGAGGAAGCGGTCGCCGATGTCGCCTTTCAGCGCGACGATGACGCCGCCGAGGCCCGTGGACAGGCCGGCGAGCATCGAGATGGCGAAGGCGGTTGCAAACATGGCTCGAATATAGCGCTACCGCGGCAGGCGGAAGCGACCGTCCTCGTCCTGCACCGCGAGCCCGTCGTCGAGCAGCGAGAAGAGGGCGCGGTGGGTTTGTGCGAGGTGGTGCCACGTGGCGTCGATAAGCGATTGCTCCACGGGCTCGGTCGATTCGCGCAGCAGACGCATGATTTTGCCGCGCACCTGCCGGTCGGTGCCCGCGAACTTCTGCGAGCGCGGTTTCTCCACGGCCGGCGGCTTCCCGGCGGCGAGCCACGCGCAGTCGACGACCGGGCATTCGCCGCAGCGCGGGTCGCGGGCGGTGCACACGAGCGCCCCGAGCTCCATGAGCGCGACCGACAGCTGCGGCCCGTGGGGGATCTCGGTGAGCTCGCGCTTCGACGGCTTCGCGGTCGCCTCGCCGCGCACCGCCCGCGCGTGCACGCGCCGCACGTTCGTGTCCACCACCGGCACGTCGCGCCCGTACGCGAAGTTGGCCACGGCGCCCGCGGTGTAGTCGCCGATGCCGGGCAGCGCGAGCAGCGCGTCCACGTCCGCCGGCACGTCGCCGCCATGCTTATCGACGATCACCCGCGCGCACTCCAACAACCGCAGCGCCCGCCGCGGGTACCCCAGGTTGCCCCAGGCGCGCAGCACCTCGTCCGCCCCCGCCTGCGCGAAGGCGTGCGGGGTGGGCCAGCGCGCGATCCACTCCTGCCAGATCGGGGCGACGCGGTCGACCTGGGTTTGGTGGCTCATGACCTCGGAAAGCAGCACGCCCCAGGCGGTGGTGCCGGGGGCGCGCCACGGCAGGTCGCGCGCGTTGGCCTCGTACCAGGCGATTAAATGTTCATATTGCTTCGATTCATCCACGATGAGTGACAGAATAGGCACATGACTGAACAAACGACAGCCACCCCATCCACCCCGACCGACGTCTGGACCGCGCTCAAGGAGGGCAACGAGCGCTTCGCCACCGACGAGGCGCTGGCGCCGAACCGCGACACGGCCCGCCGCCAGTCGCTCACCGCGGGCCAGAACCCGGTCGCGGCCGTCATCGCGTGCTCCGACTCGCGCGTGCCGGTCGAGCTACTGCTCGACGCCGGCTTCGGCGACGTCTTTGTCATCCGCAACGCGGGTGGCTGCATCGACTCCTCCGTCGCCGGCTCCGTCGACTTCGCGGTGCAGGACCTCGGCGTCTCGCTGGTCCTGTTCTTGTCGCACGAGCGCTGCGGCGCGGTCGGCGCCGCGATCCAGGGCGTGAACAGTGCGAAGCTACCCACGGGCCTGACCCGCGTGTTCGTGGAGAAGATCGCTCCCTCCGTGCTGACGGCGCAGGCGGACGGCCCCGTGGATTCGTCGGAAATCGAGCGCACCCACGCCCGCGTCACCGCAACGCACCTCCTCGACCGGATCCCGTCGCTGCGCAAGGGCATTGACGACGGCACCGTGGGCCTGGTCGGTGCGCGCTACCGCCTGGAGGATGGCCGCGTCGAGACCGTGTACGAGAACTTCGGTGGCTAAGGTAAAGGCATGACTTACCAGCGCCCCACCGACCAGCGCCGACCAGCCCAGCGCCCGCCGAAGCGTCCGCTTCCGCCCGAGATCTACATGCGACGCCGCGTGGTCGTCCTCGTGGCGCTCCTGGTCCTCGTTGGGCTGATCGTGTGGGGCCTGTCCGCGGTGGCGCGCTCCGGCGGCGGTGGCGAAGACACGGCGAGCAGCTCGGTCGAGGCGACCGCCAGCCCGAGCCCCAGCGAGGAGAAGCCGAAGGCGGAGCCGACCGAGACCGTCGTCGGTGAGGAATCCGGCACGAGCTCTGCCAACTCGACCAGCTCTGCCAGCGAGACAGCGTCTTCGGAGTCGAGCGTCGCGGCCGCGCCCGCGAACCCGGGCGAGTGCTCGCTGAAGGACCTCCAGATCACGGCGACGACGAACCAGCCGTCCTACCCGGCGGGCACGGAGCCGGTGCTGTACATGGAGGTGCGCAACCCCACCGACGTGGACTGCAACATCAACCTCGACGAGGCGAAGCTGCGCTTCGAGGTGTACGCGATGGGCACCAACGAGCGCGTCTGGGCGGACACGGATTGCTACGAGCCCGTCGTCGGCGGGATGCAGACGTTCGCTCCGGGCGCGACCCGCGGGTTCGAGGCGCGCTGGTCCGCCACCGGGTCCGCGCCGGAGGCGTGCGAGAACCGCCAGCCGGTGCCGGCCGGGTCCTACTTCCTGCACGCTGTGATCGGCGATAACGCCTCCGACCCGGCGCCGTTTAACATCACTTAGCGGGTGAGACGGCGGCGATCGCCTCGCCGAGTGTGGACACCCGCGTGATGTCCATGCCGGGCGCGTCCGCGTCGCCGCCGGCGGGCACAATCGCGCGCTCGTAGCCCAGCCGCGCCGCCTCCTGCAGGCGCCGCTGCAGGCTGGGGACGCGGCGCAGCTCGCCGGCGAGCCCGACCTCGCCGATCACCACCGTCTTCGGCGGAAGGGGAGTCTCGTGCAGGCTTGACCAGGTGGCCAGCGCCACGGCCAGGTCGGTGGCGGTCTCGGTGATGCGCACACCGCCGACGGTGGCCACGTAGGCGTCCTTGTCGTTCGTGCGCTGCCCGCAGCGCGCCTGCAGGACCGCGAGCACCATGGGCACTCGGTTGAAGTCCAGGCCGGTAACGACGCGCCGCGGGCTCTTGTTCACGGGGTCGACGGTCAGCGCTTGGACCTCGGCGAGCATGGGGCGCACGCCGTCCATCGCCACCGTCACCGCGGACCCGTCCGGCGTCTTCCCCCGGTGCGAGAGGAACAGGCCGGAAGGGTCAGGCACCTCCCGGATGCCGTCGGCGGTCTGCTCGAAGCAGCCGACCTCATCGGTCGCCCCGAACCGGTTCTTGATGCCGCGCAGCATGCGCAGCGTGGAGTGCCGGTCGCCCTCAAAGTTCAGCACCACGTCCACAAGGTGCTCCAGCACGCGCGGGCCGGCGACGTTGCCGTCCTTGGTCACGTGTCCCACCAGCAGGACGGGCAGGTTGGTCCGCTTTGCCAGGCTGGTCAGCGCGGCCGTCACCGCGCGCGATTGCGCCACCCCGCCCGCGACGCCTTCGACGCCGCTGGCCTGCATGGTTTGCACGGAGTCGACGATGAGCAGCGACGGCTTCACCTGCTCGACGTGCCCGAACACCACGTCCAGGTTGGATTCCGCCGCCAGGTAGAGGCTGTCGTGCAGGGCCCCGGTGCGCTCGGCGCGTCCCCGCACCTGGCCGGCCGATTCCTCGGCGGTGACGTACAGCGTGTTGCGCCCCTGGGCGGCCCAGCGCGACGCGACCTCCAGCAGGAGCGTGGACTTGCCCACGCCCGGCTCGCCGGCCATGAGGACCACGGACCCCGGGACGACGCCGCTGCCCAGCACCCGGTCGAGCTCGGTGATGCCTGAGGCGATGGTGTGGGTCGACGTGGCGTCGATAAGCGTGATGGGCTCCGCTGAAGACGTGGGTGTCAGCGCGGAGCTGGTGGCGACGGGTGTTTGTTCCTGCAGGGTCCCCCATGACCCGCACTCGGGGCAGCGCCCGAGCCACTTCGGTGCAGTGTATCCACACTCGGTGCAGGTGTGGACGCTGCGCGGTTTTTTAGCGATCTGCCTCGCGCTCCACCTGGCCGGACTCCAGCAGTGGCGCGGACACGGTCGCGTCCACGGTCACGGAGCCGCTGTCAAAGTCGAACTCGACCGGCACGGTGCCGCCGTACGCGAAGTCGTCGTTGGCCACGGTGGTGGGCACGTACTGGATGCACGCGTCCTCGGACTGCGGCACGTTGGCCAGGCTCTCGGCGGCGTCGGCGACGAGCACGCAGTTGTACGCGATCGGCTTCGCGCCCTGGACGTTCGCCGGCGTGCCGTTGACCTTCACGGACCGCAGGGTGTGGTCCTTCATCGCGGTGTCCTGGTTGGTGGCGGTGAACTTCACCGCGGCCTGGCCGTTTTCCTGCAGGATGACGGTGGCGTCCTGGACGGAAACCTCCCGGTTGTCGGTGAAGGCGGTAGCGCCGTCGACGGCGGCGACCTGGTCGGAGGTCTGGGTGATCTGACCGGCGGAGCAGCCGGACAGTGCCAATGCGGACGCGGCCACCAGAGCGGCAACCGGCTTCAGGGACTTCACGTGGGTGTCCTCCATCGTAATAGTGCGCGTAGATTTCTCCGCCTTACCTTAGTCCCAGCTGTCCTAGTTTTCCCAGTTTCCCGGGCCGTCCCAGGGGAGCTGGGGCATCCGGGGGTAAACTTTCGGATCCTTTCACGGGCTCTTGCTTGACTTCGCTCCCCGCCCCCTCTGCGAAGCAAAACACCCGAAAGCTACGGTGGTAGGGTTGGTCAACGATGTCTGAAGGAGCTGCCATGGAATTCAAGGTCGGAGAAGTCGTGGTCTACCCGCACCACGGCGCGGCGAAGATCGCCGATATTGAACAGCGCGAGATCGGCGGGGAGAAGCTGGATTACCTCGTGCTGCAAATCCTCCAATCCGACCTGGAGGTCCGCGTGCCTGTGAAGAACACCGAGTTGGTCGGTGTGCGCGATGTGGTCAACGAGGAAGGCCTGCAGAAGGTCTTCTCCGTCCTGCGCGAGGAGGACGTGGAGGAAGCCGGCAACTGGTCCCGCCGCTACAAGGCGAACCAGGAGCGCCTCGCCTCGGGCGACATTAATAAGGTGGCGGAGGTCGTGCGCGACCTTTGGCGCCGCGACCAGGGCAAGGGCTTGTCCGCGGGCGAGAAGCGCATGCTAGGCAAGGCACGCCACATCCTGGTCGGCGAGCTCGCGCTGGCTGAGCCGGTGGACGAGAAGAAGGTCGCGGAGCTGGAACAGGGCATCCAGAAGATCATCGACGAGCAGGTCAAGGCCGGCATCTCCTTCGCCCCGGAGCCGGAGGATGCCGAGGAGGACGACCTGGATTACGGGGACCTGTCCTTCGACGACGAGAAGTAGCACCGTGACGCGCCGGGTCGTCGCGGTCGTCGCGGCCGCGGGTCAGGGCACGCGCCTGGGGGCGGCCGTGCCGAAAGCGTATGTGCCGCTGCGCGGCCGCAGCCTGCTCGAGCGCTCCGTCACCGCGCTGGAGACCGCCGAGATCGTCGACGCCATCTACGTTGTGGTCAGCCCGTCGATGGAGGACGTGGCCAGGCGCGCGCTGCGCGACCACGAGGTGCGCTTTGTCCACGGTGGCGCTGAGCGCGCCGACTCCATTTTCGCGGCGCTGCGGGCCATTCCGCTTGACGACGCCTGCGTGCTCGTCCACGACGCCGCCCGCGCCCTCACCCCGCCGGGGATGATCGCGCGCGTGGCGCGCCGCGTGCTGGACGGGGCGGACGCGGTCGTCCCGGTCCTCCCGGTCGCGGACACGATCAAGGAGGTCGACGCCGCCGGCGCCGTGGTCGCCACCCCGGACCGCTCGCGTCTGCGGGCGGTCCAGACGCCGCAGGGCTTCGACCTGCGCGCACTCCGCGCGGCCAACGAGGCCTACTTCGGTGGTACCCAGTCCTTCGTGGCTACTGACGACGCCTCGCTGATGGAATGGTTCGGCGCGGACGTCGTCACCGTGCAGGGCGACCCGATGGCGTTCAAGATCACCACCCCGATCGACCTCCGCCTGGCCACGAGCATCACCGACGAGGCCGAGCCCACCGTCTTTGAGATCCCGGGCGACTCGCCGTCGCCCCGGTAAGGTGGCGGGCATGACACACCAGATGACCAAGCTGCGCGTGGGCAACGCATTCGACGCTCACCAGATCCAGGAGGGCAAGCCGTGCTGGATCGCGGGAATCCTGCACGAGGGGGTCGACGGCTGCGAGGGGCACTCCGACGGCGACGTGGTCGCGCACGCGATCGTGGACGCGGTGCTCTCGGCCGCGGGCCTGGGGGACTTGGGTTCCTTCGTGGGCGTGGGGCGCCCGGAGTACGACGGCGTGAAGGGCACCGAGCTGCTCAGGGAGTTGCGCGAGTTGCTGGGGCGGGAAGGAGTGAGCGTCGTTAATGCTTCTGCCCAGCTCATCGGGCAGAGCCCGAAGATGGGCCCGGTGCGCGAGCAGGCGGAGCAGGTCCTGAGCGAGGCGCTCGGCGCGCCCGTATCCGTGTCGGCGACGACGACGGACCACATGGGCTTTACCGGCTCGGGCCAGGGGAGGGCTGCGATTGCGACGGCGCTGGTTGAACTAAGCTAGCTGGCGTGACTCAACGCATCTTCGATACCAAAACCCGCACGCTGCAAGACTTCACGCCCCTCCGCGAGGGGCACGTCTCGATCTACCTGTGTGGCGCGACTCCGCAGTCCGCGCCCCACATCGGGCACCTGCGCTCCGGCGTGGCCTTCGACATCGTGCGGCGCTGGTTTGCGGTGAAGGGCATGGACGTGGCGTTCGCGCGCAACGTCACCGATATTGATGACAAGATCCTGAACAAGGCCGCCGAGCACGGCCGCCCCTGGTGGGAGTGGGTGTCCACCTACGAGCGCGAGTTCACCCGCGCCTACAACACCCTCGGCGTTTTGCCGCCGTCGGTCGAGCCACGCGCCACGGGCCACGTGACGCAGATGGTGGAGTACATGCAGCGGCTCATGGACCGCGGCTTCGCCTACGCCTCCGACGGGTCCGTGTACTTCGACGTGGACGCCTGGGTCGCCGCCGACGGCTCCGATTACGGCTCGCTGTCCGGCAACCGGCCGGAGGACATGGCGCGCAGCGAGACGGGCGCCGGTAAGCGCGGCCCGCCCGATTTCGCGCTGTGGAAGGCGGTGAAGCCGGGCGAGCCGAGCTGGCCGACCCCGTGGGGCGACGGCCGCCCGGGCTGGCACCTGGAGTGCTCGGCGATGTCCACCTGGTACCTGGGCGAGCGCTTTGACATCCACGGCGGCGGGCTTGACCTGCAGTTCCCGCACCACGAGAACGAGCAGGCGCAGTCGCACGCCGCTGGCGACGGCTTCGCGCAGTTCTGGATGCACAACCACTGGGTGACCATGGCCGGGGAGAAGATGTCGAAGTCGCTGGGCAACGTGCTCTCCATCGACAATATGCTCGAGTCGGTCCGCCCGGTCGAGCTGCGCTACTACCTCGGCAGCGCGCACTACCGCAGCGTGCTCGAGTATTCGCCGGAGGCCCTGCAGGAAGCGGCCGCCGGGTACCGTCGCATCGAGGACTTCGTGCACCGCGCGGGCTCGCCCGAGCCGTCGACCTGGACCGCCGCGTTCGAGCAGGCGCTTAACGACGATTTCTCCGTCCCCAAAGCACTCGCCGAAATCCACAACACGGTCCGGGCTGGCAACAGCGCGCTCGCGTCCGGCGACGCCGAGCAGGCGTCCGCGCTGGCGGCGCAGGTGCGCGCGATGGCCGCCGTGTTGGGCGTTGACCCGGTGGCGTGGGACAATGCTGGCGGAAACGCAGGCGGCGACACCGACCGCACGCTCGAGGCCCTGGACACGCTTGTGCAGGCGGAGCTTCAGCGTCGGACGGAAGCGCGCGCCGCGAAGAACTGGGCGGTTGCAGACGAGGTGCGCGACCGCCTCGCCGCCGCGGGCATCGAGGTCACCGACACCGCCGACGGCCCCACCTGGCAGATCAAGGAGTAGGAGACGAGATGGCAAAGCCGTACCAGCGTCCGGATAAGCAGAAGACGAGCAAGAAGGGTGCCACGAAGGGCTCGGGCGGCCAGCGCCGCCGCGGGCTGCGCGGCAAGGGCGCGACGCCGAAGGCGGAGGACCGCGTCTACCACGCGGCCCACAAGCGCAAGCAGGCGCAGCAGCGCCGCAACCAGGGGCGCCACGAGCGCGAGGTGGCGGACATGGTGGTGGGCCGCAACCCGGTCATCGAGTGCCTGCACGCCAAGGTGCCCGCCGAGGCGCTCTACGTGGCGCAGGGTACTGGCCACGACAACCGGCTGAGCGAGGCGGTGGCGCTGTCGCAGTCGCGCGGGATCCCGGTCGCCGAGGTGCCGAAGCGCACCCTGGACGAGATGACCGGCAACGGTATGCACCAGGGCATCGGCCTGAAGATCCAGCCGTACAAGTACGCCGACGTCTTTGACCTGATGGGCCAGGTGCAGGGCAACGGCATGTTCGTGGTGCTGGACAACATCACGGACCCGCGCAACCTTGGCGCGGTGATCCGCTCCGTGGCGGCGTTCGGCGGCGACGGCGTGATTATCCCGGAGCGCCGATCCGCACAGGTCACGGGCGTGGCCTGGCGCACCTCCGCCGGCACCGCGGCGCGCCTGCCGGTGGCGAAGGCGACCAACCTCACCCGCACCATCAAGGAGTTTAAGGACAACGGCTACATGGTCGTGGGCCTGGACGCCGGCGGCGAGCACACGCTGGATACGTTCGACGGCGCCTGCGACCCGGTGGTCATCGTCGTCGGTTCAGAGGGCAAGGGGATCTCCCGCCTGGTGCGCGAGAACTGCGACGTGATCATGTCCATCCCCACCGCGGACTGGGTGGAATCGCTCAACGCCTCGGTCGCGGCGTCGGTAGTGCTCAGCGAGTTTGCCCGCCAGCGCCGCGCGACGAAGTAGGGGCTGAGCTCGTTGTAATTCGCCGCGCCTGCAGCGCCCCGATGCCCCGGCAGATCACGTAAATGCCAAAGGACACGAAGGCGACGAGCACGCTGACCGGCAGGCCTGGCGCGAGCGAGAGGATGAAGCCGCCGACGGCGGACACCTCGGCGAACACGACCGAGAGCAAGACCGCCAGCTTCGGGTTCGCGGTGACCGCGATGGCGCTCGCGCCGGGCGTGATGAGCAGCGCCATGACGAGCAGTACGCCGACTATCTGCACGCTGTTCGCCGCGGCCAGCCCTACCAGGATGGCAAAGACGGTGGCCATGGTACGCACGCGGACGCCAGTCGCGGCGGCCATAACAGGGTCGATGGAGGAAAACAGCAGCGGGCGCCACAACGCCACCACCGCGGCCACGACGATGACGGTGGTGATGGCCAGTGCCCAGACGCTCGTCTGCGCCACGCCAACCACCTGGCCGGTGAGCAGGGACATCGCGATGCTGGAGTTGCCTGGGTACAGGTAGATGCACAGCACAGAGATGCCCATGCCAAAGCTCATGACCACACCGACGGCGGAGTCGTTGCCGCCCTTGAAGCCGAGCAGCGCGAGCGCGATGGCGGCGGCGATGGAGCCGAGCACGGCCCCGAGCGACAGGTTGAGGCCGAGGACCAGGGCCGCGGCGGCGCCCATGAGCGCGAGCTCGGAGGTGGCGTGCACAGCAAACGACATCTGCCGCATCACGATCAAGGGCGCGAGCACCCCGGAGAGCACGCCGAGGAAGGCGCACGCCACCAGGGCGGTGATGACGAAGTCCTGCGAGAGCAGGTACATGGTGGTGTCCCACATCAGATGATCACTGTCTTTCCTCCGGCGCGGACGACTTGGACGGGCGCGCCGTAGAGCTCGGAGAGGACGTCGGATTGGAGGACCTCGTCGGCGGTGCCCACAACGTGGCCGTTGGGGCCAATGTAGAGGACCTTGTCGACGACGTCGATGACCGGGTCGATGGAGTGCGTGACCATGGCGACCGCGGCGCCCGATTCCTGGAAGCGGGCGAGGGTCTGGCGCTGGCGCGCCACGTCCAGGGACAGAAAGGGCTCGTCGGCGAGGATGATCTGGGGGTCCTGCGCGAAGGCCTGGGCTTGGCGTACGAGTTGTTGCTGGCCGCCGGAGAGGCGGCCAACGTGGGCGTCGATAAGCGATGGGGCACCGACGTAGGCGAGCAACCGCTCGGGGTCACCACCGGCGAGCGAGACGAGGTCGCGCACGCGCGCCGGGAGGTGGGCGGGGAACATCTGCTGCTGTGGGATGTAGCCGACGCGGCCGCCGAGCTCGATCGAACCGGAGTCGAGGCGCTGCGTGCCGAGCGCGGCGCGTAGGAGCGTCGACTTGCCTGAGCCGTTCGGGCCGAGGATGGTGAGGAAGTCGCCGGCGGCGAGGTCACACGTGATGTCGCGCCACAGCGGCGCGACGGTGGCGCTACGCAGCTGCAGCATTGAGCTGGTCAAGGACTTCCTGGAAGTAGTCGAAGAAGTTTTTGCCGTCCTGTGGGGTCTCGGTGATGTCCACGACCGGCACGCCGGCCTCTTTCGCCGCCGCGACGAGGCGCTCGGAGACGGCGTTGGGGGACTGGGAGTTGTTGATCAGGATGTCGGCGTCCTTAATCGCCTCGAGCGCCTCGGCCACGGCGGCTGCGGACGGCTCGGAGTGGTTGAGCGTGGCGTGGCGGTAGGACTCCGGGGTGGCGTCGACCAGCGCGGACTCTTCCACGATGGCGTCGGCGATCGGGTGGGTCTGGATGACGTGCGCCTCGGGCAGTGCGGCGAGCGACTCGTCGATGCCGGCCAGCTTGTCGTCGATCGGGTTGCCGCCGATCTGTTCCGCCACGCTGCGGATGGCTTCGGTGGAGTACCAGATGTGCTCGTTCTCCTCGCCGTGCTCGTGCTCGTGGCCTTCCTCGCCGTGCTCATGCTCGTGATCGTGGTCGTGCGCCTCGGTCGGCTCGAGCGCGGTGATGAGGTTGCCCTTCGCGGCGTTGTAGAGGGCCGCGTCGTAGGCGCCGCCGTTGGCCACGACGGTGTTCGCCTGCGCGATCTCCGCCAGGTCGGCGGCGGTCGGCTCGTAGTCGTGGGGGTCGGTCGACGGGTTGTCGATGATCGCCGGCACCTCGTCACCAGTCACGGCGGAGGCCACGTCGGCCCACACCTGGGTGGTGGCCACCATGGCGGCTGCGTCGGCGCCTTCGTCGGAGGCGCCGGTGGTGGCGTTCCCGGAGCTTTCGGAGCCCTGCGTGCCGCAGGCGGTGAGGGTAAGCGTGAGCGCAAACGCGGTTGCGGCGAGTCGTTTCATCATGGCACCCATCCAACCACTAATGAAAAAGCTTTTCAAAGAAATGCGGCCTGAGGTTGCGCGAAATGTGCAGGTAGCATATCCGTATGCCAGCGACGCTCGCCTCCATCGCCGCCGACCTCGGTGTCTCGCGCACCACCGTGTCCAACGCGTACAACCACCCCGACCAGCTCTCGCCAGCGCTGCGCCGCCGCATCCTCGCCCACGCCAAGGCGAAGGGATACGCCGGCCCCAACCCGCACGCGCGCTCGCTGCGCACCAGCCGCACCGCCACGATCGGGGTCGTGCTCACCGAGCAGCTCTCGTTCGCTTTTGAGGACCGGGCGTCGGTGGACTTCCTCGCGGGCGTCGCTAAGCGGAGCGATTACTCGCTCACCCTCATCCCGGCCGGCGTGAGCGTGCACGATGCCATCGTGGACGGCTACATCATCTACTCGGTTCCGGCTCAGGCGCAGATGCTTATCGACGCCCAATCGCGCGACCTCCCCCTCATCATCTGCGATCAGCCCGTCGACGTCCCCGGCGTGCCGTACGTGGGCATCGACGACGCCGCCGCGATCGCCCCGGCCGCCGAGGACCTGGTGCGCGCCGGGCACACGCGCGTGGGGATCCTGACCAAGCGCCTGTTCAGCGCGCCCAAGAACGGGCCGGTGACGCCGGAGGAGCTGGAGGCGGCAGACCTGCACGTGCAGCGCGCCCGGGTGCGCGGGGCGCTGGCCGTGTTCGCGGCGGCGGGGATCGCGGACGTGCCGGTGGTCGCGCGCGACCTCAACGACGTGGCTTCTGCCGCCGACGGCGCGCGCGAGCTCCTCGAGGCCCACCCGGACCTCACCGCGATCCTGTGCACCACCGACTCGATGGCGCTCGGGGTGCTCGAATACTGCCGCGGGCGGCGGCGCGTGCCGGAGGAGCTGTCCGTGACCGGCTTCGACGGCATCGGCGTGGACGGCCTGTCCACCGTCGCGCAGCCCACGCAGCGCAAGGGGGAGACGGCGGCGATGCTGCTGCGCGCCGCAATGAACGGGCGGCCGCAGCGCCAGGAGCGCATCATTCTGCCGACGCAGTACCTGCCCGGGCGGACCGTGCGCGAGTCAGCTCGCTGAGCACTTGCGCCATCGCGGGCACGTCGGCGACCCGGTGCGCGGCCACGCTCGGTTGGTCGCCGACTTTGATCCCCACGTCGTGGCGGGGATCCAGGACGCGCAGCGCGGTCTCGTCCGTGGTGTCGTCGCCGGCAAAGAGCGTCGCGGCAAACTCGCGCCTGTGCTGGGAAAGCCAGGTGCCCTTGGTGATCTCCACCGCGGAGAACTCGACCACGTTGTGTCCCGGCGTCACGGGGCGCCCGCCCGTGTCCAGGGTGCGCGCGGCGGCGAGCATACGCTCCGCGTCAGGGGTGCCCGCGATCGGCGCGACGTGCAGCACCCGCTGGTACGGCTTGACCTCCACGTACGCGGGGGCGGTGGCGATGCGCTCGAGCGCCGCCCCGATGCGGTCGAGGTAGGCCGCGTCGTCGCTGGAAAGCTCCGGGCCGGGCTCCGCGCCGTGGGACCCGGCGAGGACGACGTTGCCCGCAATCTCCGGCAGCACCCGGCGCAGGCCGTCGAGGTGCCGGCCGGAGAGGATGGCAACCTGCGTGCGCGGCAGCGCGGCGAGAGTGCGGAGGGCGTCCACCGCGGCCGGGTGCGGGGCCACCGCGTAGGGGTCCGCGTTGAACTCGGCGAGCGTGCCGTCGAAGTCCAGGCATACCAGCAGCGACTCCGCGTGCGCCGCTCGCTCGATGGCGGCCCTCACAGTGCCATCAGCCGGATGCTCGGTGGGTCCACCACAGGCTCGCCCTCGGGGCCGTCACTCGTCGCGGTGAACACCATCTCGG
This sequence comes from Corynebacterium gottingense, assembly GCF_007559235.1. NCBI lineage: Bacteria > Bacillati > Actinomycetota > Actinomycetes > Mycobacteriales > Corynebacteriaceae > Corynebacterium > Corynebacterium gottingense. The sequence continues at coordinate 67,931 of NZ_VMHH01000007.1, read as the reverse complement.
AATCGGTGAGGTGATCCACGCGGAAGCGCGCGCCGGGCACGATGATGCTGGTCAGCTGCTCGTGGACGTGGCGCGCCCCGCCCTCGCAGTCGGCGGCGTCGCCCACCTCGACGCTGTCTACGGTGAACGCGTCGTCCTTCGCGTCGTCCTCCGTGGTGATGGCCGCGTCCAGGTCCGCGCACGCAGTGGTGCCGGTGAGGGAGGAATCGGTGAGGGTGAAGTTGGCCAGCCCCGCGGCGTCGGCAAGCAGCGCCCCGGGCTCCGCGGGATCGGTGTGCACGGCGACGACCTGCCAGGTCTGCTCGCCGCCGCACGCCGCCAGCGGGAGGGCGAGCGCGGCGGTTAGACCGACTGCGAGTAAGCGGTTCATAGCGCCTCCAGGAAGGATGCGGCCCAGGCGGCGACGTCGTGGGTGGTCACCCAGTCGTGCATCGCGCGCATCCGCTGCGGGTCGGGCTGGGCGGCGTCCTCCATCGCGCGGACGATGGAGGGCACGTCGAATGGGTTGCACAGGTACGCCTGGTGAAGCTCCACGGCGGCGCCGGCGAACTCGGACAGTACGAGCGCGCCGCTGCCGTCCGGGTGGCAGGCCACGTACTCCTTGGCCACCAGGTTCATCCCGTCCTTGAACGGGGTGACCAGCATCATGTCGGCGGCGGCGTAGTACGCGCCGAGCTGGTCTTTGGGCACGCCGTGGTGCACGTAGTGGATCACCGGCCGGCCGATGCGGCCGAAGCGCCCGTTGATGCGGCCTACAGCCTCCTCTACCTCGCGGCGGGTGCGGCGGTAGTGGTCGATGCGCTCGCGCGACGGCGTGGCCAGCTGGATCAGGGTTGCCTCGCCGCCGCGCTCCAGGAATTGCTCGAACGCCAGCAGCCGCTGCAGGATCCCCTTGGTGTAGTCCATCCGGTCCACGCCGAGCATGAGCAGCGTCGGGTTGCCCACCAGCTCGCGGACGGGCGCGGGGTCGCCGGGGGCGATTATCGACGCATCAATACTGATCGGGAACGTCCCGGTGCGCACCGCGGTGGCGTCGATAAGCTCGAGGAACCCCCGGAAGTTCGACTCGTCGGCGGCCCGCTGGAAGCCGATGAGGTCGCAGGCCGACAGCGAGCGCAGGATGGGGTCGCGCCACGGCAGCTGGCGGAACAGGTCGGGGGAGGGGAACGGGATGTGGAGGAAGAACCCGATGCGCAGGTCCGGGCGGTCCCGCTTGAGCAGGCCGGGGACGAGCTGCAGCTGGTAGTCCTGCACCCACACGGTGGCGCCCTCGGTGGCGACTGCGGAAACCGCAGCCGCAAAGCGCTCGTTGACCGCTACATAGCGGTCCCACCACTGCTCGTTGTACTGCGGCGCGACAATGAGGTCGTGATAGAGCGGCCACAGGGTGGAGTTGGAAAACCCCTCGTAGAAGTCGGTGTAGTCCTGCGCGTCCAGCGCCACGGGGACCAGGTCGATGCCTTCGGCGTGGAACGGCTCGAGGCGGGTGTCCGTCTCACCGGGCCAGCCGACCCAGCAGCCCGAGCGGGCGCGCAACACCGGCGCGAGCGCGGCGACCAGGCCGCCCGGGGAGGCCTGCCAGGAGTCGCCCACCCGGTCCACGGGCAGGCGGTTGGCTACTACGACGAAGTCGTTCACCTAGGACTTCTTTGCTTTCTTTGTGGACTTCTTCTTCGACGCCTTCTTCTTGGTCGCCTTTTTCTTGGTGGACTTCTTCTTCGACGCCTTTTTCTTCGAGGCTTTCTTCTTGGAGGCCTTCTTGGACGACTTCTTCTTCGTCGCCTTCTTGGTGGAGGTGGAGTCTTCCTCGTCCTCCGGGTCGCCCAGGACCTCCTCGGCGTACTTCTTGTAGTTGAAGCCCTTCGGTTCCACGCCGAGCATGGACATGAGGGTTACTCCGTCGAAGAAATCTTCGGCGTACGTTGCCACGATTCGCCGGGCGCCGGAAGCGGTCTGCTCCTCCATCTCATTGATGGCCTCGGGAGAGGGGCGGGAGTCGGTGATCTTCGGTGGCACTACAGGTTCCTCCTTGTACGAAACACAAATCTCAAACGGCGATTCTACGCCAAAGCTAGTGCTTCCGGCGCCTCGGGCGGAGGGCGGCTTGCTCCGCGCGCCGAATCTGCTGGAACGTCACGCGCCCCGCCCGCTTGAACGCCCGGTACGGGATGTACAGCTGCGGCGCGCGGATGCGGCGCGCCACCCACTCGCCGAAGATCACGCCGCCGGCCAGCGCCATGCATACGGCGATGGCGTTGAAGATGTTGCTCATCCCCACCACCATCTGCTCGTTGAGCACCGCGTAGAGGCCGCGGTAGATGCCTGAGCCGGGGAGGAACGGCGTCACGCCCGCCACCGCGGTGATCACGGGGTTGACCAAGTAACGGCGGGAGATGAGACCACCGGCCAGGCCAACCACGATGGAGCAGGCCGCGGTGGCGATGAACTTATCGGTGCCGAAGGGGATGAGGAAGACGTAGTACATCGCGGAGCCCGCGGCGGCGGTGAGCCCAGAAACGATGACGGCCAGGCGCTCCGCAAAGCAGGTCACGGCGAAGGAGGCGGCGGCCAGCGTCCCGCCGATGATGCGCCAGCCGGCGCTGCTTAACGACGGCTTACCCAACATGGTTTCCAGCGGCGGCAGGGGCACTCCTAGCAGCTCCGCTACGTACAGGCCGATGGCCACGCCCGCGACGATGCCGCCGGACGACAACATGGTCTGGAAGAAGCGGGAGGCCGCGGTGACGGGGGAGCCCGTGATGCCGTCGAAAAGCGACTGCACCAGCGTCAGGCCGGCCAACAGGACGATGATGCCGGTGGCGATGACCTGGCTGGGCACGATCGTGTGGCCGATCGAGGTGGAGAAGTCGTAGAAGATGGCGGCCGGAATGGTGGCGATAAAGCCGCCAATGACGCAGTGGTAGAAGTACGGCAGCGAGTTGTGCGACAGGACCTTGTTAAAGCCCATGATGAGGAATGCGGTGAGCCCGCCGACGAGCGCCATGAGGAGGTCGCCGCCGAGCAGGATGGACACGGACGCGCCCATGACGGCCCACCCGGCCAGATTGCGGGTGTTGCGGTAGGGGATGGGCTCGTTGTCGATGTCGTCGAGGATCTTCTCTGCCATCTCCGGCCGGGTGGCGCCCGCGCGGATCGAGCGGATGAGGCGGTCGGCCTCCTGCAGCTTGTGGTAGTTCTCACTCATCATCGTGACCACGCGGAACACGTTGACCGGCGTGCGGCGCTGGACGCCCACGTTGGCGTTCATGGTGATGGTGTTCACCGTGATGTCCACGTGGCAGTAGTGCAGGCCGTACGACGAGGTGACCGTGCGGATTTGGGCGATCGCGTCCGAGGAAGTCGTGCCGTTGGCGATGAGGATCTCGCCGATCCGCGCGGCGATGTTCATGACCGCGGCCACCTGCGCGGGGTCCGTCAGATCGACGGGCGCGAGGACGGACGGGGGCGGGGAGGTGCGGGACTCGTCAATCGTGGCCACGTGGTCGCGCGAGCCACGCAGCCGCTGCCAATACTGCTCTAGTGATGCCACACGCGAAACACTATCGTGCAGACGTGTTTCGCGCACTCATCGGTCGATGTGTAAGATTCATGGGCATTGCTGGAGTGGCGCAATCGGTAGCGCAACGCACTTGTAATGCGTAGGTTGCGAGTTCAAGTCTCGTCTCCAGCTCCAATGTTTTGCCGCCGAGGGGGGAGGGGCGGCGGTCTTCGCGCGCGCGTTGCGGTCAGCGTTTAAAGGTCTTGATTTGACTAAACCTTCGCTCTCTGGATATACCCCCACTTTTGCTCGACAGCCCCAAGACGACGTACAGCAAACGTACAGTGGAGGGGAGTTAAATGCTATCTGGTTAATTACTCATACAAAGGAGTGCATTTCATGGCTGAGAACCCGAAGGGCATCAAGGTGCTCGTCGTTGATGACGAGCCGAATATCGTCGAGCTGCTGACCGTCTCCCTGAAGTTCCAGGGATTCGAGGTAGAAAGCGCAAACTCCGGGCAGGAGGCGCTGACCATGGCGCGCGAGTACCGCCCGGACGCCTACATTTTGGACGTCATGATGCCGGGGATGGACGGCTTCGAGCTGCTGGGCAAGCTGCGCCAGGACGGCCTTGACGGCCCGGTGCTCTTCCTCACCGCCAAGGACGCGGTGGAGGACCGCATCCACGGCCTGACTATCGGCGCGGACGACTACGTCACCAAGCCGTTCTCCTTGGAGGAAGTCATCACTCGCCTGCGCGTCATCCTGCGCCGCGGCAACGTGACCGATGACGCCGACCACGACACCACTATCCGCTACGCGGACCTGACGCTGAACGACGAAACCCACGAGGTGACCAAGGCCGGCGAGATCATCGATCTCTCCCCGACCGAGTTCAACCTGCTGCGCTACCTCATGCTCAACGCGGAGGTCGTGCTGTCCAAGGCGAAAATCCTGGACAACGTGTGGCACTACGACTTCGGCGGCGACGGCAACGTGGTCGAGTCCTACATCTCCTACCTGCGCCGCAAGATTGACACCGGCGACGTGCCGCTGATCCAGACCGTGCGTGGCGTCGGCTACGTACTGCGCACCCCGCGCCAGTAACCTGCGGCGTAGCGGTCCATGAAGGCGAAGCAGAAGCTCGCGGCCTGGTCGTACAACCAGGCCTCGCGGCCGTTGCAGAAGCAGCTGGTGTCCCTGGTGGTCGTGGTGGCCACCCTGGGCATCGTGCTGAGTTTTGCCACGGTCTACTTCCTGATGCGCAGCATCCTCATGCAGCGCGTGGACGACCAGCTGCAGGAGGGCCTGGACAGCTGGGCGGGGCAGGGCACCTGGATCCCGTCGATCGGCGTGCCCAGCGAGTTTGCCCAGGCGACGTGGTTCCCCGGCTACCCGTATCCGTTCTCGCGCTACACCCCGCGGGGCAACCCGCCCGACTGGGAGCAGCTGACGGTCCTGGACCAGGCGCGCACCATCGGGTCGAAGAACGTGGATAGTTCTGCGTCGCTGACGCAGTGGAGGGCGGTGGCGTCGAAAAGCGATGACGGCACCATCACGCTGGTGGCGAAGCGGTTGGAATCAGAAAACCGCATTCTGCGCTGGCTCGCGGTGGTCGAGACGAGCCTGGGCGCGATTGCGATCCTGGCGATCGCCATCGCAGCGAAGACGCTGGTGAGAAGGTCGCTGACGCCGCTGCGCGAAGTGGAAGACACGGCGCTGGCCATCGCGGACGGCGACGTGGACCGCCGCGTCCCCGCCTGGTCGCGCGACACTGAGGTGGGCAAGCTGTCCTACGCCGTCAACACGATGGTGAGCCAGCTGCAGGACTCGGTCAATGACGCGCAGGGGAAAGAGGAGCAGATGCGGCGCTTCGTCGGCGACGCCTCCCACGAGCTGCGTACCCCGCTGACCAGCCTGCGCGGCTACGCCGAGCTCTACCGCAAGGGCATGGCCCCCGACGCGGACATGGTCATTGACAAGATCGAGGAAGAATCCGGCCGCATGCAGCTGCTGGTGGAGGACCTGCTCGCGCTCACCCGCGCGGAGGGCACCCGCCTGGACCGCAAAACCGTGGATATGCAGAAGGTCGTGGACTCCGCGACGACCTCGGCCCGGGCCGCCTACCCGGAGCGCTCCATCGAGGTGGACAACCAGTGCGCCCGGCCGCCGATGGTCAACGGCGACCCGGATCGCCTCCACCAGGTGCTCATGAACCTGATCAACAACGCGTTCAAGCACGGCGGCTCCGACGTGGATGTGACCATCACGCTGCGCGAAAACCTGGACCGCATCGTCATCGAGGTCGCGGACAACGGCCGCGGCATGGCGGAGGAGGACGCGGCGCGCATCTTCGACCGCTTCTACCGCGCGGACGCGTCGCGCAACCGCGCGGGCGGCGGCGGCTCCGGCCTGGGCCTGGCAATCACCAAGTCGCTCATCGAGCAGCACGAGGGCACCATCACCGTCGACACCGCGCCGGGCGAGGGCGCGACGTTCAAAATCTCGCTGCCGCTGCTGCGCGAGGTCAACGGTGCCACGGCGACAAAGGCAACAAAGGCAACCAAGGCTGCGCAATCAGCCAAGACGCCGGAAAAGGACTAGTTCAGCGCTGCGCGGAGCGTCTCCGCGGCCTGGTCCATCTTCGCCGGGTCGGTCTCGTCGGCGCGCATGACGCTGGCCAGGTTGTAGCCGGACATGTCGTTGGCGGGGAAGACGTGGATGTGCGCGTGCGGCACCTCGAACCCGGCGATGAGGTAGCCGGCGCGCTCGCACTCGAACTCGCTGACAATGGCGGCGCCGATGCGCTGCGCCACCGCATTCATCTTCGCCCACAGCTCGGGCTCGAGGTCGGTCCACTTGTCCACCTCTTTGACCGGCACGACCAGGGTGTGGCCGTACGCGATTGGCTCGATGGTGAGGAAGGCGGCGACGTCCTCGTCCTTGTGCACAAAACGCCCGGGGATCTCGCCGTCAATGATCTTTGTAAAGACTGTGCTCATACACTCAAACCGTACCTGTAAGTTTGAGGCCATGCGCATCCTTGTTATCGGTTCGGGCGGCCGCGAACACGCCCTGCTCAAAGGTCTGTCCGGCAACGAGCTCATCGTCGCACCCGGCAACGCGGGTATGTCGACGCTGGCCAAGCAATTGCCTATCGACGCCACGTCGCCCCAAGCCATCGTCACCCTCGCCCGCGACGAGCAGGCGGAGCTCGTGGTGATCGGCCCGGAGGCCCCGCTGGTCACCGGTGCCGCCGACGCTCTGCGCGAGGCGGGCATCCCCGTCTTCGGCCCCACCAAGGCCGCGGCCCAGCTGGAGGGCTCGAAGGCGTTTGCCAAGGACGTGATGGCCGCCGCCGGCGTGCGCACGGCCCGCGCGCTGCGCGTTGCGCCGGAGGAGGGCGCGGAGGGCGTCGAAAAGACCCTGGAGCAGTTCGGCCCCAACTACGTGGTCAAGGACGACGGCCTGGCCGGTGGTAAGGGCGTCGTGGTCACCACGGACCGTGCCGAGGCCGCGGCGCACGCGCAGGCGGTGCTTGAGGCGGGCAACCCGGTCCTGTTCGAGTCCTTCCTCGAAGGCCCCGAGGTCTCCCTGTTCTGCCTCGTCGACGGCGAAACCGTGGTGCCGCTTTTGCCGGCGCAGGACCACAAGCGCGCCTACGACAACGACGAGGGCCCGAACACCGGCGGCATGGGCGCCTACACCCCGCTGCCGTGGCTGCCGGAGGACGGCGTGCAGCGCATCGTGGACGAGGTCGCGGCGCCGGTCGCGCGCGAGATGGTCAACCGTGGCACCCCCTACCAGGGCCTGCTCTACGTGGGTGCCGCGTGGGGCCCTGAGGGCCCGGCCGTGGTGGAGTTCAACGCCCGCTTCGGCGACCCGGAGACCCAGGCCGTGCTGTCCATGCTGGAGACCCCGCTCGCCGAGCCGCTGTACGCCGTGGCCACTGGCGCGCTCGCGGACCTGCCGCCGCTGCAGTGGAAGGACGGCTACGCCGCGACGGTCGTGCTCGCCGCGGAGCACTACCCGGCCAGCCCGGCCAAGGGCGACGCGATCACGGGCGCGGAACTGGACAACCCGGACAAGGTGCTGCACGCGGGCACTGCGCGCGGGGAGGATGGTTACGTCTCCGCGGGCGGGCGAGTGCTCAACGTGCTCGGTCACGGTGCCACGCTGGAGGACGCGATCGCGGACGCCTACCGCGTCATCGAGGGGATCGAGATGCGTGGGTCCTTCTACAGGAAGGATATTGGGCGGCGTGCGGTGGCGGGTGAGGTGAGCGTCGAGAAGCACTAGCCCCCTGTGCGATAATTGGCCCGTGACTGAGAAGCCTGCAAACCCCAACGTCCTGTCCAACCGCTACGCCTCGCCGGAGATGGCGAGGCTGTGGAGCGCCGAGCACAAGATCATCCTCGAGCGGCAGCTGTGGATCGCCGTCATGCGCGCGCAGCGTGAGCTCGGCGTGGAGATCCCGCAAGAGGCTATCGACGCCTACGAGTCCGTCATCGACCGCGTCGACCTCAACTCCATCGCGGAGCGGGAGCGCGTCACGCGCCACGACGTGAAGGCGCGCATCGAGGAGTTCAACGCGCTCGCCGGCTACGAGCACATCCATAAGGGGATGACCAGCCGCGACCTGACCGAGAACGTCGAGCAGCTGCAGATCGTGCGCGCGCTCGAACTGATCCGCGGCAAGGCGGTCGCGCTGCTCAAGGCTGTGGGCAACCGGGCGTCCGAGTACAAGTCGCTGGTGATGGCGGGCCGCTCCCACAACGTGGCCGCCCAAGCCACCACGCTGGGCAAGCGCTTCGCGTCCGCGGCGGACGAGATCCTGGTCGCGGTGGACCGCATCGAGTCGCTGCTTGACGGCTACCCGCTGCGCGGCATCAAGGGCCCGATGGGTACGGCGCAGGACATGCTCGACCTCATGGGCGGCGACGAGGCGAAGCTCGCCGAGCTGGAAACCAAGGTGGCCGGCCACCTGGGCTTTGACACGGTCTTCGACTCCGTCGGCCAGGTCTACCCGCGCTCCCTGGACTTCGAGGCGATCTCCGCGCTGGTCCAGCTCGGTGCCGGACCGTCCTCGCTGGCCACCACGATCCGCCTCATGGCGGGCAACGAGACGGTGACCGAGGGCTTCAAGGAGGGCCAGGTCGGCTCCTCCGCCATGCCGCACAAGATGAACGCGCGCTCCTGCGAGCGCGTCGGCGGCTTCCAGGTCATCCTGCGCGGCTACCTCACCATGGCCGCTGACCTGGCCGGGCAACAGTGGAACGAGGGCGACGTGTTCTGCTCCGTCGTGCGCCGCGTCGCGCTGCCGGATGCGTTCTTTGCCATCGACGGGCAGCTGGAGACCTTCCTCACCGTCCTCGACGAGTTCGGCGCGTTCCCCGCCATGATCACCCGCGAACTGGACCGCTACCTGCCGTTCCTGGCCACCACCCGCATCCTCATGGCGTCCGTGCGCGCCGGGGTGGGCCGCGAGACCGCACACGAGGTGATCAAGGAAAACGCCGTCGCCATGGCCCTGGACATGCGCGAGAACGGCGCCGAGCAGAACCTGGTCGAGCGTCTTGCCGACGACGATCGCTTGCCGCTGGACCTCGCGCAGCTTGAGGAGGCCCTCGCGGACCGGCACGCGTTCATCGGCGCGGCAGAGTCGCAGGTCGACCGCGTGCTCACGCGTATCGACGCCCTCGTGCACAAGTACCCCGACGCCGCCAACTACCGCCCGGGCGAGATCCTGTAGCTCGCCACGGGGGCGGGGGTGTGGTCGGCGCGGTCTGCGTGTAAATGGAGCTAGCTCCGTTTGGGGTTGGCGTTGATCGGCGACCTGGTGTTTTCCCGGTGGCTCGCGTCTAGATGGAGCTAGCTCCGTTTGGAAGGAGCCGCGCCGACCAGCGGCCGGGGCGGGGTCTACTCCGCCCAGCGGACGCCGGTGGCGTCGAGGCGCACGCCGGTAGCGGGGACGCCGGGGTCCACGCGACGCTCCCAGGATGCGAGCGCGGTGGTGTAGGCGCGGCCTTCCTCCAGGTCAGCGGTGTAGCCGGACGGGGCGCCGCTGCCCATGTCGCAGTACGCCTCCGCCGCGGACGGCGAAGCGGCCCCAGGCACAGCACCAGCCTCAGCGCCACCACCAGCCCGCGACCCAGAACCCGATCCCGCCCCCAGGCCCGTGCCGCTGCCCGGCCGAGACGGGACGGAGTTGGCGGTGAGGGTCGTGGAGGGGGCGGGGGTGGCGTCGATAAGCGAAAGCTCCGGCACGGGCACCGTGGGGCCGGTGGGGTTGCTGCCGATGGCGACGGGCGTGAGCGTGACCGGGAAGCAGGTGAACGCGGCGAACCGCTGCGGGTCGGGCGAGCGGAGGTTGTTGGCGGCTTGGGTGCCGGTGATGCGGCGCGGGCGCTCGACGGTGACCTCCCACTGGACTTGGGTGCCGGTTGCGGGGTCCTCGGTGGCGACGCGCGCGGTGTCGCCGAAGCGGAGGACGGCGTTGTCGCTGGTGGGGGCGAAGTCGGGCATATCGGCGGCGTCCGTGCTGGCGGGTTGCGGCGAGCACGCGGCGAGTGCGGCGACGACCGGCAGCGCGAGCAACACTGGGAGGCGAGAGACCATGCGGAACATGGTAGTGGCGCGGTATATGCTTGGTGCCATGCGTCCAGAGCTTTCTGACTACACTCACCTTTCCGGCGGCAAAGTCCGCGAGATTTACCAGGTAGATGCGGACACCTTGCTCATGGTGGCCTCGGATCGCATCTCCGCCTTCGACTTCTCGCTCGAGCCCGAGATCCCGGACAAGGGGCGGATTCTCACCGCAACGTCGATGTTCTTCTTCGACCTGCTGGACGGGATTCCGAACCACCTCGCGGGGCCGATCGATGATCCGCGGATCCCGGAGGAGGTGCTGGGCCGCGCGATGGTGGTGAAGAAGCTGGATATGGTCCAGTTCGAGTGCGTCGCCCGCGGCTACCTCACCGGTTCGGGCAAGAAGGAGTACGACGAGCGCGGCATGGTCTGCGGCGTGAAGCTGCCCGAGGGCCTCGTCGAGGCGTCGAAGCTGCCGGAGCCGATTTTCACCCCGGCGACGAAGGCCGCGCAGGGCGATCACGACGAGAACGTGACGTTCAAGTACATGGCGGGCAAGATCGGCACCGAGCTGGCGGAGCGCCTGCGTGATCGCACCCTCGAGGTCTACTCGCGCGCCGCGGAGTACGCGGAGACCAAGGGCATCATTTTGGCGGACACCAAGTTCGAGTTCGGCCTGGACAGCAGCGGGGAGATCGTGCTTGCCGACGAAGTCCTGACCCCGGATTCCTCCCGCTACTGGCCCGCCGATTCCTACAAGGAGGGACAGAAGCAGCCCAGCTTTGACAAGCAGTACGTGCGCAACTGGCTCACCGGCCCGAAGTCGGGCTGGCGCCCCTCGGAAGGTACGCAGCCGCCGGAGCTGCCGGGCTCCGTGGTGGAGGCCACGCGCGACCGCTACATCGAGGCGTACGAGCGCCTGAGCGGCGAGAAGTTCGGCGACTGGCCGGGCGCCAACGCGTAAGCGCGGTGCCCTAGGCTGGGTGCCTATGGATTTCCCCAAGGCACCGAAGCACCCGATCACCCGCTCGTTCCACGGCCGCGACTTCGTGGACAACTACGAGTGGCTGCGCGACAAAGACAGCCCGGAGACGACCGCGTACCTGGAGGCGGAAAACGCCGCCACTGAGCAGGCCACCGCGCACCTGAGCGAACTGACCGACGCGATCTACGGCGAGATCAAGTCGCGCGTGAAGGAAACGGATATGTCCGTGCCGCAGCGCGCGGGCGACTGGTGGTACTACGGCCGCACCATCGAGGGCAAGAATTACGCCCTCTCGTGCCGCGTCCCCGCCGCCGACGACCCCTGGACCCCACCCGAGGTCTCGGAGGAGATGCCCGGGGAGCAGGTGCTTATCGACGCCAACGAGCTCGCCGAAGGCCACGAATTCTTTTCCATCGGCGCCTCCTCGGTCACCACCTCTGGCCGCCTCCTGGCCTACTCGGTGGACACCACCGGCGACGAGCGCTTCGACCTGCGCATCAAGGACCTGGAGACCGGCGAGCTGCTCCCGGATGTCATCGAGGGCGTCTTCTACGGCGCGACCTGGGCCGGCGATGACTACCTGTTCTACGTCCGGTGCGACGACGCCTGGCGGCCCCACCAGATCTGGCGCCACAAGGTGGGCACGGACGCGGCCGAGGACGTCCTGGTCTTCGAAGAGAAGGACGAGAAGTTCGGCGTCGGCGTCGGCGCGGACCGCGCGGAGCGCTTCCTCTACATCCTGTCCTCGTCGTCCCTGACTACCGAGTACCGCGTCGCGCCGCTTGAGCACCCCACCGCCGAGTTTCAGGTGATGCGCCCTCGCGAGGAGGGCGTGGAGTACCACCCGGACTACGCCGCGCTGGGCGACCGCGAGTACTGGCTGGTCACGCACAACGCCGCGGGGCCGAACTTCGCGGTGAGCGCGGTCGCACTCGCCGCCGAGCTGCCGGACCTGCGCGACCTGCCCGTCATCGTCCCGCACTCGGACACCACCCGCATCGAGGGGCTGGACGTCTACCGCGACTTCGTGTTCATGTCGTACCGCCGCGGCGGGATCCCGCGCCTGGCCGTTGCACCGCTCACGGGCGAGGACTTCGCCCCCTTCGCGGAGCTGGAGTTCTCCGAGGAGCTCTACACCGCGAGCCTGGCAGGCAACCCGGAGTGGGACGCACCCGTGGTCCGGGTGGGCTACACCTCGTACACACAGCCGTCGCAGCTGTTGGATTACCGGGTCGAGGACGGCTCGTTCACCCTGCTCAAGGAGCAGGAGGTTGAGGGCGGTTACAACCCGGACGAGTACGTCGCCGAGCGGATCTGGGCGAAGGCTGAGGACGGGGTGGAGATTCCGGTGTCGGTGGTGCGTCGAAAAGCGACTGCCCCGAACGCTTCGCCCACCTTGCTGTACGGCTACGGCTCGTACGAGGCGTCGATGGACCCGGGGTTCTCCATCGCGCGACTCTCGCTGCTGGACCGCGGGATGGTGTGGGCGTGCGCGCACGTGCGCGGCGGTGGCGAGATGGGCCGCAGCTGGTACGACCAGGGCAAGATGCTGCACAAGAAGAACACGTTCACGGACTTCATCGCGTGCGCTGACACGCTCATCCAACTGGGCATTACCGATCCGGAGCACCTCGTCGCCGAGGGCGGCTCTGCGGGCGGGCTGCTCATGGGCGCGGTGGCGAACATGGCGCCGGAGAAGTTCGCGGGCATCCAGGCGATCGTGCCGTTTGTCGACCCGCTGACCTCCATCCTCAAGCCCGAGCTGCCGCTCACCGTCGGCGAGTGGGAGGAGTGGGGCGACCCGTACCACGACCCCGAGGTGTACGACTACATGGCCGGTTACGCGCCGTACGAGAACATCATCGCGCAGGACTTCCCCGACATCCTGGCCGTGACCAGTCTCAACGACACCCGCGTGCTCTACGTTGAGCCCGCGAAGTGGGTGGCCAAGCTACGCGAGTACGCCACCGGCGGAGAGATTTTGCTCAAGACCGAAATGTCCGCGGGCCACGGCGGGGTGTCGGGCCGCTACGCCAAGTGGAAGCAGACGGCGTTCGAGTACGCGTGGACGTTGGTGAAGAGCAAAGCCGTGGCCGCTGTGGGAGAATAGCGGGTATGTCTGGTCGCGTTCTCGTCTCAATTTCGTCCATTTTTGATGACACGCTCGATGACGTAGTCCGGCTCGTCGAGGGCCTGGACCGCAAGCGCGTGCCGGTGTCGTTGCTGGTCGCGCCGCACATCGACAAGAAGTGGCACCTGGCCAAGGACTCGCGCACGCGCGGCTGGCTCCTCGAGCAGGCCGAGCACCGCGCCCTGCTCCTCAACGGTTTCGACCAGGCGGTGCAGGGCCGCCGCTCCGAGTTCGCGTCGCTCGGCGAGCACGAAGCGCGCCTGCGCCTCACCGGCGCGACCCGCCAGATGGAGGCGCTCGGTTTCCACCTCGACATGTTCGCCCCGCCGCGCTGGCGCATGTCCCCAGGCACACTCGGCGTGCTCCCGGACTTCGGGTTCCGCCTCGCCGTGTCAACGAAGGGCATCTATTCGCTTACCGACGCCACCGCCACCCCCTTCACCCGCTGCCGCAACCTCTCCGTCGGCGAGGGCTATGGCACGGCCAAGTGGTGGCGGCGCAACATCATCGCTGCCGCCGTCCGCGGCGCGGAGAAGGGCAACACCCTTCGCTTATCTATCTCCGCCCGTGAGCTGCACAAAAAGAAGGTCCGCCGCGACTTCACCGCGGCGGTCCTGTGCGCCCAGGCCAACGGCGCCGAGCCCGCAGACTACAGGGCGTTCCTGTAGCTGCGCGCTCAGCGCGCCGCTTAGCGCAGCCCCAGCTGGTTGAGCAGATCGTTCACCTGCTGCGGCATGAACTGGTACGCAGCCGCGCCCGCGAGGCCGAGCCCCGCGATAAGCGCAGCGATGATGCCGAGGATCGTGCCGAAGGTGGAGCTGCCGTCCGCGGACGTGCCCTGGTCGCCGCCGTCCTGGACCGGCTTGCTCGGCTGCTTCGGTGCGTCCGGCTGCACCTTGCCGGCCTTCTGGGGGGTGCCGTCGGTGAAAGTGATGACGAGGTTGCCCTCGTCGTCGACCTCGACCTTCTCAACGCCGCGGCCGGCAGCGCCGTCCTTACCGTCCTTACCGTCGGTGCCGTCTTTGCCATTGTCACCAGTAGCGCCATCCTGACCAGCGATCGGGCCGACCTTCTGGGTGGTGCCGTCGGTGTAGGTCACCTCGAGCTCGCCGTCGACAATCTGGAAGCTCTCAACACCGCGGCCGTCTACGCCATCCTTGCCGTCGGCACCGTCTACGCCGTCGGCACCGTTTTGGCCTGTGGCGCCGGTCTCGCCCTTGTCGCCCTTGGGGCCCTGCTCGCCGTCAGCTCCGTCTACGCCGTCTACTCCGTCCTTGCCGTCCGCACCGTCCTGGCCTGCGGCGCCGGTGTCGCCCTTGTCGCCCTTATCGCCGGGAGCGCCGTCCTTGCCGCCGGTGACCTTTCCAACATTCTGGATCGTGCCATCGGTGTAGGTCACCTCGAGCTCGCCAGCCTTATTGAAAGACACCGAATCGATGCCACGGCCGTCGGCACCGTTCTTACCATCGACGCCGTCTTGGCCTGCGGCGCCGGTGTCGCCCTTGTCGCCCTTGGGGCCTTGTTTGCCGGGCTCGCCTTGAGCACCGTCTTGGCCGTCAGCGCCGTCCTTGCCGTCTGCGCCGTTCTTGCCTGCGGCGCCGGTGTCGCCCTTGTCGCCCTTGGGGCCTTGTTTGCCGGGTTCGCCTTGAGCGCCGTCTTGGCCGTCAGCGCCATCCTTGCCCGCAGCACCGTCTGCACCATCAGCGCCGTCTGCCCCGGTGACGTTGCCCAGGTCGACCGGGTTGTCCTTGTCATCGGAGTAGGTCACCCACAGGTGGCCGTCTTCGCGCACCTCGGCCTTGATGATGGAGCGGCTGGTGGTTGGTTCGTTGACGGCGATGTTGAAGCCGACCTTGACCGGGTCGTGATCGGAGGAGCGGAACGGGTTGCCGTAGCCGTAGAGCTTATCGTCGCCGCTGCCGAAGAAGTCCTGCGCGTTGTAGTTGCGGCGGGAGTACTCGAACGCGACCGATTCGTCGCCGTTGATGTTCCACACTGCGGAGTCCTGGACCAGGTCTCTTGCGGACGCGTTGGCCAGCACGTGGTCGAGGGTGCCGAGGCGGCCGCCGAACTGGTAGGAGGCCTGGTTGAAGTCCTTTTCGTGGTGGACCAGGGAGAAGCCACCGCCCTCGATGGTGGTGATGGCGTCTTCCTTGGTGTAGGAGTTCAGGTCGCCGAGGATGAAGGTCGGCAGGTCGGTCCATTTGTCTTCCTTGTTCAGGTGATCAATGAGCGCCTGTGCCTGGGCTTCACGAACGGCCGGGTTGTTGCCCTGGCCGTCGCCGGAATCCTTGTCGCCGTGAGCAACGGAGCCCTTGGACTTGAAATGGTTGACCACGGCAACGAAGTTGTCGCCGCCCTCGGCCGGCTCAAACTCCTGGGCCAGCGGCTGGCGGGCGGTGCCGGTGAATGCCCCGTCGTCGAAGATCTTGGACTCACCGACGGGGCGAATCTTGTCCTTCTGGTAGATGAAGGCGACGCGAATGTAGTCCTCGTCGGTGCCCAGCTGGGTCGGGGACTTCACCAGGTCCCACTTTTCCTTGCCCGCGGCGTCGTTGAGCGCGTCGACCAGGTTCTGTAGGGTCTCGTCGCGCTTGGCCACGTCACCGGTGACGGTCGCAGTGTTCTCAATCTCGGAGAGGCCGAGCACGTCGACGTCCAGCGTGTTAATTGCGGTGACGATCTTGGCCTGCTGGTCCTTGAACGCATCCTCGGTGTACGCGCCGCGGACCTTGCAGCGGTTGGACCCGACAGGGGTGCCGTTCATGTCCTTGTATGCCTTGCAGTTGGCCTCATCCTCGCCCAGGGAGTTGAAGTAGTTCAGGACGTTGAAGAAGCCGAGGGAGAAGTCGCCCTTCACGGTGCCCGGCACGTCGATGGACTTCTCGCGGGAGTCCTCCCACGTGATCGGCAGCTCGTCGGCGGCGTTCTTGCCGGTGATCGGCTGCAGCGGCTGGAAGCGCCACCGGTCGAAGGAGTAGTCCACAACCACGTCGGTCTGGAACTCCACCTGGTCGGTGGTGCGGATGGACTTCACGCCCTTATCCGAGGTCACCAGGTAAGGCAGCGGTGTTTCTTTGTCGGAGCGGAAGTAGTTTTTGGTGCGGCCGTCGTCCAGGTACACCTCGCGTGCGGACTGCTCGGCCTCGTACTTGCGGTAGCCGTCGACGCTCGGTGCGTTCTTGTCGGTGAAGTTGTAGATCGGCTCGGTGCCCGCCACCAGGCCGAGGTCACCGGTGTTGTTCAGGTTGTAGTTGTCGGTCACGGTGTAGGCGCCCGGGCGGACCAGCATGCCCTCGTAGGGCTCGCGGGCGTCGTCGCCAGCCGGGAGCTCGGTGAGCTCCACTGCCTTCGGTGCCTCGAGCGCCTCGTCGAGCGTGGTCTTGGACGAGGCAGTGATCTGCGTTTGGTTGTAGTACTCGGAGACCTTGCCGGTGACCTGCAGGGAGTCGCCGCGCTGCGGGAACTCGCTCGGTGCAGGGTCTTTGCCCAGGTAGACGAAGATGCCGTCGGATGCGTCGCCCGGCTGCTTCTCGGCACCGGAACCGGCGGTCTGCAGGAAGAAGCCGTTCTTGCCGCCCTCGTCGTATACGGCAGTGACCACGCCCTCGGTGGTCACGGTCTTGCCCTCAAGCGGGGAGGCGGCGCCGGTGCCCTGGACCTCGGCGATCGGGGTGATCGCGCCGGGCTCCGGGGCAGGCTGCGCGGGATCAGACGGGGCAGCGGGGTCGGTCGGCTCGGCGGGGTCGGTTGGCTCAGCGGGCGCATTGCCCGAGCCCTGCGGGGTCGGGGTTGCTGCGTGGAAGTCGGCGGCGTTGTCGTCGGTGTCTAAGCCTGCTTCTTTGCGCTGGATGGAGGTGGAGTTCGACGTGCCTTTCGCGACATTGCCCTCGAAGTTCTTCGCCCCGCCCCAGCCGACGAGGTCGACTTGGTTGCCGGAGGCGTCGGTAAGCACTGCGCTGGCGCTTTCGCCGCCGAAGTTGAATTTGCTCTCGTAGTCGGCATTTTCGAGCGGGTTGTCCTTGTTATTGCCCGCGGCGCCCTTGATCAGGAAATACCCGCCGGCCGGGATCGTGCCCTGCAGCGAGGTGGTGTTGCCCGTGTTGCCCTTGGCGGACTGCTGCGCCAGGCTCCACCCGGCAAGGTCGATGTCCTTGTCGGTGGGGTTGTACAGCTCGACAAAGTCGTTGGAGATGGTGGAGCCGGAGTTGCCGCCGCCTCCGTAGACCTCGTTGATGACTACGTTGGAGCCGTCGGTCGCCGCGTGTGCGGTGGGGACGGTGATGGTGCCGGCGGCGAGCGCGACGATGAAGGCTGTGGAGAGCCCGTGACGGTGGGAGAAACGCATGTGGAACCCTTTGCTGAGAGGATGGAGTAATTTCCCAGTTAAAATAACGCCGGTCGCTAGGCTGCGCTGGGTATAAACTCAGTAAAAACTTAAAGTTCAGGCATTGTTCATCTGTTGGACCGCTATTGGTTCCCCGGTGGCGTCGGATATACTTGCCCACGTCTGCTGACCTCTGACTAATGAAGGAATCTCATGGCACGTGTCGTGGTAAATGTCATGCCGAAGGCTGAAATCCTGGATCCGCAGGGCCAGGCTGTCCAGCGCGCACTTGGGCGAATCGGGGTGAACGGGGTCCAGGATGTCCGCCAGGGCAAGCGCTTCGAGATCGAGGTGGACGACTCCGTCACGGATGAGGAGCTCGCTCGCGTCGCGGAGACCCTCCTGTCCAACACCGTGATCGAGGATTTCGAGGTTGTTCGATGACAGCAGCCATCGGGGTTATCACGTTCCCAGGCACGCTTGACGACGTCGACGCCCTCCGTGCCGTCCGCCTCGCAGGAGCCGAGCCGAAGCAGCTGTGGCACGCCGACGACGACCTGACCGGCGTGGACGCCGTCGTCGTCCCGGGCGGGTTCTCCTACGGCGACTACCTGCGCTCCGGCGCGATCGCCGCGCAGGCACCGATGATGGCTGCCGTGGTGGAGGCCGCGAAGAAGGGCATGCCGGTGCTGGGTATCTGCAACGGCTTCCAGATCCTCACCGAGGCCGGCCTGCTGCCGGGCGCGCTCACCCGCAACCAGCACCTGGACTTCCACTGCGTGGACACCTACCTGGAGATCGCCAACGCGGACACCGCGTGGACCTCCCGCTTCGAGTCGGGCAGCAAGATCCTGGTGCCGGCCAAGCACGGCGAGGGCCGCTTCCAGGCCTCGCAGGAGACGGTGCACCAGCTTGAGCAGGAGGGTCGCGTGGTCTTCCGCTACACCGACAACTTCAACGGCTCCGCCAACTCGATCGCGGGCGTGACCAATGAGTCGGGCCGCGTCGTCGGCCTCATGCCGCACCCGGAACACGCGATTGAGCTGCTCACCGGCCCGTCCACCGACGGTCTGGGCCTGTTCGAATCCGCCATCGATGCTATCTCGAAGATCGGAGCGTAAACGATTATGACCGTGCACGACGACACCGTCGAGAACGCGCAAGCAACCCCGGACCTTCAGCAGCCGTACGCGGAGCTGGGCCTGCGCGACGAGGAATACGACAAGATCAAGTCCATCCTTGGCCGCCGCCCCACGGACGCGGAGCTGACCGTGTACTCCGTGATGTGGTCCGAGCACTGCTCGTATAAGTCCTCCAAGGTGCACCTGCGCTACTTTGGCGAGACGATGACCGAGGAGATGGCCTCCAAGATCCTCGCTGGTATTGGTGAGAACGCCGGTGTGGTGGACATCGGCGACGGCGACGCGGTGACCTTCCGCGTGGAGAGCCACAACCACCCGTCGTTCGTGGAGCCCTACCAGGGCGCCGCAACCGGCGTGGGCGGCATCGTACGCGACATCATGGCCATGGGTGCGCGCCCGATCGCCGTGATGGACCAGCTGCGTTTCGGCCCGGCGGATGCCGAGGACACCAAGCGCGTCCTCCCCGGCGTGGTCCACGGCATCGGTGGCTACGGCAACTCGCTCGGCCTGCCCAACATCGGCGGCGAGACCGTCTTCGACGCCGCGTATGCGGGTAACCCGCTGGTCAACGCCCTGTGTGTGGGCACGCTCAAGGTGGAGGATCTCAAGCTCGCCTTCGCGTCCGGCACCGGCAACAAGGTGGTGCTCTTCGGCTCGCGCACCGGCCTCGATGGCATCGGAGGCGTGTCCGTGCTGGGCTCGGCCACCTTCGAGGAGGGCGAAGAGCGCAAGCTCCCGGCCGTCCAGGTCGGCGACCCGTTCGCGGAGAAAGTGCTGATCGAGTGCTGCCTGGAGCTGTACCGCGCCGGCGTGGTCGTGGGCATTCAGGACCTCGGTGGCGGCGGCCTGGCCTGTGCCACCTCCGAGCTGGCGGCGGCCGGCGACGGTGGCATGCGCGTCAACCTGGACAACGTCCCGCTGCGTGCCGAGAACATGTCGGCCGCCGAGATCCTCGCCTCCGAGTCCCAGGAGCGCATGTGCGCCGTGGTCACCCCGGACAACGTGGATCGCTTCATGGAAATCTGCGCGAAGTGGGAGGTGGGCGCCGCCGTCATCGGCGAGGTTACCGATGAGAAGGACCGCTACGTGGTCACCCACGGCGGCGAGGTCGTGCTGGACGCGCCGCCGTCGTCGATCGACGAGGGCCCGGTCTACGAGCGGCCCTACGCCCGCCCTGACTGGATTGACGAGGTTGGGGAGCGAGGGGGCGTCGATAAGCAAGAGGCCCTCTCGGCCGCATGGCTGAAGATGGTGGCCTCCCCCGCGCTGTGCTCGCGCGACTACATCGTGCAGCAGTACGACCGATACGTGCGCGGCAACACGGTGCAGGCCCACGGCGCGGACTCCGGCGTGCTGCGCATCAACGAGGAGACGAACCGCGGCGTCGCCATCGCTACCGACGCCTCCGGTCGCTACACCTACCTCGACCCGAGCGCGGGCGCGCGCCTGGCGCTCGCCGAGGCCTACCGCAACGTTGCCGTCACCGGCGCGACCCCGGTCGCCGTGACCAACTGCCTCAACTTCGGCTCGCCCGAGAACCCGGACGTGATGTGGCAGTTCCGCGAAGCTGTGCACGGGCTTGCCGACGGCGCCGCCGAGCTGAACATTCCGGTCTCCGGCGGCAACGTGTCCTTCTACAACCAGACCGGCGAGACCCCGATCCTGCCCACCCCGGTGGTGGGCGTGCTCGGCGTCATCGACGACGTAGCCAAGGCGAACCCGCACGCCGTGCCTTCGACGGAGGAGGAGTTCTCCCTGGTCTTGCTCGGTGAGACCGCCGACGAGTTCGGCGGCTCCGTATGGCAGGACATCTCCGGTTCCGGCCTGGGCGGCGTGCCGCCGAAGGTGGACCTGGCCAACGAGGAGCGCCTGGCGAAGTTCTTCGCCGATGCCGCAGACAACGGTGGCGTGACCGCCGCGCACGACCTGTCCGAGGGTGGCCTGTCTCAGGCTGTCTTCGAGATGCTGCAGGCCTCCGGCAAGGGTGCTGACCTGGACCTCGCGGCTGTGCACGAGGACGCGTTCACCGCGCTGTTCTCGGAGTCTGCATCCCGCGTCCTGGTCGCCGTAACCACGGATCGTGCCGACGCGCTGGTAGAGCGCGCGGGTGCCGCAGGCGTGCCGGCCGCGCTGATCGGGCGTACGAATGCGGAGGGTGTCCTGCGCTTTGGCTCCGAGCAGCTGGAGATCGCCCAGCTTCGCGACGCCTGGGCCGACACCCTTCCGTCGCACTTCGCCGCAGCGCACGCTCCCAACGCTGCGGTGTAGCGTCCAGGCGGGCGTCACGTGGCTGCGCTATTGCTGACGCTCGCCGCTGTCTTCGGCCTGTCCGTCGTCGCCGGTGCCACAGGTGCCGGCGCGGCGGGCTTTGTCGTTTCTGCGACGTTGCTGGGGTTCGTTACGGCTTCGGGAGCGCGGCGTAAACGGAGCTAGCTCCATTTGGACCTGCGCCGACGGTGAAACGCCAGGTCGCGCAGAATCGTGAACCCTAAACGGAGCTAGCTCCATTTGGACCTGCGCCGACGGTGAAACGCCAGGTCGCGCAGAACCGTGAACCCTAAACGGAGCTAGCTCCATTTGGACCTGCGCCGACGGTGAAACGCCAGGTCGCGCAGAACCGTGAACCCTAAACGGAGCTAGCTCCATTTGGACCTGACCCTCCGGTAAAACGCCAGGTCGCGCGGAACCGTGAACCCCAAAAGGAGCTAGCTCCATTTAGACGACGGGGTTACGCAGCGAAAAACCCAGCGGCGCACCCCCCCAACAGCCCTAGTCCACCCGCTGCGTCGCCTCCGGCCGCTCGACCAGCGGCTCCGGCTCGTACTGGCCGCGCAGGTCCTTGAGCGTCTGGGTGTGCTCCCAGAGGCGCTTGTCCTCGTCGGTGGACGGGACGAATTGGCGCGCGGGGAGGGGATTGCCGTCAACGTCGATGCCGATGTAGGTGGTGGTGGCGTGGATGGCGTTGCTGAGCTGGTCGCGCCCGCCGCGTGGGTCGCCGGAGCGGACGAAGGTGGAGACGTGGATGGAGCGGGAGTCGGTGCGCGTGATGCGGGTTTCCACCTCGATGAGGTCGCCGATGTGGATGGGCTTGTAAAACCGGATACCGCCGGCGTAGACGGCGACGGTGCGCTCCCCGGACCACTCCATGGTGCAGGCGAGGCCGGCCTCGTCGATCCATTCCATCGCGGTGCCGCCGTGGACGTTGCCGCCCCAGTTCACGTCGGTCGGCTTGGCCATGAACCGGTGCGTCAGACGCGGCGCGGTGCAATCGTCGGTGTAGGTCTGCTCTTCCATGGACGCCTCGATGGCCTTGCGCAGTTCCACGCGCGACTTCGCGGCTTTTTCGACGCGGCGCTGCTCGTCGGTAATCGGCACGAACGTCGGCACGGGCATGGACTTGCCGGTCTCCGGGTCCTTGGCCACAAAGATGACGAGGCAGTCGCAGGCGCGGGTGAACTTGCCTTCGCGGGGGTCGGCAGAGAGCACCTCGTTGACAATGTGCATGGAGCTGCGCCCGGTCATGGCGATCGTGGAGCGCACCTCCACGATGTGGCCGGACGGGATTGGCCGGGTGAAGTGGATGTGCCCCACGTAGGCGGTCACGCAGTAGGTGGCGGACCATTGTGCGGCGCAGGCGTAGGCGGCCTTATCAATCCATTCGAGGACGCGGCCGCCCGAGACGCCTTGGGCGCCGGCGATGAGGACGTCGGTAGGCGATGCCATGAACCGCAGCGTGATGGACGCCGACCTGTTCATGGGGACTGCTGTGTTCGTCATGACTCGACATCTTAGTATGGAGCGCATGGCATCCAGCAGAAGCTCGAAGCAGGACCCGGCGGCAACGCGCGAGGTGGTGGCGGCGGTTGCCGCGTGGCTCGATGGTGAAGGGGAGAAGCCCTCCCGCGCCCTGCTTGCCGACGCCACCCGCCGCACCGCCCGCACCCTCGCCGAAGAACTCCCGGGCAAGTCGGTGGAGCTGCGCGTGCCCCCGTTCGTGGCGGTGCAGTGCGTGGAGGGCCCGCGGCACACCCGCGGCACCCCGCCGAACGTGGTGGAGATGGCTCCGGAGACGTGGCTTCGCATCGCCACCGGGCGCAGCACGTTTAAGGACGAGGTGGCCGCGGGCAGGATCGACGCCTCCGGCTCTCGGGCTGGCGAGATCGCGCGGGGGTTGCCCGTAATTGCCCTTTCGTAGGCGCGGTCCGTTAAAGTAAGGGCCGTGCATACCGTGAGCATGGAAAACTTCGGGGACTCCCGGGCGCAGCTCGACGACGCACCGCGCGATGAGTGCGGCGTGTTCGGCGTGTGGGCGCCTGGTGAAGACGTCTCCAAACTGTCCTATTTCGGCTTGTTCGCCCTCCAGCACCGCGGCCAGGAGGGCGCGGGCATTGCGGTGGGCGATCACTCCAACATCGTCGTCTTTAAGGACACGGGCCTGGTCAGCCAGGTCTTCGACGAGTCCGTCCTCGATGCCCTCCAGGGCGATGTGGCCATCGGGCACACGCGCTACTCCACCGCGGGCGGCAATTCCTGGGATAACGTGCAGCCGATGTTCCGTACCTCGCCAAACGGCACGGACGTCGCGCTCGCGCACAACGGCAACCTGACCAATTACCAGGAGTTGCAGGCCGAGGCGATCGAGCGCAAGCTCATCCCGGCCGATGGCGTGCAGGGCCAGGGCTCATCCTCCGATACCGCGGTCGTTTCCGCGCTGCTCGCCGACCGGATCCGCGGGGAGCACACGCTTATCGACGCCGCCCTCGACCTCCTCCCTCGCCTCCAAGGCGCGTTCTGCTTCATGGTCACCGACGGCGACACCCTCTACGCCGCCCGCGACCCGCACGGCGTGCGCCCGCTCTCCCTGGGCCGGTTGGAGCGCGGCTGGGTCGTCGCCTCCGAGACGTGCGCCCTGGACATCGTCGGCGCCTCCTTCGTGCGCGACATCGAGCCGGGGGAGCTCGTGGCCATCGACGCCACCGGTATCCGCTCCGAGCGCTTCGCCGAGGCGCCGCGCCAGGCCCGCTGCGTGTTCGAGTACGTCTACGTGGCGCGCCCCGATTCGGTGCTGGACGGCCAGACGGTGAATGCCAGCCGCGTTGAGATTGGGCGTCGATTAGCGCGAGTCGCTCCGGTGGAGGCCGACCTGGTCATGCCGGTGCCTGAGTCGGGCACCCCCGCGGCGATCGGCTACGCCGAGGAGTCCGGGATCCCCTTCAAGCAGGGGTTGATGAAGAACGCGTACGTGGGTCGTACGTTTATCCAGCCGTCCGATACGCTGCGGCAGCTCGGGCTGCGGCTGAAGCTGAACCCGGTGCGCGCCGTCATCGAAGGCAAGCGGCTCGTGGTGGTGGACGACTCGATCGTGCGCGGCAACACCCAGCGCAAGCTGATTCGCATGCTGCACGAGGCAGGCGCCGCCGAGGTACACGTGCGCATCGCGTCGCCGCCGGTGAAGTGGCCGTGCTTCTACGGCATCGACTTCGCCAGCCCCGGCGAGCTCATTGCCAACCACGGCCGCGGCGGCACCGATGCGGAGGTCGCCGAGTCCATCCGCACCATGATCGGCGCTGACTCTTTGGCCTTCGTGCCTATCGACGACATGATCGCCGCCACCAACCACCCCGCAGAAAACCTCTGCGCCGCCTGCTTCGACGGCAACTACCCGCTCGGGCTTCCCGACGGCAACCCGAACGCCGACCTTGTCCGGCGCATCCAGAAAGGTGACACCCGACATGACTAACCAGAACTCCGACCCTTCCGTCTCCTACGCCGCCGCGGGCGTTGACATCGAGGCCGGCGACCGCGCCGTCGAGCTGCTGAAGGGCCACGCGAAGCGCGCGTCCCGCCCGGAGGTCAAGGGCGGCATCGGCGGGTTCGCCGGTCTGTTCGCCCTGGGCAAGTACCGCGAGCCGTTGCTCGCGGCCGGCTCCGACGGTGTGGGCACTAAGCTGGCTGTCGCCCAGGCGATGGACAAACACGACACCATCGGCATCGACCTGGTCGCCATGTGCGTCGACGACCTGGTCGTCTGCGGCGCCGAGCCGCTGTTCCTGCAGGACTACATCGCTACCGGCAAGGTCGTGCCGGAGAAGATCGCGGACATCGTCGGCGGCATCGCCGAAGGCTGCGTCCAGGCCGGCTGCGCGCTCCTCGGCGGCGAGACCGCGGAGCACCCCGGGGTGATGGAGGCCGACGACTACGACGTCTCCGCCACCGCAGTCGGCGTCGTGGAGGCGGATGAGCTGCTCGGCCCGGACCGCGTGCGCGAGGGCGACACGATTATCGCCATGGCCTCGTCCGGCCTGCACTCCAACGGCTACTCGCTGGCGCGCCACGTCCTGCTGGAGAAGGCCGGTCTGCCGCTTGACGGCCACATTGAGGAGTTCGACCGCACCCTCGGCGAGGAGCTCCTGGAGCCGACCCGCATCTACGCCCGCGACTGCCTCGAGCTGGCCTCCGAGTGTGAGGTCCGCACCTTCTGCCACGTCACCGGTGGTGGCCTGGCGGGCAACATGGTCCGCATCATCCCGGAGGGGCTGGTTGCGGAGATGCGCCGCGCCACCTGGACGCCGGGGCAAATCTTCCGCACCATCAAGGCGGTCGGCCAGGTGCCGGACGAGGAGATGGAGAAGACCTTCAACATGGGTGTCGGCATGGTCGCCGTCGTCGCGCCGGAGGACCGGGACCGCGCGCTGGCGATCCTGGCCGCCCGCCACGTGGACTCCTGGGTCCTCGGCGAGGTCCGCGCTGCGGAGGACGGCGAGACCCAGCGTGCAGTGCTGGTGGGCGAGCACCCGCAGTACTAGGCGCGGCGCACCCCGCGCATAAACAAAGCACCCGGGGTTACCGGGTGCTTGTGCTCAAACGGTGTGAATGGTGGCGTTGTGGGGCCGGGCGGACTTACTTCCGGTCCTCGTCATCATCGTCCCAGTCCGCGTACTCGGCGTACTGTTCATCCACCTCGTCGTCGTCCTCGTCCCAACGCCGCTGCGGTGCCTTGCCTGCAAGCTCACGCTGCAGAGAATCGAGGTCCATTTCAGGCGTGTTGTACTTAAGTTGGCGAGCAACCTTGGTCTGCTTTGCTTTGGCGCGTCCGCGGCCCATGGCGTGACCCCCTTGAGGTGGTTCTAGGGCGGCCTAAGAAGGCGGCCTCATACTTTCGATAGTTATTGTCCTGGGGGACATAATAGCCTGTACGCCACGAAAATGCTCACCCGGCCCCTGAGCTGGGATTAACGCCCGCGGCGCAGTTTGTCCACCGCGAGACGGCCAAGCTTCTCGCCTTCGTCGGTAGGGAGCGAGTCTGGATCCACGCTCGCAGCGACCCCCTCGATGTCCAGCGGGGCGGTGAGGGCGGAGCGCTTGACCAATCCGAGCGCGACCGGGCCGTAATCGGCGTCCTGGACGACGGTGCCCAGCCGGCCTACCTTGCGCCCGTTGGAGGTGATAGTCTCGCCCGGCTGCGGGTCGTGCGGGGCTGAGCCGTCGAGCTGCAGCATGACCAGCAGGCGAGGGGATCGGCCGAGGTTTTCCACGCGCGCGACGGTCTCCTGCCCGCGGTAGCAGCCCTTGTTCAGGTGGACGGCCCCGATGTGCTCGCCGCGGTTGATCAGGCGCGGCGCCTCGTGCGGGATGGATTTTTCGTCCAGGTCCACGCCCAGCTCGGGCTCGACGTTGCGCACCCGCGCGGCCGTAAACGCCATCATGCCGGCGTACGCCACCCCGTGCTCGTGGAGTCGCTTGGCCACGCCAAGCGCTTCCCCACGCGGTACCGCCACGTCCAGACGGGCGGGGGCAAAGTCGCTGACGCGGCGGGTGAAGACGGCCTCGTCGATGGCGGGGAACTCGGCGTCGTCTGCAAGCAGGGTGAGGATGGCCAAGTCGGCCTCCTCAACGGACACGTCGGACCAGAACACCATCTTGCGCAGGTAGTCCACGAAGGAGTCGAACTGCGCGGGCGGGACGTCGAGGTAGAACGTGCCGTCCACCAGCGCGAGGTCGGCGTGGTGCAGGATGTGGCCCTGGATGTCCAGGTCGAGAGCGGCGGCGGTGAGGGACGGCGTGGCGTCGATAAGCTTCTGCGAAAGCAGGTTGTTCAGGAACTCGGCGGCGTCGGGACCGGAGACGGCGATGACGCGGCGGTGCGAGCGGTCGATGATGCGTAAGCCCTGCTGTTCCGCGAGCGGATTGCCGTAGTGCCAGGCCACTCCCTCGGCGAGCAGGTTGGACTCGATGGGGGTGGCGCCGGGCAGTTGTAAAAGATCGGACGAATACGACATAGACCCCGATCATACGGGCATAATGGGACATTATGGCATCGATGCTCCCACCCGCTCCGGTCATTTACCTCGTCGAGCCCTTCGGCGGCTCCGTGCGCAGACAAAACGCGAACACTCCCCACATCTTCTGGGACGACGCGGCTGTGACGCGCGGCGACGGCATCTTTGAAACGATCCTCATCCGCAAGGGCGAGCCCGCGAACCTGGAGCAGCACGTGGAGCGGTTCCGGCGCTCCGCCGCCACCCTCGACCTGCCCGACCCCGGCAGGGAGCACTGGATCAAGGCGACCCGGGAGGCGGTGGCCGACTACGTGCGTGAGCGTGGGCTCGCTGCGGAGGACGTGGACGCGAAGTGCGTCTGGACCATGTCGCGCGGGCGCGAGACTACCGGCGTGCCCACTGCGTGGCTGACCATCCGGCCAATCCCGGACTCGGTGCTGGAACAGCGCAAAAACGGGGTGAGCGTGGTGACCACCCCGCGCGGGTACACCATCAACCGCGGCGAAGGCGGGGAGGCGGAGGTCCCCTGGATGCGGGTGGGCGCGAAGACGCTGAACTACGCGGCGTCCATGGCGGCGCTGCGGTGGGCCCGCGGAGAGGGGTACGACGACGTCATCTACATCGACCCGGAGACGGACCGTGTCCTGGAGGGCGCGACCTCGACGGTGGTGATTGTGAAGAAGGGCGGGCGGTTGCGCACCCCGAAGCCGGGGCCGGGGATCCTGCCCGGCACCACCCAGGCGGCGCTGTTCGCGCACGCGGAGAAGAAGGGGTGGAAGTGTAAGCAGAAGGACATGTACCTCAGCGAGCTGCTGAAGGCGGAATCCGTCTGGCTGGTCAGCTCCACGCGCATGTACGCGCGGGTGCGCAAGCTGAACGGGAAGAAGCTCCCGGCGCCGGACAATGCGGCGGAGGTGCAAAAGCTGATCGTCGCCGCGCTGGATAGGGCTTAGCCGGCGATGCGCTTGAGCTCGGCGGACATGTAGGGAACCATCTCGCCGCCGACGGCGCGCTCGTCGACCCAGCCCAGGTTGTTGTTGGGCATGAGCCCGTAGAGGCGCTTGCCCGCGCCGTGCTGCTTCGGGCCGGACTCGGTGGCCAGTGTGGTGGCGCTCTGCAGCTGCCAGGCGCGCTCGTTGACCGGCTCGCCGTACATGACCTCGACGAGGCCGCGGGAGTTGGTGAGGGTCACCTCGATCTCGTCCTTCAGGGAAATGCGCCAGAAGCCCACCTCGCGCTGGTCGGCACCGGTGGCGTTGCCGTCCTCGTCGATGCGCCAGATGCGCGATTCGAAGCGCAGGTAGTTCTCGCCGTCGTGGGAGATCACCAGGCGCTGGCCAAAGGCGTACTCTTCGCCGTTGTCGTTGGCCTGACCGGTGCCGGTCCACACGCCGACCAGCGGTAACAGTGCCAGCAGCCCGTCGTGCAGGCTCGGCCCCTGACGCAGGTTCGCCGTGTCCTCCTCCAGCGGGAAGTCCTCAAAACCCAGTGCGGGGATATTGCGGTGCGCCGTGTTCTTTGACTGCTCCGCGGCCAGGTTGACGGCCTCATTGCCGTTGAGCGAGCCGGTGTTCTCGGGGGTGGTGTTCTCTGTATCAGCCATGCCAGCCAGGGTAGTCGTTGGCGTGCCGCGACCGCACTCTGCCTCGCCTGCCTCGCTTGCATCGCTTGCCGAGCTTGCCTAGCTTGCCGAGGCATCCTCCGCGTCTGACGCCAGCGGCGAATCCTCCGCTTGCCGGGTGCCCTCGTCCGTCGACGGGTCTCGCAGGAGCGGGGTGAGGTCTGTCTCCTCCACGACGGTATTAATACGGTCCCGCGAAAACTCGATCGATCCGCCGGTGAGCTGCACGCAGTCGGCAGGGCCACCGAGCGGCAGGTCCCGGGTATCGCGCTCCAGGCTGAACGTGTCAACGGCGCGGTCGGTGAGCTCCAGTGGGACGTCCACGAGCTCGCTCGGGCGCATGACAAACTTCGTGCCGTCGATTCGCAGCGTCACCACCACCGTCACGGGGTCCTCCGTGCCCGGAATGGTGCCGGTCAGCCGCGCCTCGCTCGCGCCGCCGCCGGACGGGGAGATGTCGTAGGGGCTCGCGATGTCCAGATTCGTCATGCCCAGCAGCTGCCCGAAGGCCACGCCGTCGAGCCGGACGATGCGGCGCACGAGGCTCGCCTTCGCGCCGGGCAGGTCGTTCACGAGGTGCGCGGTGCGGGGGTGGGGCAGGGTGACGTCGACAAGCTTGATGCCCACGTTGCCCACGCCGACGCCGGCAACGGGCACATCCAGGGCGTCGACGGTAATGCGGGGTACAGTCCGGCCGAAGGGCAGGCCGCCGACGTACGCTGCGGGGGCGGTGGACAGCTCGCCCAGCTCA
This sequence comes from Corynebacterium gottingense, assembly GCF_007559235.1. Classification (NCBI taxonomy): domain Bacteria; kingdom Bacillati; phylum Actinomycetota; class Actinomycetes; order Mycobacteriales; family Corynebacteriaceae; genus Corynebacterium; species Corynebacterium gottingense. The sequence goes on along the minus strand of NZ_VMHH01000007.1, from coordinate 38,608 downwards.
GCGGCGCGCGCGGAGAGCGCGTGCTCGGCGCGCATCCCCGCCGCCGTGTCCGCGAGGTAGCCCAGCAGCGCGATCGCCGCGACCCCGACAGCCGCACTTCGCTTCAATTGCATACTTGTACCGTAGCCTGGGTCCATGCACGATAACAGCACCATCCTCCACGCAGCCACCGACGCCGACGGGGTCGCCCCATTCTCCGAGGCGTTCGAGCAGGCGCTTAGCGACGCCACCCTGAACCACTCCCTCCTCACCACCCCTTCCACCGACGTCCCCGGTGGGCTCGCGGGCCTGGCCTCCATCGCCCCGGACGGCTCCGCGGAGCTGGTGGTGCACCCGGAGGTCCGCCGCCGCGGAATCGGTGCCGAGTTGGCGCGCCGGGTGCTCGAGCAGCGTCCCGACGCTGGCTTGTGGGCGCACGGCAATCTGCCGGGCGCGCGCGCCCTGGCGGAGTCGCTGGGGCTAGAGTCCACGCGCGAGCTCCTGGTCATGGCGTGCGAGGGGGACGATCTACGGGACGCAGCGCAGCTCACGCTCCCGAACGGCTACCAAGCGCGCACCCTTGCCAGCGCGAAAGCGGCGGGCGAGCAGGACGCGCTCGAGCGCGAGTGGCTGCGCGTCAACAACGAGGCGTTTTCCTGGCACCCCGAGCAGGGCGGGTGGGACCTGGAGCGTCTCCACCGCGCGATGCGGGTGGAGTGGTTTGACCCGGAGGGGGTCTGGTTCCTCTCCTGCGGGGACGAGCTCGCTGGCTTCAGCTGGACCAAGGTGCACCCGGACGGTACGGGCGAGGTGTACGTCGTCGGCCTGGCCAATGATTACCGCGGCCGCGGGCTCGGCGCACCGCTGATGCAGCTCGCGCTCTCCCACTTGGTGGGGGAGGGGAGGGAGCGCGTCATCCTGTACGTGGAGGCGGATAACGCGCCGGCTGTGGCGCGGTACGAGGGCCTCGGTTTTGCTGTGGCGGAGCGGCACGTGGTGTACGGCGCGGCGCCGGAAAGCGCGTAACCGCTGTTGTTGGTGGGACTGCGGTGACGCGAGTCAACCGCTGATTGTGTGACATTCATCGCATCCGCAGCGTTTTATCAGGCTTTTTCTGGCGTGTTGGCGAAGTTCACCGATTGTTCACCAAACCAGACACTTGGGGTTAACCGCTGACTTCTAGGTTGAGTAACCGTGAGTAATCGGAAATGGTTTCGTCCACTTCGCTGTGGACAAAACCGGCCGAGAGTGGCACCGATGCTCGAGTGGTAACTGACTAAGCACCGGAAAGGTATCCCGTGAACCGCAACTTTAAGCGCACCGCCGCCATCATCGGCGCCGTCGCAGTCTCCTCCGCAGCCCTCGTCGCTTGTGGCGATTCCTCTGACTCTGACTCCACCGACACCTCCTCCGAGGCTTCCTCCGCCGCTGAGGGCTCCGAATCTGAGGGTGCCGGCGCAGAGCTCTCCGGCCAGACGGGCCAGCTGGTCGGCGAGGGTGCTACCTCTCAGCAGAACGCAATGGACTACTTCGCAGCTCGCTACGCCGAGGAAGTTCCGGGCGCGACCCTGGCATACAACGCCACCGGTTCCGGCTCCGGCCAGAAGAACTTCATCGCTAACCAGGCTGCGTTCGCTGGCTCCGACTCCCCGTTGAAGGACGACCAGGTTGAGGCTGCCGCTGAGCGTTGCGGTGGTAACGAGGCATGGCACCTGCCGTTCGTCATCGGCCCGGTTGCCATCGCGTACAACCTGGACGGCGTTGACGAGCTGAACCTCACCGTCGACAACGTTGTTGACATTTTCCAGGGCAACATCACCAACTGGAACGACCCGAAGATCAAGGAGTCCAACCCGGACGCCGAGCTTCCGGACCAGGAGATCAAGCCGTTCTACCGCTCTGACGAGTCCGGCACCTCCGACAACTTCCAGAAGTTCCTGGCTGCTGCTTCGGACGGCAAGTGGACCGGCTCCGGCAAGTCCTTCCCGGGCGAGGTCGGTACCGGTGCGAACGGCTCCTCCGGCGTTGCTACCGAGGTCAACAACACCCCGGGCGCAATCACCTACGTCGAGGCTGGCTTCGCTGACAAAAAGGCCAACATCGACTTCGGCTCCGGCCCGGTCGAGCTGACCGACGAGTCCGTTGAGAAGACCCTGGACACCCTGGAGTTCAAGACCGAGGGTCACAACATGGTCGTCGACGCTGACAAGCTGTTCAAGACCGACGCAGAGGGCGCATACCCGCTGGTGCTGACCACTTACGAGATCGTCTGCTCCGCTGGTTACGACGAGTCCACCTCCAAGATGGTGAAGGACTTCCTGAACGTTGCTCTGGACTCCCAGGATGACGAGCTCGCAGCTGAGGGCTTCATCCCGGTCGCCGGCGCACACGCTGAGCGCCTGCGCGAGGCAGTCAACGCCATCCAGTAAGCCACTTGGCGGTGTGGTGCCCCCCAACGCGGCGAGTGCCGTTGCGGGGGGCACGCCCATGTGAGGGCACGGTTAACACCAAGTGTGCAAACCGTTACCAAAAAATTGAACATTCGGAGTTTGGCTCCCCCTCTTTTCAACCGTATAAGGACCAGTAACCATGGCTGACAACGAAATGACTCCGGCGGACGACCGCCGAGCGGGGTCGACGGCTGCGCCTGCGCAGCCCGAGGTCCAGTCCGCTACCGGTACGCCGGTGCAAACCACCCAGGCGGCCCCGGTGGAAACGACCTCCGGCGCGGGCGTGAAGCGCCCGGGCGACCGCGTATTTGAATTCCTCTCGACCGCCTCGGCAACGCTGATCACCGTGATCATTATCGCGATCGGCCTGTTCCTGGTGCTCCAGGCGATCCCGCCGCTGAGCCGAAACGAAGGCGGCGTCGGTGGCTTCTTCACCTACGGCGGCAACTGGCAGACTGCCAACCTGGACGCAATGCAGTTCGGTATCCCGAACCTGTTCTTCTCCACCGTGATGATCTCCCTCATCGCGCTGATCCTCGCCATGCCGGTCGCACTCGGCATCGCGCTCTTCCTCTCCAACTACGCGCCGAAGAACCTGGTGCGCCCACTGGGCACCCTCGTGGACATGCTCGCCGCGGTCCCCTCCATCGTGTACGGCCTCTGGGGCGCGCAGGTGCTCGGCCCGGCCCTGGGCAAGTTCTACGAGTGGATCAACTCGTGGGGCGGTGGCTTCTTCCTGTTCGCCACCTACCAGAATTCCCCGCCGTTCTCCACGGCCCGCAACATGCTCACCGGTGGCATCGTCCTGGCCATCATGATCCTGCCGATCATCGCGGCCACCGCCCGCGAGATCTTCGTCCAGACCCCTCCGGGGCAGATCGAGTCCGCACTGGCGCTCGGCGCAACGCGCTGGGAAGTCATCCGCATGACCGTCATCCCGTTCGGCCTCTCCGGCTTCATCGCCGGCTCCATGCTCGGCCTCGGCCGCGCGCTTGGTGAGACGATGGCGCTCTACATGGTGGTCGCGCCGGCCAATGACTTCCGTGGTTCGCTCTTTGACGGTGGCACCACCTTCGCTACCGCCATCGCGAACGCATCCGCAGAGTTCAACAACCCGGTCTCTGCCGGTGCCTACATCGCGGCAGGCCTTGTCCTGTTCGTGCTGACCTTTGTTGTCAACTCGATCGCTCGCGCGATCGTCAACAAGAAGTAAGGCAGGCAAGCGAATGTCTACAGCAGTTCCCAACAACGCCGGTGCTCAGGGCGCGGGCAACGCGACGGCCAACGTGGCGTCGGAAAGCACTCGCTCCGCGAAAGACAACCCCTTCACCGACATCTCCTCGGGCCGTAAGACCATGAATTCCGTCATGGGCGGCCTGATGTGGCTGTGCATGATCATCGCGCTCGTGCCGCTGCTCTGGCTCCTGATCACCGTGATCCTCCGCGGTGCCCCCGCGGTGCTCGACCTTGGCTGGTGGACCGACGATATGGTCGGCGTCCGCATGTCCAAGGAAGGCGGCGGCGCCCTCCACGCAATCGCCGGTACCCTGATGCAGACGCTCATCGCGTCGCTGATCTCCATCCCGATCGGCGTGTTCACCGCCGTCTACCTGGTCGAATACTCCAACGGCAACAAACTGGGCAAGCTCACCACTTTCATGGTGGACATCCTCTCCGGTGTGCCGTCCATCGTCGCCGCGCTGTTCATCTACGCACTTTGGATCACCATCCTGGGCATGGAGCGCTCCGGCTTCGCCGTGTCGCTCTCCCTGATCCTGCTGATGGTCCCGCTGGTGGTGCGTAACACCGAGGAGATGCTCCGCGTCGTCCCGATGGACCTGCGCGAGGCGTCGTACGCGCTCGGCGTGCCGAAGTGGAAGACCATCCTGCGCATCGTGCTGCCGACCGCCCTGTCCGGCATCGTCACCGGCATCATGCTCGCAGTGGCCCGCGTCATGGGCGAGTCCGCTCCGGTGCTGATCCTCGTCGGCTCCACCCCGGCACTGAACTGGTTCGGCCTGTTCGGCGAGCCGCAGTCCTCGCTTCCGCTGTTCATGCTCGAAATGTGGAAGTCCGGTGCAACCGGCTTTGCCGCAGAACGCCTGTGGGGCGCAGCCCTCACCCTGGTAGTCATCGTCGTCGTGCTCAACCTGCTCGCACGCGCGATTGCCAAGAAGTACTCCGTGAAGAAGTAACCGCCCCACACAACCATCATCTGAGGAGAATCCCCGATGTCTAAGCTCGAACTCAACGACGTCAACATCTACTATGACGACTTCCACGCCGTCCGCGACGTCAACATGAAGATCCCCGCACAGGCCGTCACCGCCTTCATCGGCCCGTCCGGCTGCGGCAAGTCCACCGTGCTGCGCACTCTGAACCGCATGCACGAGGTCATCCCCAAGGCCAGCGTCAAGGGCGAGATCCTGCTCGACGGCCACAACATTTACGGCAAGAACGTGGACCCGGTGTCCGTCCGCAACACCATCGGCATGGTGTTCCAGAAGGCGAACCCGTTCCCGACCATGTCCATCGAGGACAACGTCGTCGCCGGCCTGAAGCTCTCCGGCGAGAAGAACAAGAAGAAGCTCAAGGAGGTCGCCGAGGAGTCCCTCCGCGGCGCGAACCTGTGGGACGAGGTTAAGGACCGCCTGGACAAGCCGGGCGGCGGTCTCTCCGGCGGCCAGCAGCAGCGTCTCTGCATCGCCCGCGCCATCGCCGTGCGCCCCGAGGTGCTGCTCATGGACGAACCCTGCTCCGCGCTCGACCCGATCTCCACCCTCGCCGTCGAGGACCTGATCCACGAGCTGAAGACCGACTACACCATCGTGATCGTGACCCACAACATGCAGCAGGCAGCCCGTGTGTCCGACAAGACCGCGTTCTTCTCCCTCGAGGCAACCGGCAAGCCGGGTAACCTGGTCGAGTTCAACGACACCACCACCATCTTCGAGAACCCGGAGAAAAAGGAAACCGAGGACTACATCGCCGGCCGCTTCGGCTAAGGGCCGACAGTCCCCTCACAAGGGACGGCGCCCCGGAGCAATCCGGGGCGCCGTCGCATTTCTCGGTACTACTTGCGGGTAAAGCGCCGCTCGATCGTGGCGAACTTTTCCTTCAGGTCGTAGTCGCCGTCGCGCTGTTCCCGGTACTGTTCCGGCTGCAGCCCGGTGACCAGGAAGACGATGCGGTTGCCCACGTTGACGCAGCGGTCGGCGAAGCGCTCGTAGTACCGCACCAGCATGGCCACATCCACGGCCTCCCGGGTGCTGTACTCCCACTCCGGGGCGGTGACCAGGTTGAGTAGATACGCCTTCATGTCGTCCATGTCCTCGTCGATCGTGTGCAGCTGCGCCGCGCATTCCGCGTCGGGGTGGAGGAGGAGCTCGCGGGTTTGGGCCACCATGGCGTCGGAGAGCCGCGCCATCTCTTCCATGAAGCCGGCGAGCGGGCCAGGCACTACGGCATCCGGGTGGCGGGTGCGTGTGAGCGTGGCCACGTGCATGGCGAGAGAGCTCATGCGCGACAGGTTTTCCACAATGTAGATCGACGACAGCACCTGCCGCAGGTCAGAAGCCACGGGGCTCTCGAGTGCAAGCAGGCTCATTCCGCGCTCCTCGCACCGGGTCTTGAGCTCGCGCAGTGCGTCGACCTGCGACAGCGTGTCTTCCGCGCCCTCGAGCGACTGGCGCAGCAAGGCCTCGGAGGCCTGCGCCATCGCCGCCCGCACCCGGTCACACATTTCGAGCAGGTCCGCGTTGAACGCCTCGAGGTGCTCGCGGTACGCGGTCCGCAGTTGCGGCGGGCCGTCTTGCCTATTCGTGCGCCCGTCACCACCGTCACCCGCCTCGCCTGCGTGGGCAGGCGCGGCGCGCTCCGAGGGATCCTCGGGCTCGCGTGCGTTCGGTGCCTCCGGGCTACCCGCCGTTGTTTTCAATTTCCGCGCCCTGTGGGACAGCGTCATCTTCGGGATCATCCAACCATCCTTCTGGCAGCGCGACTTTGGAGGACCCGCCCTGGCGGCCGCGCGCGCTGTCAGCTTGCTCCGCCTTCGCATCAGAATCTGCAATCGGTGCCAGCCGGTCCCACAACTGGCCGAGTGACGTCACCTGCGCGAGCTCCTTGCGGAACTCACCGCCTACGGGGAATCCGCGCAGGTACCAGCCGGTGTGCTTGCGGATGTCGCGGCAGGCGTGCTCCTCGCCGTCGTGGTCCGCCAGCAGTTCCGCGTGACGGTAGAGGATCCTGGCAACCTTGCCCAGCGTCGGTTCCGCGGGGACTTCTTCGCCGCGTAGCTGCGCGCCGAGTTGGGCGAACAGCCACGGTCTTCCGAGGCACCCGCGGCCGACCTCGACGCCGTGGCAGCCGGTCTCCTGCATCATCCGCTGCGCGTCGTCGGCAGCAAAGATGTCGCCGTTACCAATGACGGGCACCCCGGTGCCGTCCATGTGCTCGACCAGCCGGGCGATCTCGTCCCAGTGCGCGGTGCCGGAGTAGCGCTCCGCCGCGGTGCGGGCGTGCAGGGCGACAGCGGCCGCGCCCTCCTCGGCGGCAATGCGGCCAGAATCGAGGTGGGTGTGGTGCTCAGCATCAATGCCTACGCGGAACTTCACGGTGACGGGGATGTCGGTCCCCTCGGTGGCGCGCACGGCGGCGGCGACGATGTTGCCAAACAGGCGGCGCTTGTAGGGGATAGCGGAGCCGCCGCCCTTGCGGGTGACCTTGGGGACGGGGCAGCCGAAGTTCATGTCGACGTGGTCGGCGATGTTTTCTTCCACGATCATGCGTACCGCGTCATACGTGAACTTGGGGTCCACGGTGTAGAGCTGCATCGAGCGCGGCGTCTCCACGTCCGCGAAGGTGGTCATGTGCAGTGTCTTCGGGTTGCGGGCCACCATGGCGCGCGCGGTGATCATTTCGCAGACGTAGAGCCCGGAGCTGGTTCCGGTGAGCTCCTGCTCGATCTCGCGGCACAGGACGCGAAATGGCATGTTGGTCACCCCGGCCATGGGGGCCAGGATGACGGGGGAGTCCAGGTCCATCCCGCCGATGCGTAGCGCGGGGCCTGCGCTGGTCGTCGGTGCTGTCATGGTTCTCTATTGTTCCTGTTGGGAGGGGATAAGCGCAATTCGTTGGTGGCCCTGTGGCGTGGAGGCGAGAGGGGTCGCAGTGCGTACTGTTCCACCCCCTTTGGGGGTGACGTCGGGGGATGAGGGGTCTGGTTTGTGGGGGTGGTGTGGCGTCGATAAGCGTCCTGAAGCCCCCGCGACCTGCGAAGCTGCTGGTAATACCAATTTTCGGGGTGTTGTGAAGTGGAGAGGTGTGCGCGCTCACGTGCTGGCAATGCGGGCTAGGTCACAATACAGTGGAGTTGTTATTCCGTACCGACGAACACAAGTGAGGGATGAACATGGGCGACCGTATCGCCAACGCAAAGCTTCGTGACAAGGTCATGACCGCCGAGGAGGCGGGCCAGTTTGTCAACCACGGCGACAAGGTCGGCATGTCCGGCTTCACCGGCGCCGGCTACCCCAAGGCCATGCCGGGTGTCATCGCAGAGAAGGCGAAGGCCGCGCACGACAAGGGGCAGGACTTCAGTATTGACGTCTACACGGGCGCGTCCACGGCACCGGAGTGTGATGGCGTGATGGCGGAAGCGGGCGCGCTGCGCTACCGCATGCCGTACCAGTCGGACCCGACCATGCGCGGCAAGATCAACGCCGGCGAGATGAAGTTCCAGGACATCCACCTCTCGCACTCCGGCATGATGGTGGAGCAGGGCTTCTTCGGCGAGGTCGACCTGGCCATCGTCGAGGCAGTCCGTATTACGGAGGAGGGCAACATCGTCCCGTCGTCCTCCGTCGGTAACTCCGTGGAGTTCCTCAACGCCGCGAAGAAGATCATCATTGAGGTCAACGAGTGGCAGTCTGAGGACCTCGAGGGCATGCACGACATTTGGACCGTGCCGGCGCTGCCGAACCGCATCCCGATTCCGATTACCAAGTGTGGCGACCGCATCGGCACCTCCTTCATCGAGATCGACCCGGAGAAGGTCGTCGCGGTCATCAAGACCAACGACCCGGACCGCAACGCCCCGTTCAAGGCCCCGGACGAGACCTCTGAGCAGATCGCCGGCAACTTCCTGGACTTCCTGGAGAACGAGGTCAAGGCCGGCCGCCTGGCGTACGACGGCTACGTCATGCAGTCCGGCGTGGGCAACGTGCCGAATGCTGTGATGGCAGGCCTAATGGACTCCAAGTTTGAAAACATCCAGGCCTACACCGAGGTGATCCAGGACGGCATGGTCGACCTGATCGACGCGGGCAAGATGACCGTCGCCTCCGCCACCTCGTTCTCCCTCTCTCCGGAGTACGCGGACAAGATGAACGAGGAGGCCGCGCGGTACCGTGAGTCCATCATTCTGCGTCCGCAGTCCATCTCCAACCACCCGGAGGTGATTCGCCGCACGGGCCTGATTGCCTCCAACGGCATGATCGAGGCTGACATCTACGGCAACGCGAATTCCACGCACATCAACGGCTCGCGCCTGATGAATGCGCTGGGCGGTTCCGGCGACTTCACCCGCAACGCCTACATCTCCTCCTTCATCTCCCCGTCGGTGGCGAAGGACGGCGCGATCTCCGCGATCGTGCCGATGGTCTCGCACGTGGACCACACGGAGCACGACGCCATGGTTTTCATCACCGAGTACGGCGTGGCCGACCTGCGCGGCCTGGCCCCGCGCGACCGCGTTGCCAAGATGATTTCCATCGCCCACCCGTCGTACCGTCCGCTGCTTGAGGAGTACGTGGAGCTGGCCGCCAAGTGCAAGTACCAGGCAACCCCGCACGACCTGCGCCACGCCTTCGATTTCCACAACCGCATCATGGAGACGGGCACGATGCAGAAGTAAGGTGAACCCTTTTGCCCGCGCTACCCCCGTTTGATTCATGCTGGTAGCGCGGGCGTTTGGTTGCGTGCGTCGGTCAATTTTCGCCCCGCGTATGTGGCCCGCTACTATATTGCGCATGGGCCTTTAGCTCAGCTGGTAGAGCTACGGACTTTTAATCCGCAGGTCGCGGGTTCGATCCCCGCAGGGCCCACCGTGAATACCCTCGGTCTTTCCTGGACCGGGGGTTTGCGCGTATGCAGGGGGCAAGGTGCTTATCGACGCCCCCGTAAACCCATCCCGCCATCATCCATACACGCCAAACATATTAGGTGTGACTAATTGTGTGTGAACTTTTGCACAAGCCGAGTACACTTGTTGGCCAGTTGATTTGCAGAAACATTGCACCTCACCCGGGCCGACGGGCGGTGTGCACTGCATGGCATCGAAGTGGTTTTTAAGGAGAATCCACGTGGTAAAGAATGTTTTTCAAATCCGCAAGCCGGGAAAGCGCGGCGCCCGCACAAGGGTTGCGATGCTCTCTGTCATCTCGCTGGCCCTCGGGTCGGCGGCGCACCTCCCGGGTCCGGCCCGCGCAGCCGAGGCAGCGGCTGCGGAAGGCTCCGGCTCGTCCGCCAGGTTTAAGGGGGGACTTTTTGGCGACGATGGTGCGGGCGTGCTGCAGGGGTCGGACCTCATCGCTTCAGACATTGGTGCCGGAAACTGCACGGTGACTGGCGGAGGGGATTCGCTGGAGCGGGCGGGTTTCAAGGCGCAGGTGTTTGAACCCTCCAAGTCCAATAACGTCGATAAGAAGACCTTCGGTGCGGTAGTTGAATTCACGGGGGACAAGCAGCGCACCTTCAACGATTGGCTGATCACCGGGTCGAATAACAGCGCTCTGGTTAAGCAGCCCAGCGAGGTGGAGGCCGCTGCGCCGTCAGCACCGTTCCCCTGGGGCGCGGAGTTGGCGCCCACTGAGCAGGCCAACGAGGTGATGTCGATCAGCAAGTCTGGGCGCTCCCCAATCACCGCCACGATCGCAGCGGACCTGACCGGTGAGAAGATCGCGCAGTACACCGCCGCGACGGCCGACTCTCCGGTGCGGTACGCCTGGGTGGGCCGGTATAAGGAGGACAACGTTGACCGCGCTACACAAATGTTTAGGCAAACGTCTATTGAGGCGACGGTGAACCCTTGGCCGAGCGAGAACGACGATTGTTCGCCGGTCACGGTGGACTGGAAGTCCATCAAACAGATGGTGATCGAGCCCGGCGAGTCGGTCGAGGTGGGCAAAATTAATGCGGACGCAAAGTCGCTGTCCCGCATGATCGTGGAGGCCCACGACCAGCAGGGCAACCTGCTCGGTTCGACCGCGACCGGCGAACTCGCCATTGCGGAAGACGGCACTGTGACATATACGTCCCCGAAGTACGTGGGCAACAAAGCGATCAGCGGGGACCAAAACGTCACCTTCACTGTTGTTGCCAATCCCCGTACCGTGGAGGAACTTGAAGCGGCAGCCGGCGAACTCGCGAAGGTCAGCGAGGAATCCAACAGCCTGCCGCGCTACAGCACGCCGAACCTGGTGAGCACCTCGACGATCACGCTGGACGACACCAAGTTCCACGATCCCGAGTACGATGCCGCCGACAAGGCGATTATCTCCGGCACCGAATCCGAGAACGGTCCTGTCACCAATGAGCAGCAGCAAGTGACGTTCGAGCAGACCGGTGCGCGGATCGCGGAACTCATGAAGAAGAAGGCAGATGGCGGCAATAACGCCACGGTCAAGCTGGACACCCGCTACGTCTACGCGGGCTGGAAGGCCGAGCTGGACCCGGAGACGAACAACGTCACGGTGACTGCACCGGCGAACCCGAAGCCGGGCACATTCGCGCAGCCCCGCGTGGTTGTCACCTACTCCAACGGCTCGCAGGACATGATCCCACTCCTGGTGCTGGTGGACCCCAACAACACCCAGGTCACGGAGCTGGCCCCCGACCCGGAGACCGTCAGCGGCGTGCAGGGTAAACCGCTGACGTCAAAGGTGGGCTACCGGCCAACGATGAGCGGATACGACGCCGTGAAGCCGGCGAAATTCGAAATCGACCCTGCCTCCGTTCCGGAGGGCTGGGACGTGAAGATCGACGAGGACGGAACCGTCACGGCGACGTCGCCAAGCGATGCCCCGAACAACTCGCACGCAAACGTCAAGGTGCTCGCGACCTACCCGGACGGGACCACGGACGAGACGAACGTCGACTTTAAGGTCGCCGCGAGCGTGAAGGTTCCGGACTACCAGGCCGTGACCGGCAAGGCAAAGGATAAGGTTTCGCTGACCCCGACCATTCCCAACATTGGCATCGGTGGCGAGGAGGATGATGAGGCCCCGTCGAGTTACTCCTTCCCGGACGGCGGGACGACCCTGCAGCAGGGCGATTGGTTCCTGACCATTGACCCGGAGACGGGTGAGGTCACCTCGGAGATCCCGGCCGACGCGCTTCCGGGGGCAAGCCTGACGTTCCCTGTCCAGGCGCACTACGCCAGTGGCGCGACTCCGCAGGTCACCACCGGCACCATCAGCGTTGTTGGTGACAAGCAGGGAGCAGACGCGGCCAGCTACCCACCGCGCCAGACTAAGCCGGGCGTTGCCGTTACCTCGGACATCTCCACGCAGCTCCGGGATCCCAGCAAGGCTGAGTACAAGCTTCCGGCCCCGAAGTACCGGCCGAAGGGCTGGACCTTCGACATTGATGAAAACGGCACGGTTACTGCAACACCGGACGCGTCCCTGCCGGATGGCGCAACCGCAGACCTCCCGGTGACCGTGACCTACCCGGACGGCTCGAGCGCCACGGTTCCGGCCGAGTTCAGCGTGGTGTCCACCGCATCTGCTGCGAACAACCCGAACTACAAGACGGTGCACGGCCAGCCGGGCGACGAGGTGAAGAGCCCAGTCGACACCACCTACGTGAACCCGGCGTACGAGCCGAAGTACGAGTTCATCACGGATCCCAACGATCCTTCCTACATTCCGCTGCCGCGGAACCTGTCTTGGGACGACCTGACGATTAATCCCGATACGGGCGAGATCACGATGAAGATCAGCCCGAACGCAAAGCCGGGTACCTCCGCACAGGTGCCTGTGCGGGTGAACTACAACGACGGCAGCTCCGACGTGACCAGCGGTACGTTTATCGTTGACGCCGAGGCTCGCCAGATCTACAACCCGGACTACCTGCAGGCGTGGACGTCTCCGGGTGGCACGCAGACGTCGAAGCCGACGGAGGCCTCGGACGTCCCGTGGCGCGACCTCGCCGATAATGTGGACGACCGCTACTCGGTCCCCGCGGAAATCGACGGGTGGACGTTTACGGTCGACTATGACGGCACCGTCCACGCGACGGCCCCGAAGGGGGCACGCGCCGGCGACCACGTCGACGTGCCGGTGACGGTGACGTACTATGACGGGAGCAAAGACGTCGTCTACGCCCCGTTCGTCGTGCGCGATAAGCAGGCGGAACTGTACGCCCCGGGCTACCCCGCGGAGTCGACCACGCCGGGCAAGGAAGTCACCCGCAGCATCACGCCGAAGGACCTGCCTGAAGGCAGCACCTTCTCCTTCGGCATGGACGGCGACACGCCGATCACTCAGACTGAGGAGAACGGCTGGAAGTACTCCGTCGACCCGAAGACCGGTGACATCACCGTCACCCCGCCGACCGATGCGAAGCCGGGCGACAAGCAGACGAAGAACGCGACGGTGACCTACCCGGACGGCTCGACCGATGAGGCGCCGGTGACCACCATTGTCAGCCTGACCCAAAACTTCGAGGTCGAGCCGACCTACCCGGCCGAGAGCGTGTACCCGGGCACGAAGACCTCGCTGCCGCTTACGCTGGACAACCCGAACGGCGTTAAGGTCGCGGCGCAGGATCCATACAAGATCCGCCCCGCGAAGAACTACACCGACACCGGCGACGTCAACGAGTTTGGTAACCCGGTGTACAAAGTCAAGACCGCCAACGGCGACTGGCTTGTCAGCCTGGACAAGGACGGCAACGTCCTCGCAGAGTCCCCTGCAACCGCGAAGCCGGGCGATGCGGTTAACGTCCCGGTCTCCGTGAAGTACGCCGACGGCTCCGTGGACAGGGTCTCCGCACCGGTCACCGTGGTGGACCGGCCGACCCGCGAGGTGCCATTCAAGGTCGAGTACAAGTACGACAACACGCTCCCCGCGGGCCAGTACAAGGTGGAGAAGGAAGGTACCGCTGGCGCCGAGAAGCAGAACGAGGACGGAACCTGGACGCGGACTCAGGAGCCGACGAACGAGGTCGTGCTTGTTGGCACCCTGCAGTCGAAGGCCACCGACGAGGTGACCTGGACCGTTCCGCTGCCGTTCCCGACAACGATGCGCCCGAACCCCGACCTGCAGCCTGGCGAGACCAAGGTCGTTCAGGAAGGCGCAACCGGCGAGGAAACCTACACCGCCACGTTTGACGCTGAGGGCGACCATGCCAGCCACGTGGAGTCGACGAAGCGGACGGACCCAGTGGAGCGGATCGTGGAGTACGGCCCCCAGCTTGGCGAGACCGAGCTGGTGACCAAGACCACCAAGCAGTTGCCGTTCGACACCGAGGTCAAGGCCGACCCGAACCTCGACGCCGGCAAGACCGAGGTTGAAAAGGCCGGCGTGCTCGGCGAGGAGACCGAGACGTCGACGCAGAAGCTTGTCGACGGCAAGCCCTCCGGCGACCCAGTCGTCAGCACCGAGCGCACGAAGGAGCCGGAGACGCAGATCATCCGCGTCGGCACGAAGCAGTCGGCCCCGTTGGCGTCGGTAAGCGTGCCCTTCACCACGCAGGTCGAGTTCGATGACACCCTCCCGGCCGGCGAGCAAAAGGAGAAGCAGGCCGGCAAGGACGGCAAGGGCGTCGTGGAAAACGGCGAGCTGAAGATCACCGAGGAGCCGACGCCGCGCATCATCGTCGTGGGTACGAAGCAAGACACGGACCCGGCAACTGACCCGGGAACCGACCCGGAGACTCAGGCGCCGAAGGACTACTCCTGGACTGAGTCCACCGCCTTTGACGTGGAGATTCGCGAGAACCCCGATCTGCCGAAGGGTGAAAAGCGAGTTGTCCGCGACGGCGAACGCGGTGAGGAGACCCACACCGTCCACTTCGAGCTCAAGGACGGCGTGTACGCACCGCAGGAAACGACCGAGGTGACCAAGGAGCCGGTCAACAAGATCGTGGAGATCGGCACTAAGGGTGACACCTCGACTGAGCCAACGCAGCCGGGCGAGCCGCAGGAGACCGAGCAGTCGGTCGTGACCGTCGAGCGCCTGCCGTTTGACACGGAGGTCATTGAGGACCCGGCGCTGGAGGCCGGGCAGGTGATCGTCGAAAAGCCTGGTGCTCCCGGCAAGCAGCAGACCGTGACCACCCAGAAGTACAAGGACGGTAAGCCCGTTGGCGAGCCGACCACCACCTCGACCGTGCTGGTGGAGCCGGAAAACCGCGTCATGCGCGTCGGCACGAAGCAGCCCGAGCAGCCGAAGCAGCCCGAGCAGCCGCAAACGTCGGCGTCGGTAAGCGTGCCCTTCACCACGCAGGTCGAGTTCGACGACACCCTCCCGGCCGGCGAGCAAAAGGAGAAGCAGGCCGGCAAGGACGGCAAGGGCGTCGTGGAAAACGGCGAGCTGAAGATCACCGAGGAGCCGACGCCGCGCATCATCGTCGTCGGCACGAAGAAGGTGACGGACCCGGAGACTCAGGCGCCGAAGGACTACTCCTGGACTGAGTCCACCGCCTTCGACGTGGAAATCCGTGAGAACCCCGATCTGCCGAAGGGTGAAAAGCGCGTTGTCCAAGACGGGGAGCGCGGCGAAGAGACGCACACTGTCCACTTCGTGCTCAAGGACGGCGTGCTCACCCCGGAGGAATCCACTGAGGTGACCAAGGAGCCGGTGAACAAGATCGTTGAGATCGGCACCAAGAAGGACACGCCGACCGAACCGACGGAGCCGACGGAAACCTCCAAGCCGACGGAGCCGCAGGAAACCGAGCAGTCGGTCGTGACCATCGAGCGCCTGCCGTTCGACACGGAGGTCATTGAGGACCCGACGCTGGAGGCCGGGCAGGTGATCGTCGAAAAGCCTGGTGCTCCCGGCAAGCAGCAGACCGTGACCACCCAGAAGTACAAGGACGGTAAGCCCGTTGGCGAGCCGACCACCACCTCGACCGTGCTGGTGGAGCCGGAAAACCGCGTCATGCGCGTGGGTACCAAGCCGGCCGAGACACCCGAGGTCAAGTCGGTGACGACTGACCTGCCGTTTGGTACCAAGGTCATCTTCGACCCGACGCTCGAAGCGGGCGAGAAGGAGACCGTGACCGAGGGCGTGCCGGGCCGCGTGACTGTCACCGGCACCGACGTCGAGCGCGTCGAGCCGAAGGACGAGGTCGTGCGCATCGGCACCAAGCCGTCCGACAGCACCTCCGAGATCCCGGAGGAGGTGTCCTGGGAGGAGCCGCTGCCGTTCAAGGTGATTGTGAAGCAAAACCCGGACAAGCCGCGCGGATCCGTCGAGGAAATCACGCAGGGCAAGAACGGCACGCAGAAGCGTGGCGTGCGCTACGAGATCGTCGACGGCAAGCTCGTGCCGAAGGAGTTCACCGAGGTCATTACCCCGGCCACCGACCACGTCATCGAGGTCGGCACCGGCGGCGAAGCATCCGAGATCACCGAGGTCAACGAGTCGGCGCTGCCGTTTGAGACCGAGATCATCGAGGATCCGACCCTGCCGGCAGGCGCCGTCTTCACCGAGCAGAACGGCCAGCAAGGCTCGCAGCGCACCACGCGCACTTGGAAGCTTGTCGACGGCCACGTCACCGGCGATCCGACCGTCTCCACCGAGACCATCACGGAGCCGACCAACCGCATCCTGCGCGTCGGCACCGGTACACCCCACACGGGCGAGCAGGCGAAGCCGGAGGAGCGTCCGTACTACCCGCCGGTAGTCCTGGGCAAGGGCGCAACCGGCCGCGCCGAGCTGGAGCACGGCCACGTCGACGGCGACTCCTACGAGATCGGCGACGTCCCCGAAGGCTGGGACGTGACGATCGACGAAACGACCGGCGAGGTCTCCGTGACCACGCCGGACGACGTCGAGCCGGGCACCATCGCAACCATCCCGGTGAAGGTGACCCGTGCGGACGGCAGCGTCCTCGAAACCTTTGTCAAGGTTGGCGTCTCCGGGAAGCAGGCCGAGCCGGCGGAGCCGACGACGAAGCCTTCGGAACCGACGACTAAGCCGACGACGAAGCCTTCGGAACCGACGACTAAGCCGACGACGGAGCCTTCGGAACCGACGACTAAGCCGACGACGGAGCCTTCGGAACCGAGCTCCGAGCCGACGACGAAGCCTTCGGAACCGACGACGAAGCCGACCCCGGTACCGGGGACGACCGGCTCGTCTGAGGATTTCCAGCGCTGCGTGGCAAACGCGTTCGCCGCGAACAGCCCGCTGCTGTGGCTGGTACCGATTGGCCTCCTGGCTGCCGTTGGAGGCCCGCTGTCACAGCAGTTCGGCCCGCAGATCAACCAGGCATTTGGCCAGATCAACCAGAAGATCCGCGAGAACGCGCCGGACCTGCCGGACGTGGGCATGGGTGGCAACAATAAGCCTGAGTGGTACCGTCAGCTGGAGTCCCAGGCAGACGCCGTGAACCAGCAGTTTGCTGGCCTCCAACAGCAGTACGCCGGTGTGGGCGAGCAGCTGCGACCGCTGGGCATCGGCCTGGCCGTCATCGGTGCCGCAGCCGTCGGCATCGCGCTGATCAACCAGGCATGTAAGCCGGAAGGCTTCGACGGCTGGACCAGCTCGTCCGAGGGCGATAACGGGATGACCACCGTGCGCCCGGAGGGCGCGGATGAGGCGTCGTCCCTCGGCGGTTCGTCCTCGAGGGACGGCAAGACCGAGAAGTAAGTCGTGCGGCAAGACCCGGGCACTCGCCCGGGAATGAACTGCTCCCCACCGGTTGGACTGACAAATCAGTCCCAGGCTGGTGGGGAGCTTTGTGCTGGGCGTTGCAGCGCTTTAGGCGCAGATACCGATAGTAAGACCCCGACAACACGCTCCTGGGGGGCGAAAACGGGGTCTTAGTATCGGTATCTAGCGTTTGGGAGGGCTCGGGCCCGCACAGTTGTCGCCCGGCCCCGCGCAGGCGTGGCTCGGACCGGCACGGAAGGGCAGCGTGGGCGTCGAAAAGCGACTGCCTCTTAGGACTTCACCATCCGCTTGATGGCCAGCATGGCTTCGGCGACCTTCTCGTCGGCCTGGTCGTCGCCCGCGGCGAGCGCGCCCTTCACACAGTGGTTGAGGTGGTCCTCCAGCAGGGCGAGGCCGAGGTTTTCCAGGGCGGAGTCGATCGCCGCGATTTGGGTGAGGATGTCAATGCAGTACTGGTCCTCATCCACCATCCGGTGAATGCCGCGAACCTGTCCCTCGATGCGCTTGAGGCGGGCGAGGTAGCGGGACTTCTCATCAAAGTAGCCGTGCTGGCACGAGTCTTCTTGCATGCGGTCATCTTAACCGACCTCTACCAGGGGGTAAGAAACGCGGTGTGCGCAGCCGTTTTGCTATTTTCACAGGCGATGAACTAGATTGGGTCAAGTCGCTAGCCCCCATCGTCTAGAGGCCTAGGACTCCGCCCTTTCACGGCGGCAACACGGGTTCGAATCCCGTTGGGGGTACCAGTGATCCCCGTTACGGTGGGGGTTGCAGTGCGATGGCCCTGTGGCGCAGTTGGTTAGCGCGCCGCCCTGTCACGGCGGAGGTCGCGGGTTCAAGTCCCGTCAGGGTCGCCAAATATCAAGCCAGTTCCCAAGCACGGGAGCTGGCTTTTTTGCGTTTCAGAGGGTCCTGGTTTAGTCACCCAAAGAAGTCCCTGACACCTGTTGCACCACTACGACTAGTCCTTTACTGTTGTCTGTGATACTTGTCATAACCTGGATGGGAGTTTGGGAATGTCTCACACAATACGGTTTGGGCGCACGCAGGCAGTGGTGGCATTGCTACTGACCATCGCGTGCGCCGCAATGTGGATGGCGCCAGCGTTCGCCACCGAATCGAGCACGGCGGTCAGCACCGAAACGAAAACGCTGTCGAGCTCGACGACGCGGGTGAAAGAGGGCAAGGGGGCGTCGGCAAGCACTGGCTCCGCCGACGCGAAAGCGGCGCTCATCCTCGACGCGTCCTTCTCCATGCTCGAGGAGGACGCGGATGGGCCGCGTATCGACGCCGCGAAGAAGGCCACGAACGAGCTGGTTGATTCCCTGCCGGACACGGCGAAAATGGGCCTACTCACGTACGGCGCGCAGGAATCGAATGCGCCCGACAACAGGGAGCGGGGCTGCAAAGACATCCAGCGTCTCGTACCCGTGGACACGATAGACAAGGCGGAATTTAAGTCCGCTATCGACAGGCTGACGCCGAAGGGCTACACCCCGATGGGCAATGCGTTGCGCAAGGCCGCGGACGAACTGGGCAACGATGGTGAGCGCTCGATCATCCTGGTCTCCGACGGCATTGATACATGCGCGCCGCCTGAGGTGTGCGATGTGGCCAAGGAGCTCGCGGGGCAGGGCGTGGACTTGACCATTCACACCGTTGGATTCAAGGCCGATGAGGATGCCCGCGCGGAACTCGAGTGCATCGCCGAGGCCGGCGGCGGGCAGTTCCTCGAGGCGGCGGACTCGACGAGTCTGGCGGAGTCGTTGAAGTTCCTCTCCCAGCGCTCGGTGACCAAGTACCAGACGGCGGGCACGCACTTCGAATTCTCGGACACGCCTGAAGACGCGAAATGGCTGGGGGAGGGGCAGTACCAGACCACGGTGACGCCGGACCGCGTCTCCCTGACCGACCGCTACTTCCGCATCTCTGTGCCGCCGCGCCATCACGCGCGCATGGTGTTCACGCCGATGAGGCAGACTGAAGGAACCTATGAGGACTCCCACCTGAAGATCGACCCTGCTGAGGTGACCAACCAGGGCGACCCGGAGTGTGGCTGGATCCCCACCGCGAACACCGAGTTCGACTCCGGTGGGCCGGGCTTTGGCATCGACGCCGCGAACGCATCTGTTGAACGCAACGACGAGGACGACATGGAATGCGACATGAGCGACATTCTGGTGAAGATGCAGATTTCCAACGACGGCGACGAGGTGAGCGACGACATCGCGCTCGAGGTCAACGTGTTCTACGAGCCGATCCCCTCGGACGAGCAAGCGACTGAGTGGAAGGATCGCCGCATCACCAGCGCCGGCGACTACTTGGGGGAGATGCCGATTGACAACCCGCAGCCGATTTCCGGCGGCACCGGGTTCAACGATGCGGTGGAGATCTCCGAGGGTTCGTACTCCGACACAATCATCCCGGGCGAGTTCAAGTTCTTCAAGATCCCGGTGACCTACGGACAGCGGCCCGTCCTTAGGGCGAAAACGCCGCCGTCTGTGGCGCGCAATGCGGATGACATTGGCTTTGGAATTTTCGACCCGTTGCGCAACGAGGTTGCGAGCGGCAAGCTCATCTTCTTCGATGACGCGGAAGAATCCGATCCGGAAACCTTGAACCAATACGTGTGGTACGACAGCAACACTCCGTATCAAGGCGACTACTACGTCTGGTTCGGTATGGGCTGGGTGAGCGATGGCTACGGCATTGCGGGTGTGGATCAGCCGTACGAGTTCGAGGTTGTCATGGACGGCGAGCCCGCCAACGGCGGCCCGGATTGGACGCCGACGCATGAGGACGGGCCGGAGCCCTCGGACGAGCCGATCAAGTTTGATGCGGCGGACGGCGCTGCGACGACGTCGGCCTCGCAGGAGGAGAGCGACGATGACCAGGAAGTCAACGCTACGAGCGACGAGCAGGACGGCGGCTTTGGGCTGGTGCCGACGCTGCTGGGTGGCCTGCTGGTGCTTCTGCTGATCGCTGCGGCCGTGGTGTTTGTCATCGTGCGCAAGCAGCGCGGTAACTGGCAATAGGTTGCCGGTGGTCAAACCCGGACACCTAACGGACGTATACCAGAAAGGGAAATGAGCAATGTCGCATGTAAGAGAGAAAAGCAGTGCCGTGGCTGTGCTGATACTTGCCGCCGCGTGCGTGCTGATATGGGTCGCACCGGCTTTTGCGACTGAGACGGCAACGTCAACGAATCGGCCCGTGGAATCGAGCACCGCGGTGAGCACGGAGACGAGAACGCTGTCGAGTTCGACTGTGCGGGCGTCGGCAAGCGAAGGCTCGGCGGACGCGAAAGCCGCGCTGATTTTGGATTCTTCGTTTTCGATGCTTGAGGAGGATGCCGATGGGCCGCGTATCGACGCGGCGAAGAAGGCGACCCATGAGCTGATTGATTCGCTGCCGGATACTGCGCAGATGGGCTTTTTTGCCTATGGTGCGCAGGAGTCCAACGCACCTGACAATAGGGAAAAGGGCTGCAGAGACATTCAGCGCCTTGTTCCAATCGGCGAGGTGGATAAGCAGGAGTTCAGCTCGGCTATCGACGGGCTCACGCCGAAGGGGTACACACCGATGGGCAATGCACTGCGTAAGGCCGCGGAGGAACTCGGGAATGAGGGCGAGCGCTCCATCATCCTGGTCTCCGACGGCATTGATACGTGTGCGCCGCCGGAAGTCTGTGACGTGGCCAAGGAGCTTGCGGGCCAGGGCGTGGATCTGACGATCCATACGGTCGGCTTCAAGGCGGACGAGGAGGCTCGTGCGGAGCTAGAGTGTATCGCGGAAGCTGGCGGCGGGCAGTTCCTAGAGGCGGCCGATGCGAGCAGCCTGGCGCAGTCGCTGAAGTTTCTGGCCCAGCGCGGGGTGGAGAAGTACGAAACCGGCGGCACAGAGTTTGAGTTCTCGGACACCCCAGAGGGCGCGAAGTGGCTGGGCGAAGGCCAGTACCAGACCACGGTGACCCCGGACCGGGGTACTCCGAAGGACCGGTACTTCCGCATTTCCGTGCCCCCGCGCCACCACGCGCGCGTGGTCTTCACACCGGTGTGGCAGACCGACGGTATGTCGGAAAAGGGCCACTTAAAGATTGAGCCGGTGGAGGTGACTAACGAGGGCGACGAAGAATGCGGCTGGTTCCCGACGACGCACACCGCGTTCGTTTCTTCTGGGCCGGACTACGGGATCGACTCTGCGAATGCCTCGGCAGAGCGCAATGATGAGGATGACATGGAGTGCGATATGAGCGACATCCTGGTCAAGACGCAGATCTCCGACGTCACGGGCGTTGACACCGGGGACATCGGGCTCGAGGTCAGTGTGTTCTATGAGCCTATTCCCAGCGATGAGGAGAAAACTGAGTGGTCAGACGGCAAAATTATTAAAGCTGGCGACTACCTTGGTGAGATGCCGATGAAGAACCCCGAGCCAATTTCCGGCGGCACGGGTTTCAACAATGCGGTTGAGATCACCGAGGGCACGTACTCCGACAACATCGTTCCCGGCGAGTTCAGGTTCTTCAAGATTCCGGTGGCCTACGGGCAGCGGCCGGTGGTGAAGATGAAAACGCCGGAGTCGGTCGCGCACAACGCCGATAGCCTCGGCTTCGGCATCTACGATCCGATGCGCAACGAGCTCGTGCGCACCCCGTTGAACTTCTTCATGGATGCAGCCGAATCTGACGCGGAAACGCTGAGCCAGTACGTGTGGCACGGCACCCATACCCCTTACCAGGGCGAGTACTACATCTGGGTCGGCATGGGGTGGGTGCATGAAGGCTACGACGTCGCTGGCGTAGAGCAGCCTTTCGAGTTTGAGGTGGTCATGGACGGCGAGCCCGCCAACGGCGGCCCGGATTGGACGCCGACGCATGAGGACGGGCCGGAGCCCTCGGACGAGCCGATCAAGTTTGATGCGGCGGATAGCACAGCCGAGACGTCCGCTTCGCAGGAGGAGAGCGACGATGACCAGGAGGTCAACGCTGCGAGCGACGAGCAGGATGGCGGCTTCGGGCTGGTGCCGACGCTGCTCGGCGGCCTGCTGGTGCTGCTGCTGATCGTCGCAGCTGTGGTGTTTGTCATCGTGCGGAGGCAGCGCGGCAACTGGCAGTAGATTTGCACGCAAGATGACAGGACATCGGTTGCGAAGATGCCCCTTCGCCTTGAGAGCGTTTTGTAACGCCAGTGGCAATGTGTGCAGGAATTGAACGATGTCGCACAGGCGAAGAGAGGTCACGCTGGGGCGGTAATCGTGCTTGCTGTTCTGTGCCATGCTGATGTGGGCGGAGCCCGTGATCGCAACGGAAACGGCGACGGTTTCAGGGACGGCGACGCGGGCGTCGGCAAGCGAAGGCTCCGTCGACGCGGAGAACGCAATCAACCTTGCTTACCGGCCCGGCATGCCGATACCGTGGCAGATCAGGGTGGCGGGGAAAGGGATACGGATAACGCCAGTGTGCAACATTCGGCGCTGAGAAAAACCTCTTGAAGTGCAGGTATGTTGCTTTTGCCGGTGCCATGAAAGTAGTAATCCGTGCCCAAGAGAGCACGAAGCCCGAGAGAGCACAACAAAAGAATAAGGCCCTGTGGCGCAGTTGGTTAGCGCGCTGCCCTGTCACGGCGGAGGTCACGGGTTCAAGTCCCGTCAGGAGCGCGTCCGTCAGGGGCGCGTCACGGGCGCCAAACGTACTGCCAGATCCCAGCCGCGGGAATTGGCTTTTCGCTATTCGGACCTGTGTCGCTGCATTTCTGAGGTTAAGGCCTAGAGGCCACGGGCGTAGGCGGGTGCGGTCGAGGCTCTGCAGGTCATTTCTAAACCGCATTTGTCGGACTGCACATTCGGCTGTTTTTGCGGGGAATGTGTCGTGTGACTAACGCAGTTTAGAAGGGGAGCTGCTGTGCGAGCAGGGGCTGCAGTGGAGCTGCGGGCGGGCAGCGGCAGTGGGCTAAATGCAGTGGTACGGCGAGCGCCACGGTGAGCGGGACCGGTATCAGGCACCGGCAACAGGCAACGACAGCAGACAGTGGCACCGACAGCGTGCGCCGAGTAGGACGTTCGCGCACGCAAAAGCCCCGCACCGTTCCCTGAACGAGTTCGGGAGCAGTGCGGGACTCGCTGTCGCCTAAGCGGGCGCGCGGAACGGGTCCTGCAGACCGGCGCTAGCGAACGATCGTAGAGCCAGAGCCAGAGCCAGTGCCAGTGCCAGAGCCAGTGCCGTTCGCGGTGCCGTCCGTCGAACCGTCGGTAGTCGCCGAGGACGCGGCGGTGGTGACCACCTTGCCCTCGACACCCGGCCAGGTGCCGGCTTCGATCATGCGCTGCTTGCGCTCCACCCAGAAGTCGGCGTTCTGGATGCCCAGTGCCTCGGGGTCGAACTGCGGGTCCAGCCCGGCCTTCTTCTGGCGGCGGTAGTCCCACAGGCACTTCATGGCCGGGACCTGGAGGAAGATAATGGCGACGATGTTCAGCCACGCGGTGGCGCCCACGCCGATGTCGCCAAGCGCCCAGGCGGTACCCGGGGTGGTGGTGGCCCCGACGAAGACGGCGATGATGATGAGGGCGCGCAGCAACCAGATGATGGCCTTGCGGGCAGCCTCGTTCTTTACCCAGCGGTTCAGGTACGTGAAGTTTGTCTCCGCCATGTAGTAGTAGGCCAGCACCGTGGTGAAGGCGAAGAACATGATGGCAAGGGCGATGAACGCTGGCCCCAGCCCGGACGCGATGGAGTTCAGGCCTTCCTGAACGAAGCCGGGGCCGACGGCAACGCCGTCGGGCAGGGAGCCGTCGTAAAGCACTGCTCCATCCTCGGACTGTCCCTCGAAGACCTTGTACATGTCGGTGGAAATGATGATGAATGCGGTGGCCGAGCAGACGAACAGCGTGTCCACGTAGACGGCGAAGGCCTGGACGAAGCCCTGCTTCGCCGGGTGGGAGACCTCCGCGGCCGCTGCGGACTGCGGGCCGGTGCCCTGGCCGGCCTCGTTGGAGTAGATGCCGCGCTTCACACCCCACATAATGGCCGCGCCCAGCATGCCGGAGAACGCCGCTTCCTTGTCAAAGGCCGCACGGACGATGGTGCCGAAGACCTCGGGGATCTGCGAAGCGTTGGCGAACAGCACCACGATCGCAATGATGATGTAAATGCCGGCCATGAACGGCACGACCATGGACGCGAAGTTGGCGATGCGCTTCACGCCACCGATGATGATGAACGCGAGGAGCACGGCCATGATGGTCGCGGAGATCCACACGTTGACGCCCCAGGCGTTGTCCACGGCGGCCGCGACACCGTTGGCCTGGATGCCGGGCAGGAAGTAGGACGTTGCGAGCAGCATGCAGACGGCGAAGATGATGGCGTAGACCAGCATGAACGGCTTCGCAGCGGTGTGCTTGTACGCCTTCTCGATGTAGTACGCCGGGCCGCCCCGGTACTCGCCGGTGTCTCGGTCGGTCTCCTTGTAAATCTGCGCCAGACAGCACTCGATGAACGACGTCGCCGAGCCCAAAAGCGCCACCAGCCACATCCAGAAGACAGCGCCCGGGCCGCCGAACGCGATGGCGGTGGCGACGCCGGCGATGTTGCCCACGCCGACGCGGCCGGCCAGGGAGATCATGAGTGACTGGAACGACGAAATGCCCTGGTCCGAGCTCTCGCCGGACTTGAGCTGCCGGATCATGTCGGGGAAGCAGCGGATCTGCAAAAACAGTGTCGCGAGCGTGAAATAGGCACCCGCGCCGAGGCAGAGATAGACGAGCCAGTTGGACCATATGACGCTATTGACGGTGTCAATAAAGCCTTCCATGGAGCCCTCCTTACAGGGTTGACCTGGGGTAAATGTGCGGTACCCATGAATCTAAACCATCGAGTTGTGCCGTGGGTCACTTTCGTGAAAAAATTATTGCCAATCACTCCGGGGCGTCATCTGTGGTGTAGAAAACCACGCGGAGGTGGGCCCGCCGTGCGATCTCGAAGAACGTGAAAGGACTTCTATGGAGACAACCCCACCGCAGCCGCACTCGCGGCGCCGGTTTAGCCCCGCCTGGCCGGTCAAGGACTTGCCCGCCGGCTCGAGCGTGCTCATCCAGGGGCTGAGCGATGACGGACCAAGCGAGCAAGGCGCAACCGGCACCCCAGACGCGGATCCGAAGCCCAAGGCGGTCTGGCGCTTCTTTGTCTACAGCGCGATCGGCCTGTTCGCGTTCTTCATCCCGTTTTCCGTGGGTGGCTCGAAGTCGACGATTCTGCTGGACCACATCGTCACCTGGATCACGAGCACCCTCGGCGAGGGCACCCACTACCTGGCGCTGCTGGCCATCATCGTGGGCACCGTCTACCAGTTCGTGTCCGGGAGGTGGAAGGAGGACTTCGCCCGCACGACCTTCGCCCTCCTGTCCGTGCTGGCGATCGTCTTGTGCGCGATGCTTACCTTCGGGTTCGGCCCCTCCTGGCTGTTCAACCCGGACATCGGCCCGTTCATCCTGGATAAGCTGGTCGTCGCGGTGGGCTTGCTCATCCCGGTCGGCGCGATCTTCCTCGGCCTGCTCGTCGGGTTCGGCCTGATGGAATTTATCGGCGTGCTCGTTCAGCCGATCATGCGCCCGGTCTTCCACACACCGGGCAAGTCCGCGGTGGACGCCGTGGCGTCGTTCCTCGGTTCCTACTCGCTGGGCCTGCTCATCACGGACCGCATGTACAAAAACGGCAGCTACAACGGCCGCGAAGCCGCGATCGTCGCGTCTGGCTTCTCCACTGTGTCCGCGACCTTCATGGTCATCGTGGCCAAGACGCTGGACATGATGGAGCACTGGAACGCGTACTTCTTCATCACCTTCATCATCACGTTCATCGTCACCGCGATCGTGGTGCGCATCCCGCCGATTACCCGCATTCCCGAGGAATACGCGCCGGGCGCCACCCCGCACCCGGAGAAGCCCATTACCGGCAACCGGTTCAAGGCCGCGTGGCGCGAGGCGAAGAAGGAGCTCAACTGCGCCGAGCCGCTGCACAAGGTCTTGTGGGTCAACTTCCGTGACGGCCTCATCATGGCCGTGCAGGTCACCCCGGGCATCATGTCCGTGGGCGTGATCGGCCTGGTCCTGGCCACCTACACGCCGGTGTTCAAGGCGCTGGGCGTCGTGTTCTTCCCCATCGTGTGGCTACTGCGCTTGCCGGACCCGTGGGCCACCTCGGGCGCGCTCGCCACGGGCCTTGCGGAGATGTTCCTGCCGGCCACGCTCACTGCGGGCACGGACGACATGGTGCTCAAGTTCACCATCGCCGTGGTGTGCGTGAGCCAGATCTTCTTCTTCTCCGCAATGGTGCCCGCAGTGCTGGCCACGGACATCCCGCTCAACATCGGGAAGATGATCGCCATCTGGTTCATCCGCGTCGTGCTCACCGTGCTGATCACGGTGCCGGTGGCCCACCTGCTGTTCTAGGGGCCTTTTGCTTATCGACGCCCCGTGGCCCCCACCACCGCGTCATCTATCAACCGCGCCGCAGCCTTTGCGGTGCGGTTATCCACGTCGAACTCCGGGTTGAGCTCCACGACGTCCAGGAGCGCAATCCGGCCGGTGGAGGCCACCGCGGCGACCATCGCGCGCAACGCGGCGTAGTCCACCCCGAACCCGGCGGGCGCGGACACCCCGGGCGCCACGGCGGCCGGCAACACGTCCAGGTCAATAGACAGGTGGATCGGCAGGTCCCCCTCCACTGCGGCGAGGGCGCGCTGGGCGGCCTCGCGCACTGTCATTGCCGCCAGCTCCGTGTCCAGCACCGTGGTCACGCCGAGCTGCTCGGCGGTATCGAAGAGCACCTTGGTGTTGTTGGGTCGCGAGATGCCGAAGACGGAGTAGTCGAAGCCGTCCCCCACCAGCTCCGCGATCTGTCTGAATGGCGTGCCGGAGGTCGGCCGGTCGGCGGTGCGCAGGTCGAAGTGCGCGTCAAAATTGATCACCTGCATCGGCCCGAGCGCCTCGTACGCCCCGCGGTGGGTGGCAAAGGACGTCTCGTGTCCGCCGCCGAGCACGACCGTCATGCCGGCGGGGCCCTGCGCGGCGACCAGGTCGCGGACGCGGTCGGACACCTCGCGCTGTGCGGTCTCGAGGTCGTCGTCTTGGGTGGTGACGGTGCCGGCGTCGATAAGCTTTCGCTGCTCGTGCACGGCGAGCGAGCCGAGCGCGGCGCGCAACGCGGCGGGACCTTGCGCGGCGCCCTGCCGGCCACCGTTGCGCTCAACGCCTTCGTCGGACGCGAAGCCGATGAGGTGCACGGCGCCTGCAGTAGGGCCGGCCGCAGTGTCGATCGTGCTGTGCCAGCGCGCGTGCTCGGGGCCCGGGCCGTCGTTGCGGCCAGACCATTCGGATGCGGGGGAGAACAAAGGGGCGGTAACGGTATTCATGCCACCCGAGCCTAGCGCCGTTGCATACTAGGCGGGATGAATTCACCTCAAGTCCCGGCCGCGCACAATGTTCTGCGCATCCTCGCCCTGCTGTCCGCCTCGGACGTGCCGCTTTCCGCCACCCGTATCCAGCGCGAGCTAGGCCTCCCGCGCTCGAGTACGTACCACCTGCTCCGCGAGCTGGAGGATTCCGGCTTTGTCGTCCATTTGAGCCAGGCGGGCACCTACGGGCTGGGGCTGGCCTCGTACCGCATGGCGCAGGCGTACACCACGCAGCAGCCGCTGGTGCGCCTGGCCACCGCGCCGCTCGCCCGGATTGCGGAGCTGGCCGGCGGGTCAGCGCACCTCACCAGGCTCGCCGGCGCCGAGACCGTCTACCTCCACGAGGTGCGCGCGCCGGGCGCCGCTTCGCTGGTCACGGAGGTCGGCGTGCGCCTGCCCTCGCTCTCCACCGCCTCGGGGCGCATCATGCTTGCGCATCTGCCGGAGCCGGAGCTGCGCGCGGTGTTCAATGCTTCCGGGTCGCGCCGCAGCTTCCGCGAGTGCAAGGAGGAGCTGCACGCTTATCGACGCCAAGGGTGGGCCACAGAATCCCAAGATGTCTCCCGCGGGCAGGAGTCGGTCGCCGTGGCGGTGCTCGACCACCTCTCGCGCCCGGCGGCCGCGCTGGCGGTGACGTATCCGGTGGGCAGCGCCGACGAGCGGAAGCTGACGTCCGCGCTTGCCGACGCCGCCGCGCACCTGCGCGCACATTTCTTCGGCCAGTTATGAGATTGAACACATTCATGGTCTATTATCGCGCCCATGACAAACAAGCAGACAGTTTCAGTAGGAATCGGCGCACTGACCATCGAGGACGTCGTCGCCGTCGCCCGCCACGGCGCTGAGGTGGCCATCGACCCGGCCGCGCTCGAAGAAATCGCCACCACCCGCACACGCATCGAGGAACTCGCCGCAGACCCCACTCCCGTCTACGGCGTCTCCACCGGCTTCGGCGCGCTTGCCACCCGCCACATCCCCGAGGAGCTGCGCGCCCAGCTGCAGGTCTCGCTCGTGCGCTCCCACGCAGCCGGCTCTGGCCCCGAGGTCGAGGAAGAGGTCATCCGCGCGCTCATGCTGCTGCGCCTGTCCACCCTGTGCACGGGCCGCACCGGCGTTCGCCCCGTCGTTGCAGAGACGTACGCGGCGGCGCTGAACGCGGGCATCACCCCGGTCGTGCGCGAGTACGGCTCGCTCGGCTGCTCCGGCGACCTCGCGCCGCTGGCCCACTGCGCGCTCGCCCTGCTGGGGGAGGGCGAGGTCCGCGTGCGAGGCGGCGAGGTCGTGCCAGCGGCCGACGCGCTGTCGCAGGCGGGGATTGAGCCGCTCGTCCTGCGCGAGAAGGAGGGCCTGGCACTCATCAACGGCACCGACGGCATGCTCGGCATGCTGTGCCTGGCCATCGCGGACCTGCGCGAAGCTGCCAAGGTGTCCGACATCGCGACCGCCATGACCGTGGAGGGGCTCACCGGCACGCTCACCGTGTTCGACGACGACCTCCAGCAGCTGCGCCCGCACCCGGGGCAGGCCGACGCCGCCTACAACATCCGCACCGTGGCTGCTGGCTCGCCGATTTTGGCGGCCGCGCGCGAGGAGTTCAAGGCCACCCGCGTGCAGGACGCGTACTCCGTGCGCTGCACGCCGCAGGTTGCCGGCGGCTTGCGCGACACGCTCGCGCACGTCACCGCCGTGGCGAACCGGGAGCTCGCCTCCGCCATCGACAACCCGGTGGTGACCAAGGACGGCCGAGTGTCCTCCAACGGCAACTTCCACGGCGCGCCGGTGGCCTACGCGTTGGACTTCTTGGCCATTGTGGTCGCCGACTTGGCGTCGATAAGCGAGCGCCGCTCCGATCGCTTCCTTGACCCGGCCCGCAACCGCGGGCTCAACGCCTTCCTCGCCGACGACCCCGGCGTGGACTCCGGTCACATGATCGCGCAGTACACGCAGGCCGGAATTGTCAGCGAGCTCAAGCGAAACGCCACGCCCGCTTCCGCCGACTCGATCCCATCGTCCGCGATGCAGGAGGACCACGTGTCCATGGGTTGGGCCGCGGGGCGCAAGCTGCGCCGCAGCGTTGACGGGCTGCAGCGTGTGCTCGCCGTGGAGATCCTCACCGCCGCGCGCGCCCTGGACATGCGCGAGGGCGAACCGGCAGCCGGTACCGCGGCAGCAATTGGGGCGCTTCGTGCGCTTGTCGACGCCCCCGCGACGGACCGTGTCCTGGCTCCGGAGATGGAGCATTCCGTGCAGCTGGTGAAGGGCGGTGACTACGTGGCGGCCGTGGAAGCCGTGGTCGGCGAGCTGCGGTAGGGGCTCGCGGGTGTCTCGCATACGAGACACCCCACCGTATATCACCCTTTTGTCCTCTTGTGATGACCGTTACTCTCATTACCGTAAGTCGGTTGGACAACACGAAAGGACATTTCCATGGCGAAGAACTGGTCTGAAGGCGCGCGCGAGGTCCGTGCACCGCGAGGCACTGACATCACCGCGAAGTCTTGGCAGACTGAAGCCCCGCTGCGCATGCTGCAGAACAACCTCGACCCGGAGGTTGCGGAGCGCCCGGATGACCTCGTCGTCTACGGCGGCACCGGCCGCGCCGCGCGCAGCTGGAAGGCGTTCGACGCGATTGTGGAAACTCTGAAGGACCTCGAGTCCGACGAGACGCTGCTGGTGCAGTCCGGCAAGCCGGTTGGCGTGTGGAAGACCAACGAGTGGGCCCCGCGCGTGCTCATTGCCAATTCCAACCTGGTCGGAGACTGGGCGAACTGGGAGCACTTCCGCAAGCTCGAGGACGAGGGCCTGATGATGTACGGCCAGATGACGGCCGGTTCCTGGATCTACATTGCCACCCAGGGCATCCTGCAGGGCACCTACGAGACGTTCGCGGCGGTGGCGAAGAAGCGTTTCGACGGCACCCTCGCCGGCACCCTCACGTTGACCGGCGGCTGCGGTGGCATGGGCGGCGCGCAGCCGCTGTCCGTCACCCTTAACGGCGGCGCCTGCCTCATCGTGGACGTCGACGAGGCCCGCCTGAAGCGTCGCCAGGGCAAGCGCTACCTCGACGAGGTCACGACTGACCTCGAGGAGGCCATCAAGCTGGTCACCGAGGCGAAGGAGGAGAAGCGCGCCCTGTCCGTCGGCCTGGTGGGCAACGCTGCAGAGGTCTTCCCGGAGATGCTGCGCCGCCACCGCGCGGGCGAGTTGACCGTGGACATCGTCACGGACCAGACCTCCGCGCACGACCCGTTGTCCTACCTGCCCACTGAGATCCCGTTTGAGAGCTGGAACGCCGAGGCGGACGAGGACCCGACCACCTTTACCAAGAAGGCTCGCGAGGCCATGGCCACGCAGGTCCAGGCGATGGTGGAGTTCCAGGACGAGGGTGCCGAGGTGTTCGACTACGGCAACTCCATCCGCGACGAGGCGCGCAAGGCCGGCTACACCCGCGCCTTCGAGTTCCCGGGCTTCGTCCCGGCGTACATCCGCCCGCTGTTCTGTGAGGGCCTCGGCCCGTTCCGCTGGGTCGCGCTGTCCGGCGACCCGGAGGACATCAAGGTCACCGACCAGGCCATCAAGGAGGCATTCCCGGACAACGAGCACCTGCACCGCTGGCTCGACGCGGCCGAGGAATACGTCGAGTTCGAGGGCCTGCCGGCGCGCATCTGCTGGCTGGGCTACGGCGAGCGCGCCAAAGCCGGCGTGATCTTTAACAACCTGGTCAAGGAAGGCAAGGTCAAGGCGCCGATTGTTATCGGCCGCGACCACCTGGACTCCGGCTCTGTGGCCTCCCCGTACCGCGAGACCGAGTCCATGCTCGACGGCACCGACGCCGTTGCTGACTGGCCGCTGCTCAACGCCATGACCGCGGTCTCCGGCGGCGCGACCTGGGTGTCCATTCACCACGGCGGCGGCGTGGGCATGGGCCGCTCGATCCACACCGGCCAGGTCACCGTCGCCGACGGCACCGAGCTCGCCGAGGCGAAGCTCAAGGCCGTGCTGACCAACGACCCGGGCATGGGCGTGATCCGCCACGTGGACGCCGGCTACTCCCGTGCCAACGAGGTGGCCAAAGAGCGCGGCGTGCGCATCCCCATGGAGTTCCACGCGCGCGACAAGTAGAAAGGAACCCATGAGCACCCTTATCACCGGAATTTCAGAGCTCCGCACCGTCTCAGAGCTCGGGACCATCAAAGACGCCGCATTGCTTATCGACGATGGCGTGGTCGCCTGGGCCGGCCCCGCCGACGAAGCCCCGGCGGAGGCAAGCAACGCCGAAACCGTGGACGTGGGCAACCGCGCCGTCCTGCCCGGCTGGGTGGACTCGCACACGCACATGGTCTTCGACGGCAACCGCGCCGAGGAGTTCGAGGCCCGCATGGCCGGCGAGTCCTACGCCGCCGGCGGCATCGCCGTGACCATGGAGGCCACCCGATCCGCTGGCGAGGAGCGCCTGGACCAGCTGGTGGCCGAGCGCGTCGCAGCCGCCCACGCGCTGGGCACCACCACCTTCGAGACTAAGACCGGCTACGGCCTCAACGTCGAGTCCGAGGCGGAGGCCGCGCGCGTGGCCTCGCGCCACGTCGACGAGGTCACCTTCCTCGGCGCCCACCTCGTGCCGCCGGGGGAGGAGGCCGACGAGTACCTCGAGCAGGTCGTCGGCCCGATGCTGGAGGCGGTGAAGGACCACGTGCAGTGGATCGACGTCTTCTGCGAGCGCGGCGCGTTCGACGAGGCGCAGTCCCGCCGCGTCCTTGAGGCCGGCAAGGCCGCGGGTCTGGGCGTGCGCGTCCACGGCAACCAGCTCGGCGAGGGCCCCGGCGTGAAGCTCGCCGTGGAGCAGGGCGCCGCCAGCGTCGACCACGTCAACTACCTTTCCGACGAGGACATTCAGCTCCTCGCCGGTTCCGACACCGTCGCCACGCTGCTGCCCGCTTGCGACCTGTCCACGCGCGAGGAGCTCGCGCCGGGCCGAGCGCTTCTCGACGCCGGCGCCACCGTCGCCATCGCCTCCAACCTCAACCCGGGCACGTCCTTCACCTCCTCGATGAACTTCTGCGTGACCACCGCGGTCCTGCAGCAGCGCCTCACCCTCGACGAGGCCATCGAGGCAGCCACCACCGGCGGCGCGAAGGCGCTGCGGCGCCACGACGTCGGTGGCGGCAAGGACCCGCAGGGCCGCCCCGCGAAGGGCACGCTCGCGCCGGGCGCGGCGGCGGATCTGCACATCCTGGACGCCGACAACGCCATCAACCTGGCGTACCGGCCCGGTATGCCGATCACCTGGCAGACCTGGGTCGCCGGGAAGAAGGTGTACGGGTAGGGGCGGCTGCGTGGGCGTCGATAAGCATCTGCGAGGGCTACACTCCACGGTGTGAACCACCAGGTAGCCGCAGCAGATGCCCACGACGTCATCGTCGTCGAGCACAACCTGGCGCTGGTCTCGCGCGTGGACTACGTCATCGACCTCGGCCCGGGTGCCGGCTCTGCTGGTGACAAGGTGGTGGCTGCGGGAACGGCGCGAGAGCTCGCGGACAAGCATGCGCACACCGGGTCCGAGACCGGGCGGTACCTCGCAATGCAGGAGTCCAAGCGCGCCGCCCAGAAATGGGGTCTGCGCAGGCGATTTGCTTGCCCGCACGGGGTCTGTGTAATGTATCAACTCGTGCGAGCGACAGTGCGACACACTGAAGGAATCGCACAGACAACACAATAATGGCCCTGTGGCGCAGTTGGTTAGCGCGCCGCCCTGTCACGGCGGAGGTCGCGGGTTCAAGTCCCGTCAGGGTCGCTGAACTGCCTGAGCAGTTCTGGCTAGATAGCTCAGTCGGTAGAGCACACGCCTGAAAAGTGTGGGGTCGCCAGTTCGATCCTGGCTCTAGCCACACCCCAGCCCCTCCACAATGTGGAGGGGCTTCGTGCTTTCGGTAGGCTGGGCCACCGATTGAGCGAACACTCTCTGACGGACTTCTCAGAAGGAGCGATCATGCCCGAGACTTCACAAGCAAACGTGGAACTGTCCAAGAATGAGGACAAGAGTCAGTACGAGATCCATGTGGACGGCGAGCTCGCCGGTTTTGCCACCTACAAGGACAGCGGCTCCGCGCGCGAGCTGCCGCACACCGTCGTGGACCCGAAGTTTCGCGGCGAGGGCCTGTCCAAGCCGCTGATCAAGTTCGCGCTTGACGACGTCCGCGGGGACAACCTCAGCGTTGTCCCCTCCTGCCCGGCGGTCGCCCGCTACATCGTGCAGAATCCGGAGTACAAGGACCTGGTGGAGTAAGCGCTCCTAGATGACGTACTGCCCGTTGTCGAAGTAGCTGTCCGGGTCCACCAGGCGCCGCAGCTCCGTATCCTTGCGCTCGCGCGCCTTCGCCGGGATGCCCACGGCAATGGAGTTCTCGGGGATGTCCTTGGTCACCACGGCGTTTGCGCCGACGGCCGAGTTCGCCCCGATCGTGACGGGCCCGAGCACCTTCGCGCCCGCGCCAATGGTGACGTTGTCTCCAATCGTCGGGTGCCGCTTCGTCTGCGTCAGCACCTGCCCGCCGAGGGTGACGCCGTGGTAAAGCATGACGCCGTCGCCGATCTCGGCGGTCTCGCCGATGACAATGCCCATCCCGTGGTCGATGAAGAATCGGCGGCCAATGATCGCGCCCGGGTGGATCTCAATTCCGGTAAAAAAGCGGTTGGCCTGCGCGAGGATGCGCGCCGCGCCCTTCCATTCCCGCTCCCACATCCAGTGGCAGACGCGGTGGACCCAGATCGCGTGCAGCCCTGAATACACCACCGCGTTTTCCAGATCGCCGCGCGCTGCGGGGTCGTGCTCCCTGGCGTTGGCCAGGTCTTCTCTCATGCGGGAAATTACGCTCAGCATGACGGGTAGTCTACCGACTCTTCTCGGACAAGCGCGCAAATAAAAAAGCACCACGGGGCCAGTTCAGTTCAGTTCAGGCTCGTGGTGCTTTTCGACGCCGCGCAGTCCGCGGCCAACGCTTCCGCTAGTCGCGGATGTCCTCGTAGAGGATGGTGGAGACGTAGCGCTCACCGAAGTCCGGGATGATGACCACGATGGTCTTGCCCTCGTTCTCCGGGCGCTCGGCCAGCTCGAGTGCGGCTTTCACGTTCGCGCCGGCGGAGATGCCGGCGAGGACGGCGTCCTCGCGAGCCAGCTCGCGGGAGGTGGACACGGCGTCCTCGTTGGAGACGGTGATGATCTCGTCGATCTGGTTGCGGTCAAAGGTGCCCGGGATGAAGTTGGCGCCCAGGCCCTGGATCTTGTGCGGGCCGGCCTCGCCGGTGGACAGCAGCGGGGACGCAGCGGGCTCGACGGCCACGTTCTTCACGTCCGGCTTCTGCTCCTTGAGGTACTTGCCGGCACCGGAGATGGTGCCGCCGGTGCCCACACCCGCGACGAGGATGTCGACCTCGCCGTCGGTGTCGTTCCAAATCTCCGGGCCGGTGGTGGCGTAGTGGATGGCCGGGTTGGCCTCGTTCTCAAACTGGCGAGCCAGGATCGCGCCTTCATCATTAGCCACGATCTCGTCGGCCTTCTCCACGGCGCCCTTCATGCCGGCTGCGCCCGGGGTGAGGACGATCTCTGCGCCGAACGCGCGCAGGACCACGCGACGCTCAATGGACATGGTCTCCGGCATGGTCAGGATGACCTTGTAGCCCTTGGCCGCGCCAGCCAGTGCGAGGGCGATGCCGGTGTTGCCGGAGGTTGCCTCGACGATGGTGCCGCCCGGCTTCAGGTCGCCGGACTTCTCAGCGGCCTCAATGATGGCCTTACCAATGCGGTCCTTCACCGAGTTTGCCGGGT
Organism: Corynebacterium gottingense; assembly: GCF_007559235.1. Lineage (NCBI taxonomy): Bacteria > Bacillati > Actinomycetota > Actinomycetes > Mycobacteriales > Corynebacteriaceae > Corynebacterium > Corynebacterium gottingense. Next base: position 3,003 of record NZ_VMHH01000007.1, on the reverse strand, counting down.
TGTAGAACTCCAGCTTGGCCAGCACGCGGGCCTTGGAATCCTTGGACACACCGTGCAGTTCAACGAGCGGGGTGTTGCCGATGAGCTCGAGGACGTTGTTGGCGATCTTTGCCATGGTGATCAGCTCCTTGCTGTTCATATCCAAATCCGTTGTGCGGCCAACTATACACGGATAAAACAGACAATGTAGTCTCACGGCGATAGACTGAATGGTCTAGCTAGTGTGAGGGAGGGGCGCGGGGGCGTCGATAAGCGAAGGCCCGCCGCCCCCAAAAACCACACCCGCGCGTGTGAATACAGCGGGAGGGGTGAACTTTGGCTACCCCCAAAGTCGCGTTATGATGGTTGGGATTCAACGTCAAGTTCAACTCGCGGGTGACCCCGTGGGGACACTCAGATGGGTGGAAGGCTCAACAGCAATGACCATGGACGCACAGCGGATCAAGGACGATGACGATGCGATTCGGGCAGCCCTGACGGCGCTGAAGACGGCGACCGGCATCCCCGTTGCCATGTACGGCACGCTGCTACCGGACAGCAGGCTGCAGATCACCCAGTGGATCGGGCTGCGCACTCCCGCGCTGCAGGACCTCGTGCTGGACAGCGGCTCCGGCGTTGGCGGTCGCGTGGTGAGTACGCGCCGCGCCGTTGGCGTCTCGGACTACACGCGTGCGGCGGTCATTTCACACGAGTACGACAAGCAGATCCAGGACGAGGGGCTGCACTCCGTTGTCGCTGTCCCGGTCATCGTGCTGCGCGATATTCGCGGTGTCCTCTACGTTGGCGTCCACTCGCCGGTGCGGCTGGGGGAGAAGGTGATCGAGGAGGTTGCGATGACGGCGCGCACCCTCGAGCAGGAGCTGGCCGTGAACGCCGCGCTTCGCAACGCCGACGGGGGCAAGGGGACGGCCAAGGTGGGGCGCGTGATGAACGGCGCGGAGTGGGAGCAGATCCGCTCCACGCACTCCAAGTTGCGCATGCTGGCCAACCGGGTCGACGACGACGCACTCCGCAAGGAGCTCGAGCAGCTTTGTGACCAAATGGTCTCACCCGTCCGCGTCAAGCAGTCGACCAAGCTTTCGGCCCGCGAGCTGGACGTGCTGTCCTGCGTCGCGCTCGGCCACACCAACGTTGAGGCGGCCGAAGAAATGGGCATCGGCGCCGAGACCGTCAAGTCCTACCTGCGCAGCGTGATGCGCAAACTCGGCGCGCACACCCGCTACGAGGCGGTCAACGCCGCGCGCCGCATCGGTGCCTTGCCGTAAAGCTTTTTGCTTATCGACGCCACGCTGCACCCCGAGTTGAGTACAGTAGGCCCCGTGAAAGAGCGATTTCTTGTAACTGGCGGTAACCGACTCGAAGGCGTGGTCAAGGTCGACGGCGCGAAAAACAGTGTGCTGAAGCTGATGGCCGCGGCACTCCTGGCGGAGGGTACGACGACGCTGCACAACTGCCCCGAAATCCTCGACGTTCCGCTCATGCGCGACGTGCTCATCGGGCTCGGCTGTGACGTCGACATCGACGGCTCGACCGTCCGCATTACCACCCCGGCCACCGTCTCTCCCCGCGCCGACTTCGACGCAGTACGCCAGTTCCGCGCCTCCGTCGCCGTGCTCGGGCCGTTGGTGGCGCGCTGCCATGAGGCATATGTGGCGCTGCCGGGCGGCGACGCGATCGGGTCGCGACCGCTGGATATGCACCAATCCGGCCTGGAAAAGCTGGGTGCTACGACGCACATCGAGCACGGCGCCGTCGTCGCGCGCGCCGAGACGCTCACGGGCGCGAAGATCAGTCTGGACTTTCCGTCTGTCGGCGCGACCGAGAACATCCTCACCGCGTCCGTCCTTGCGGAGGGGCAAACGGTGCTGGACAACGCCGCGCGCGAGCCCGAGGTTGTCGACCTCTGCAACATGCTTAACTCCATGGGCGCGAAGATCAGCGGCGCTGGCACCTCCACCATCACCATCGACGGTGTGGACAAGCTGCGTCCCACCGAGCACTCCGTGGTGGGCGACCGTATCGTGGCAGGTACCTGGGCATACGCGGCCGCGATCACCCGCGGCGACATCACCGTGACCGGTATCGCCCCGCGCCACCTGCACCTTGCGCTGTCCAAGCTCAAGCTCGCGGGCGCGAACGTGGAAACCTACGACAACGGGTTCCGCGTCCGCATGGACCAGCGCCCCAAGGCGGTGGACTACCAGACGTTGCCGTTCCCCGGGTTCCCGACGGATCTGCAACCCATGGCCATCGCAATCAGCGCGGTCGCCGAGGGCGTCACCGTGATCACGGAGAATGTGTTCGAGGCCCGCTTCCGCTTTGTCGACGAGATGCTTCGCCTGGGTGCCGACGCCAATGTCGACGGCCACCACGTGGTCATCAGGGGAGTGGAACACCTCTCATCCACTGACGTGTGGTCCAGCGATATTCGCGCCGGCGCCGGACTCGTGCTCGCTGGCCTGGTCGCCGATGGGCAGACGACCGTGCACGATGTCCACCACATTGACCGCGGATACCCCAAGTTTGTCGAGCAGATCAACGAGCTCGGCGGCAAGATCGAGCGTTCGCTTGCGTAAGCGTGTTTAAGTGACATCTTTAACGCGCGATTTATGCCCCGTACGCTGGGGATTTGTGTTGGTGTTTGGGTGTGTGTAACTTTATGTGAGTCAGCGAGACCGACAACGCCCCGCCAGACAGACTCCGCAAGGGAGTGGGACTGGTGAGACGGCGGTCAGGAAAACGATCGCTGGCCGACATAAGAAAATATGGACTTCGGTCCGGTTGGGTCAAGGATTTGACTTTCGGATTGTGGTTTGTGTAGTGTCGATAAAGTCGCTTTTTACAGCTGCCGGGTGATTCGCCCGGTGGTGGGTAAATGTGCGTGTGTTGTTTGAGAACTCGATAGTGTGCCAATGTACTTTTGTTTGTGGATTGGTTGCGTGCCTGTGTTGTGCTGGCTGCACTTTTGGTGTGGTTGGTGTGTGCCGGTGGCGCTGCTTGTGA